>NZ_BIMR01000062.1 GCF_004306155.1 Cellulomonas biazotea
GGGTCGAGGTCGAGCCCGTCCGCGCGCGCGTCGCCCGCGAGCCACGACGTGACGAGCCGGCGCGCGGCGCGGGTGTCGGCGCCGTCGGGGTGCAGGGGCCGGCCGCGGTCCGCCGCGCGCCACCGGGCGTACCGGACGGCGTGCCCGAGCGCGAGGGTCGCGTCCTCGGGGGTGCTGTACGCGGGCACGGTCCAGACCCGGCCGTCGTCGTCGGGTGCGCTGAGCTCCGGGGTGACCCCGTGCAGGCCGAGGACCGACGCGACCGTCGTCCGCCCGGTGCGGGCTGCGGCGCGCGCGACCTCGAGGGGCAGCGTCCGGCCGACCGTGCCGAGCGTGGGGATGCGGACCACGACGACGACGTCGGTGCCGGGGTCGTCGTAGACGGCGTCGACCGCGGCGCGCACGTCGTCGTCGGGGGCGTCCTCGGGCAGGAGCGCGACGTGGCCGGACAGCACGAGCCCGCTCGCCGAGGCGGCCTCGGCGACGAGGGCCGCGACGGACGCCGACGACGCGAGGATCGCCACGCGCCGCCCCTGCGGGAGCGGCTGGTGCGCGAGCACCTGCGCGACGTCGAGCATCTGGTGGGTGTTCTCGACCCGGATGACGCCCGCCTGCCGCATGACCTCGGCGAGCGTCCGGGGCGGCGCGAGGGTCGGCCGGACCGCGTGCCCCGGCGGGACGACCTGGCCCGAGCGCCCAGCGGTCACCACGACGACGGGCTTGACCGACGCGAGGCGTCGGGCGACGCGGGAGAACTTGCGCGGGTTGCCGATCGACTCCAGGTACAGCCCGACGACGTCCGTGCCGTCGTCGTCGCTCCAGAACTGCATGAGGTCGTTGCCGGAGACGTCCGCGCGGTGCCCCGCGGAGACGAACTCGGCGAGGCCGAGGCCACGGCGCTGCACGGCCCGCAGCAGCGCGACGGCGAGCGGCGCGGACTGGCAGAACAGCCCGATCCGGCCGGGCGGCGGCGGGTCGGCGTCGAGCGACGCGTTGAGCAGGCCGTCCGGGCCGACCGCGAGGACGCCGAACGACGCGGGTCCGACGACGCGGATCCCTGCGGAGTGGGCGACCCGCAGCAGCGTCCGCTGGCGTGCCAGCCCGTCGGGCCCGGTCTCGGCGAACCCGCTGGAGAGCAGCACGACGCCGCGCGCACCGAGGGGCCCGAGCGCCCGCACGACGCCGGCGGCACGGTCGGCGGGCACCGCGACCACGGCCAGGGGGACGGGACCGGGGATGTCGGTCACGGAGGCGTACGCCTCGGTGCCGGCCACGGCGGGCACGACGTCGACGGTGTGCACGCGCACCCCACCGCCCGCGACGAGGTTCGCGGCCGCCTGCGCGGCCTGGCGCCCGTCGAGGGTGTCGGCGACGCCAGGCCCGACGACGAGCACGGTGCGCGCCGCGAGCAGGTCGCGCACCGAGCGGGCCTCCGCGCGGTGCTCGCGGTCCGCCATGACGGCGAGCGACCGGTCGGTCGGGTCGATGTCGAAGCCGACGCTCACCACCCCGTCCTCGGTCTGCTGCGTCACCGCGTACCCCGCCTCGCGGAACACGGCGATCATGCGGCCGTTCTGCGGCAGCACGTCGGCGACGAACCGGCGCACCCCGCGCTCGCGCGCCGCCGCCGCGAGGTGCTCGAGCAGGACCGACCCGATCCCCCGTCCCTGGTGCGCGTCGGACACGTTGAACGCGACCTCCGCCTCCTCGGGCGCCTCGCCGACGAGGCGGTCGTAACGGGCGACGCCGATGATGTGCTCGACGCCCTCGGCGTCGACGTGCACCGCGACCAGCGCGACCCGGTCGACGTGGTCGACCGTCACGAGCCGCTGCAGCTCGCGCTCGGGCAGCCGCTCCATGTGCGCGAAGAACCGCAGGTAGGTGGACCGCTCGGACTGCGCGACGTGGAACGCCTGCAGCGCGTCCGCGTCGGCGGCGCGGATGGGCCGCACGTGCGTGGTGGTCCCGTCGGAGAGCACGACGTCCGCCTCCCACGCCGCCGGGTAGCCGTCGGCCTGCGGGGGTGGCGCCGCGTCCACGTCGACGTCTGCCATGCGGGCCAGGCTAACCGGACGACCGGCCCGGTGGTGCGCACCCGCGTGCCGTGGGGCCGAGCGACCCCTCGGACGCGCGACAATGGTCGACGCACATCCGCCCGGACCGAGGAGCACCACGCATGGCGCGTCGCCCCGCGACCCCGAACCTGCCCCCCGAGGACCTCGTCGAGCGCGTCGTCGACATCGACGTCGCCTCCGAGATGGAGGGCTCGTTCCTCGAGTACGCGTACTCGGTCATCTACTCGCGGGCCCTTCCCGACGCGCGCGACGGTCTCAAGCCCGTGCAGCGCCGCATCCTGTTCCAGATGGCCGACATGGGGCTGCGTCCCGAGCGGCCGTACGTGAAGTCGGCGCGCGTCGTCGGCGAGGTCATGGGCAAGCTGCACCCGCACGGCGACGCCCCGATCTACGACGCGATGGTGCGCCTCGCGCAGTCCTTCGCGCTGCGTCTGCCGCTCGTCGACGGTCACGGCAACTTCGGCTCGCTCGACGACGGCCCGGCCGCCCCCCGCTACACCGAGGCGCGCCTGGCGCCGTCGGCGACCGCGATGACGACGGGTCTCGACGAGGACGTCGTCAACTTCGTGCCGAACTACGACAACAAGCTCACCCAGCCGGAGGTCCTGCCGTCCGCCATCCCGAACCTGCTGGTCAACGGCGCGGCGGGCATCGCGGTCGGCATGGCGACGAACATGGCGCCGCACAACCTCGTCGAGGTCGTCGCGGCCGCCCGGCACCTGGTCATGCACCCCGACGCGACGCTCGAGGAGCTGCTGCGGTTCGTGCCCGGCCCGGACCTGCCCACGGGCGGCAAGATCATCGGCCTCGACGGCGTGCGCGACGCGTACCGCACGGGCCGCGGCGCGTTCCGCACGCGCGCCACCGCGGTCGTCGAGAACGTCACGCCGCGGCGCAAGGGCATCGTCATCACCGAGCTGCCGTACATGGTCGGCCCGGAGAAGGTCATCGAGAAGATCAAGGAGGGCGTGCAGAGCAAGAAGCTCTCCGGCATCTCCGACGCGGTCGACCTCACGGACCGGCAGCACGGCCTGCGCCTCGTCATCGAGGTCAAGACGGGCTTCCACCCCGAGGCCGTGCTCGAGCAGCTCTACCGGTTCACGCCGCTCGAGGACTCCTTCTCGATCAACAACGTCGCGCTCGTCGACGGCCAGCCCCGCACGCTCGGCCTGCGCGAGCTGCTGCAGGTGTGGGTCGAGCACCGCATCACCGTCGTGCGACGGCGCTCCGAGCACCGCCTGACGAAGCGGCAGGAGCGGCTGCACCTCGTCGAGGGCCTGCTCGTCGCGATCCTCGACATCGACGAGGTCATCCAGGTCATCCGCTCCTCGGACGACGCGGAGAGCGCCCGCGCCCGGCTGCAGACCGTCTTCGACCTGTCGGAGCTGCAGGCCGAGTACATCCTCGAGCTGCGCCTGCGCCGCCTGACGAAGTTCTCCCGCCTCGAGCTCGAGCGCGAGAAGGAGCAGCTGCTCGCGGAGATCGCCGAGCTGCAGGCCATCCTCGGCGACGACCACCGCCTGCGCGTCCTGGTCTCCGACGAGATGGCGGAGGTCGCCGCGACGTACGGCACGCCGCGACGCACGATCCTGCTCGAGTCCGCCGGCGGCACGTCCGTCGCGGGCGCCCCGGCCGCGGCCCGCTCGTCGGCGACGCCCCTCGAGATCGAGGACTCGCCGTGCTGGGCGCTGCTGTCCGGCACCTCCCTGCTGGCCCGCACCGCCGGAGGGGACGCCCCGCACCGCTCGCCCGACGCACGCCGAGCGAAGCACGACGTCCTCGCGTCGGCCGTGCCGACGACCGCGCGCGCCGACATCGGCGCCGTGACCTCCCGGGGCCGGCTCGTGCGGGTCTCCGTGCTCGACCTGCCCGCCTTGCCCCCGACCGACGGACCGCCGACCCTGTCCGGCGGGGTCCCGCTGAGCGAGGTCGTCGCGCTGCAGCCCGGCGAGCGCGTCGTGGGCCTCGCGTCGCTCGCGGCCGACGCCCCGACGCTCGCGCTCGCGACCGCGCAGGGCACGGTCAAGCGCGTCGCCGCGGGCGACGTGCCGAACAACCGCGACGAGTGGACCGTCATCGCGCTGCGCGACGACGACGAGGTGGTCGGCGCGGTCGCCGTCGGCGACCAGGACGAGCTCGTGCTCGTCAGCTCCGACTCGTCGCTGCTGCACTTCGCGGCGTCCGCGGTCCGTCCGCAGGGCCGGTCGGCCGGCGGCATGGCCGGCATCAAGCTCGCGGGCGGCCAGCGGGTCGTCTCGTTCGGCGCGGTGCGACCCGAGGAGTCGTCGCAGGCCGTCGTGGTCACCGTCTCCGGGTCGTCGGGCGCACTGCCCGGCACGCAGGCGGGTGCCGCGAAGGTCACCCCGTTCGACGCCTACCCGAGCAAGGGGCGGGCCACCGGCGGGGTGCGGTCCCACCGGTTCCTCAAGGGCGAGGACGTCCTGCTCGCCGCGTGGGTCGGCGTGGGGCCGGCGTGGGCGGCGGGATCGGGCGGTCAGCCGCTCGACCTGCCCGAGCCGGACCACCGTCGCGACGGCTCGGGCACCCCGCTGCCGGCGCCGGTGCACACCATCGGCTGACCGGCGGGGCCCGCGGTCGGGTCCGGCCGGTCCGGTCGCTCGACCGGCGTCAGACGACGAGCGCGACCACGTTGTCGGGCTTCGGGGCGGGCGTGCGGCGCACCACGGGAAGCGGTGGCGCCTGACGCTCGCCCCGGTTGCGCTGCACGACGGCGACCACGAGGAGCGCCTGCGCGACGAGGTAGGTGAGCATGACCGCCACGTCCTGCCCGGGCAGGTGCCACCACGGGACGAACGCCTCGAGCGCGATGAGAGCGTCGGACACGACGAACACCGCGGCCGCGGCCCCCGCGAGACGGCTCACGCCGGTCGCGAGGACCGCCATCGCGACGAGCACCCCGCCGTACACCGCGACGGGCACGAGCAGCGCCCCCGCGTGCGGCGCGCACAGCCCGACGAGCGCGACGAGGACGACCGCGTAGGGCACGAGCAGCACGGGGCGGCGCAGCGCGACGGACCGCCGCGCGTCGGGCGCGAACGCCACGACGTACGCGACCTGCGCCAGCAGGAAGCCGCCGACCATGAGCAGGAACGCCGCGTCACCGTCGGTCGTCGCGGGCAGCGTGTCTCCGAGCCACGAGCACCCGAGGGCGACGAGCGCCCACGTCGCGAGCCGGCCCCGCGGCCACCGCGTGGCGGTCACGAGCGCGGCGGCGAGCACCGGCATCGCGCACCACTGCGCGACGTCCGCGACCTCGTCGGCGCCCGCCACGAGCGCACCGAGCAGCACGAGCGACACCACGACGAACACGAGCGACCACGCACGGGCGGCGGTCGACGACGACCGGAGCACGGCCACCTCCTGGGACCGGACGCTCACGTCCGGGACGGCACGCGGCCGGACCTCGTCGTCCGGCCGACGCCGATGCTAACCGGCGGCGAGGGCCGTGCGAGCACGTTCCCCCGCCGCTCCCCCGGTCGGCTCGGTCAGAGCTCGACGGTGAACATCGTCGAGCTGTCGAAGACCTCGTACCCGAGCGCCGTGTACAGCCGGTGCGCGCCCGTCCGGTTCGCCGTGTCGACCCCCAGCTCCGCGAACTGCATGCCGTCGGCCCGGTACGCCGCCATCGTGGCGGCGAGCAGCGCCGACGCGAGCCCGCGGCCACGCCACTCGCGCACCACGCCCAGCAGCTCGGTGTACCCGGCGGTGTAGCCGTTGACCTCCCAGTCGGCCTCGTACCGTCCCGACAGCTGGTAGCCGACGACCTGGTCGGCCTCGTCGAGCGCGACCAGGCTCCACGTCGGCGCGAACATGCTCCGGCCGTGCGCCCACTGCTCCGGCGTGCGGGGCTCGCTGCCCCAGTGGTCGGAGAACGCCGCGTTGTGCGCGAGCCGGGCGCCCTCGTCGTGCTCCGGCGCCCACGGGACGACGCGCACACCCGCCGGCACGGCCACCTCGGGGAGCGGGGCGTCGAGCGGGCGGCGCATCTCCGCGTAGTAGCGCACGGGTGTCATCCCGGCACGCGTGAGCAGACGCGCCGCGTCGACCACCTGATCGGGGACGTAGCTGGCGATGCGCGCCGGCAGGTCCTTGCCGGACGCGGCGAGCACCTGTCGCGCGCGGGCGTGCGACCAGGCGACGACCGCGGCGCCCACGCCGCGCCGGCGCCACTCGGGGTCGACGCCGCCGTCCGCGAACGCCCGCACCACCCGGGTGTCGCCCGGGGGCTGGTCGACCTCGGCCCACGCGCGCGGCACGCCGTCGGCGTCGAGGCCGAGGAGCGTGTTGCGCTCGACGTCCTTCCAGTCGCCGTCGAACTTCTCGCCGACCTCCGGCTCGGACGTGCGGTAGGGCACCGCGTCGGCCGTCTCGATGCGGGTCAGCAGCGCCGTCAGCGCGGGGACGTCGTCCGTCGTCATCGGTCGCCACGTCAGCCCGAGGGCCGGGTCGGGCAGCGGACACACCGCGGGTGCGGCGGCCCGCTCGGCGATGGGCGGGAGCGAGGTCGTCGGCAGGTCGATGCTCATCCGACCAGCCTCGCCGCGACTGCGGCGGCCCGGCAAGCGGATTGCGGGCGAGCCCGCGGCGTCAGGCGTCGATGCGGGAGCGGTCGAGCGCCTGCGCGCCCGCGACGATGAAGTCCTTGCGGGGTGCGACGTCCGAGCCCATGAGCAGCTCGAAGACCTGCTCCGCCCGGGCGGCGGCGTCCATCGTCACACGCCGCAGCGTCCGGTGCCGCGGGTCCATGGTCGTCTCCGCGAGCTGGTCGGCGTCCATCTCGCCGAGGCCCTTGTACCGCTGGATGTCGTCCTTGTACTTCTTGCCGGAGCGGTCGAGCCGCTTGAGCGTCGCCGCGAGCTCGGCCTCGGAGTACGTGTAGATGTACCGGTCGGCCGGGTCCACCTTGCGGCCGCCGCTGCCGACCAGCTCGATGCGGTGCAGGGGCGGCACCGCCGCGTACACGCGGCCCGCCTCGACGAGCGGACGCATGTACCGGAAGAACAGCGTGAGCAGCAGGGTCCGGATGTGCGCGCCGTCGACGTCGGCGTCCGTCATCATGACGATCTTCCCGTAGCGGGCCGCCTCGAGCTCGAACGTCCGCCCCGAGCCCGCGCCGATGACCTGGATGATCGACGCGCACTCGGCGTTCTTCAGCATGTCCGTGACGGACGCCTTCTGGACGTTGAGGATCTTGCCGCGGATCGGCAGCAGCGCCTGGAAGTCCGAGCTGCGCGCGAGCTTGGCCGTGCCGAGCGCGCTGTCGCCCTCGACGATGAACAGCTCGCTGCGCTCCACGTCGTCGATGCGGCAGTCCGCGAGCTTCGCCGGCAGCGACGACGACTCGAGCGCGTTCTTGCGTCGCGAGATCTCCTTCTGCTTGCGGGCCGACAGGCGCGCACGCATCTCCCCCACGACCTTGTCGAGCAGGAGGGCCGACTGCGCCTTGTGCTCGCGCTTCGTCGAGACGAGGATCCCGCCGAGCTCGGTGTCCAGGACCTTGGCCACGATCGCCCGCACGGGTCCCGTGCCGAGGACCTCCTTGGTCTGGCCCTCGAACTGCGGCTCCGCGAGGCGCACCGTGACGACCGCCGTCATCCCGGCGAGCACGTCCTCCTTCTCGATGCGCTCCGTGGCCGCGTCCTTCGCGCTGATCTTCAGGCGACGGGCGTTGGCCTCGACGGCCTTGCGCAGCGTGCGCAGCAGCCCCGTCTCGAAGCCCGCCAGGTGCGTGCCGCCCTTGGGCGTCGCGATGATGTTGACGAACGAGCGGACCTCGGTCTCGTACCCGGTGCCCCACCGCAGCGCGATGTCGACCTCGCAGGTCCGGCTGACCTCCTGCGGGGACATGTGTCCCCGGTCGTCGAGGACCGGCACCGTCTCCGTGAAGGTGCCCTCGCCCGTGAGGTGCCACGTGTCGGTGACGGCCGGGTCCGGCGACAGGTGGTCGACGAAGTCGACGACGCCGCCGCTGTGGAAGAACGTCTCCTCATGGGGGCCGTCGGCGCCCGGGGTGCCGGGGATCCCCCGCTCGTCGCGGACGGTGAGCGTGAGGCCCGGGACGAGGAAGCTCGTCTGGCGCGCCCGCGTGACCAGCTCGTCATAGGAGAACACCGCCGTCTTCGGGAAGATCTGCCGGTCCGCCCAGTACCGCACGCGGGTGCCGGTGCGCGCCCGCGCGACCTTGCCCACGACCGCGAGCTCGGAGCCCGACACGAACGGCTCGAACGGCGACTCCGGGCTCGTGCCCGCGGCGTCGTCGAAGACGCCCGGCTCGCCGCGGTGGAACGTCATGCGGTGCGTGCGCCCGTCGCGGTCCACCTCGACGTCGAGCCGCGACGACAGCGCGTTGACGACCGAGGCGCCGACGCCGTGCAGGCCGCCCGAGGCACCGTAGGAGCCGCCGCCGAACTTGCCGCCGGCGTGCAGCTTGGTGAAGACGACCTCGACGCCCGTGAGGCCGGTCTTCGGCTCGACGTCGACCGGGACGCCGCGACCGTTGTCCCGGACCTCGACCGACGTGTCGGCGTGCAGGACGATGTCGATCCGGTCGCCGTGCCCCGCGAGGGCCTCGTCGACGGAGTTGTCGATGATCTCCCACAGGCAGTGCATGAGCCCGCGGCTGTCGGTCGTGCCGATGTACATGCCGGGACGCTTGCGGACGGCCTCCAGACCCTCCAGCACCGACAGGTGCCGAGCGGTGTAGCCGGACTGCGGGGAAGTCGTCGTCACGGGGGCGATGGTAGCCGGGACACCTGACAGCACCCGGGTGCCATGCCGCAGCGCCGTGCGCGCCGACGGGTCCGGCACCGCCGCGGGCGCGCACGCCCGCGTCCGGGTGTGCGCCGGATCACAGTTCGGTACGCCGGGAGCGAACCACCCGCCCTGGGGGGGATGGAACGGGGCACGGGATGGTTGTATGGAGGCGTGACAGGGACCATGACCGAGCCGTTGACCGCAGCCGACCGTTGCGACCGATGCGGTGCGCAGGCCTACGTCCGCGTGGTGCTTCCCGTGGGCGAGCTGCTGTTCTGCGCGCACCACGCGCGGGAGCACGCCCCGAAGTTCTCCGACGTCGCCACGCACGTCCAGGACGAGACCGACCGCCTGCTCGCCGAGCACGGCGCCGGGACGGGCGCCGCGCGCTGACGTCGCGCACCCCCTAGGCCACGAGGCCCGGACCGCCACTGGTCCGGGCCTCGTCGCATGTCAGGGCGCGTCGCGTCGCGCACGCGCGACGACACCGGCGCCGACCACCCGCCGGACGGCGAAGGCCCCGCACCTGCCATCGGCAGGGCGGGGCCTTCTCGTCGGGAGGACCGACTCAGTCCAGGTAGTCCCGCAGGACCTGGGACCGCGACGGGTGCCGCAGCTTCGACATGGTCTTCGACTCGATCTGGCGGATGCGCTCACGCGTCACGCCGTAGACCTTGCCGATCTCGTCGAGCGTCTTCGGCTGGCCGTCCGTCAGGCCGAAGCGCATCGAGACGACACCCGCCTCACGCTCGGACAGGGTGTCCAGCACCTGGTGCAGCTGCTCCTGCAGCAGCGTGAAGCTCACGGCGTCGGCCGGCACGACCGCCTCGGAGTCCTCGATGAGGTCGCCGAACTCGCTGTCGCCGTCCTCGCCGAGGGGCGTGTGCAGCGAGATGGGCTCACGGCCGTACTTCTGGACCTCGACGACCTTCTCGGGCGTCATGTCCAGCTCCTTGGCCAGCTCCTCCGGCGTGGGCTCGCGGCCCAGGTCCTGGAGCATCTGGCGCTGGACGCGCGCGAGCTTGTTGATGACCTCGACCATGTGCACCGGGATGCGGATGGTCCGCGCCTGGTCGGCCATGGCGCGCGTGATCGCCTGGCGGATCCACCACGTCGCGTACGTCGAGAACTTGTAGCCCTTGGTGTAGTCGAACTTCTCGACCGCACGGATCAGGCCGAGGTTGCCCTCCTGGATCAGGTCGAGGAAGAGCATCCCGCGGCCCGTGTAGCGCTTGGCGAGCGAGACGACCAGACGCAGGTTGGCCTCGAGCAGGTGGTTCTTCGCGCGACGCCCGTCGCCGGCGATCCACTCGAGCTCGCGACGCAGCTTGGGCTCCATCGTGATGCCCGCGTTGAGCCGCTCCTCGGCGAACAGGCCGGCCTCGATGCGCTTGGCGAGCTCGACCTCCTGCTCCGCGTTGAGGAGCGCGACCTTGCCGATCTGCTTGAGGTAGTCCTTGACCGGGTCCGCCGTCGCGCCCGCCGTGACGACCTGCTGCACGGGAGCGTCGTCGTCGTCGGCGTCGGAGTACACGAAGCCGGCGCTGTCCTCGGACTCCTCCTCGGCCTTCGCGGCCGGGGCGGCGGGGGTGCCTTCCTCGTCGTCGCCCTCGGCGACGTCCTCCGTGGTGTCCGCGGCGACGTCGACCTCGGCGTCGTCCGTGAGCGCCTCGGCGTCGATGTCGACGTCCTCGAGCTCCTCGCCGTCCTCCGGAGCCTCGTCCGACTCGGTCTCGGGCTTCGCGGCCGCCTTCGCCTTCGCGGGCGCCTTCGTCGCGGGCTTGGCCGCGGCCGTCTTCGCCGCGGGCTTCGCCGCCGCCTTGGGCGCCGCGGCCTTCTTCGGGGCGGTCGTCGTCGTCGCGGCGTCCTGCGCGTCGTCGCCGGCCACGACCGCCTTCGCGGACGTGCGCGCCTTGGCGCTCGTCGCGGCCACCGCACGGGCGGGGGCAGCGGGCTCGCGGACGCCGATGCCCGCGGTCGCGAGGCCGCGCATGACGGCCTTCAGGCGCTTCGCGTCCTGGACGTCCGCCTGCTCGCAGGCCGTACGCAGCTCCTCGGCTCCGACGGTGCCATGTGTCCGCCCACGCAGGACGAGGTCCTGCAGAGCGGGGTGCTCGAACTCACGCGGGAGTGCGGGATGCGGGGTCTGGGACGACACGAACGACCTTTCGGCAGCGCGACACCCGGAGCGGGAGCCGGGAGGTAGACCCATATTGTACCGGCGCGCGCCGCCCACGGCGGTGCCCGGCACGGGTGTGGCGCCCTCGTGGGGCGTCCTTCATGGGCTTTCGTGTGTTCAACGAACGAGCGTCCAGGACCATTCCCTCACCGGCGCGCCCAGGCGCACGCTCGAGGGTGGTCGAGGACGACTGCGGCGGGCGCTCCGTCGCGTGGGGCCACGGCCGCCGGGCCGACGTCCGGAGGGCGTCGTCACGGTCTCGACCGTCAGGTCGTCGGCGTGGCCTTCATGAACGTCACGGGTTCGACCGTCAGGTCGTCCGCTCGACCGTCAGGTCGTCGGCGCGACCGTCAGGACGCGGGCTTGACCGTCAGCACAGGGCAGGGCGCGTCGAACAGCACGCGCTGGGCGTTCGCACCGAGGATGAGCTTGCCCACAGGGCTGCGTCGTCGCAGACCGATGACGACGAGCTCGGCCGCCACGTCCTCCGCCGTCGCGATGAGGTCGTCGGCGACGTCGCCGCCGTCGAGCAGCCGCACCTCGTGGGAGACCCCCTCGGCCGCGAGCTCGGACGCGACCTGCGCGAGCGCCTCCTCGAGGGCCGCCCGCTGCTCCCCCTCGTCGGGACGCGCGCTCGCGACGACGACGACCGTCGTCTCGTGCCGGCGCGCCTCCTCGAGCGCCGCGTCGAGCGCCGCTCGCCCCTCGGGGGTGGCCAGGTAGCCGACCACGATGCCGCTCATCGGTCCTCCCTCGTCATCGGCGCTGGACGCCGTGGCCGTGACGCTACCCGAGGTCCGCCCCACGTTCGAGGTCAGGCGTCGGGGACCGCCGTCGCGCCTACCCGGCGCGACGGACCCAGCCGGGGGCGATCGCCGCGGTCAGCACCTCGAGGAGCAGCCGGGCGAGGCGGTGCGCAGGGTCGTCCGCGAGCGCGCGGTCGAGCAGCACCGACGCGCGGGCGCCGTCGCCCCGCCACCAGGCGAGCATCGCGAGCAGGGTGAGCGCAGGGGCCTGGTGGCCGGTCCTGCCGAGGGCCACGACCTGCTCGAGGGCGTGCTCGTGCCGCGCCGCGTCGGCCGGCGGCGGGACCGCACGTGCCGGGTCGACGATCGACGCCACCGCGCGCCCGATCGCCGCGTCCACGACGGCGTCCGGGGTCTGCGTCGCGACGCTGCGCTCGGGCAGGTCGCCCGTCCCGGGCACGAGCGAGACGAGCACCGCGTCGCGGACCCGGCGGTCGGCGAGCCCGGCCTCGAGCCGGCCCCATGGAGCGCGCTGCGACGGGCCGCGCCCGGTGCCCGCCCGGCCCGGGCCGGGTGTCGACCAGGCGTCGGCCGAGCCGTCGGGGGCCGGCTCGTCGGGCGCCACGGTCCCGAGGTCGCGGACCCGCTCCTCGGTCGAGCGGTCGACACCGATCGGGGGCGTGAGGACCACCGCGGAACGCCAGGCCGCGAGGCTGTCGAGCCGCCACGCCCGCAGGGCGTCGTCCCCCTCGGCGAGCGCGGCCTCGCGTCGCTCCTCCCACCGGCGGCGGGCGCGGGCGACGCCGCGGCGGCGTCCGGCGTCGGCGGGCGGGATCCGGGCCAGGTCGTCGCGCGAGTCGAGGACGGCCGACCCGGCGAGGACCAGGCGTGCGCCGGTCTGGGTCGTCTCCAGGTCCCGCAGCGGCCGGCCGCCCGGAGGGCAGCAGGCGTCGGAGCAGTCGAGCGAGAGGTAGCCGGTGCTGGTGACGGCCCACGCGGCGACGTCGCCGAGCGACAGCGCGGCGGCCTCCCGGACGTGCGCGACGGCACGACGGACGGCGGTCCCCGCCGGGCCGCGGGGGTCGTCGCGCGTGTAGACGACGAGCAGGGCACGCCGGGCGCCGTCCTCGCCGAGCAGCGTGACGAGCGCACGGGCCCGCGCGCCGCCGGCGTCCGGGTCGGCGAGCCGGTCGAGGTCGACGCGCGCGACGACGCCGACGCGTCCGCGCGGTGGTCGCAGGCTCACCGCCACGACGCTCTCGCGGGGGTGGAAGCCCAGCCGGTGCGGGACGAGGGCGAGGAGCTCGCGCGGTTCGCTCACGCGCAGGGTCGTGGTGTCCATGCCGGGAGCACACCGCAGCGACGAGGCGGCCGGGGGCGCGCCGACGCCCGGCTGTGGGCGGGAGCGCGCCGGGCGCGGGTGTGGACGCCTCGACGCGGGGCGTCCGACGCCGACGGCCCCCCGTCCACCCGCCCGCCGTCCGCCGTGCGCCGTCCGCCGTCTGCCGCCTGCCGCCTGCCGCCTGCGGGGACGACTACCCTGGCCCGGTGCCACGCCCCCGCAGGTCCGCCGCGCCCACCGGACTCACCGGGCTGACCGCCCTCGCCGTGGCCGCCCTGCTCGCGGGCTGCACGACGAGCACACCGGCGACGGTCGCCCCCTCGGACAGCTCGACGTCCACCCTGTCGTCCACGCCGGTCCCGACCGAGTCCCTCCTGCCCACGGACGACGCGACCGCGTCCGCCGTCGGTGAGCTCGCCGAGGGCTTCCCGTCGACGTTGGTCGTGGTGCCCGACGGCGCCGAGGTGCTGGTCTCCTCGGCGCGTCCCGTCGAGGGCTCGGACCTGGTCGAGGTGAGCCTCAACCTGCGAACCGTCCAGGACGCCGCCGCGCTCCTCGACGCGGTCCGCGCCCCGCTGCTCGCGGCCGGGTTCGCGGAGTCGACGCCCCCGGCCCCCGAGGCGGGGCTGGCCGCCCAGTCCACGTTCTCGCGGGCGGACGGCAGCGAGCTGCTGGTCGTCGGCATCCTCGACCGTGACGGCGTCCGCACGCTGACGCTCGGCGGCCGGGTGCGCCCGCCGACCACCTAGGCTGCGGGGATGACCGCCGAGCCCGCACTCGTCGACCTCGAGGACGTCCGGCCGCAGGTCGACGCCGTCCTCGCCGAGCACGTCGCCCGGCTCACCGCGTCGCTGCTGGCCGTGAGCGAGGACACCCGACCTCTCGTCGACGCGCTCGCCCGCATGCTGTCCGGGGGGAAGCGCCTGCGGG
The DNA here is from genome assembly GCF_004306155.1 of Cellulomonas biazotea. GTDB lineage: Bacteria > Actinomycetota > Actinomycetes > Actinomycetales > Cellulomonadaceae > Cellulomonas > Cellulomonas biazotea. Next base: position 14,047 of record NZ_BIMR01000062.1, read on the forward strand.
CGGCCTTCTGCTGGTGGTCGTGGCGCGCCCACGGGGGGCAGCCCGGCACCCCGGAGGCCGAGGCCGTCGTCCGGGTCGGTGCCGCGCTCGAGCTCTTCCAGGCGGCCGCGCTGTTCCACGACGACGTGATGGACGACTCCGACACGCGTCGCGGCATGCCGTCGGCGCACCGCACGTTCGAGCGGCTGCACCGCGAGCGCGGCCTCGCGGGCGACGAGCGGCGCTTCGGGGCGTCGGCGGCGATCCTGCTGGGTGACCTCGCGCTCGTGGCGAGCGAGGAGGAGTTCGCGGCGGCGCTCGCGTCCGCCCCGGCGTCGCGGGCGGCACGGGCACGCGCCGTGTTCGACCTCATGCGGACGGAGGTGACCGTCGGCCAGTACCTCGACGTCCTTGCGCAGTCGCTCCCGTGGGGGGACGACGCCGACGCGGACGAGGCACGGGCGCGCGACGTCATCCGGGCGAAGTCGGCGCGCTACAGCGTCGAGCACCCGGTCGTCCTGGGGGCCTCGCTCGCCGACGCGGACGACGACGCGCTGGCCGCGTGCCGGTCCCTCGGCCTGCCCCTGGGCGAGGCGTTCCAGCTCCGCGACGACCTGCTGGGCGTGTTCGGCGACCCGGCGACCACGGGCAAGCCTGCGGGCGACGACCTGCGCGAGGGCAAGCGGACGGTGCTCGTCGCGCGGGCGCTCCGCCGGGCGCGCGAGTCGGGTGACGCGGGCACCGTCGCCCTGCTGCGCGAGCACCTGGGCGACCGGACGATGACCGACGCGACGGTCGCGGAGCTCGCCGCGGCGATCGCCTCGTCCGGGGCGGTGGAGGACGTCGAGCGCACGATCGACGACCTCGCGGCCCGCGCCTTCGCCGTCATGGACGCGCGGGGCTGGGCGGAGCCCGCGGCAAGCCGGATCGCGCAGCTCGCGCACGCCGCGGTCGACCGGCACGCCTGACCGCGGCCGGTGACGCACCGGCCCGCACGCGACGCCGGTGCGCGGCTGAGGTCAGCCCACGGCCGAGGTCAGGCCACGACGAGGGCCACACCGGGCGTCGGTCCGAGACTGACGCCCGGACGCTGCCGAGGTCGGCGGTCCCGACCTCGGCAGTCCCGAGGTCAGAGCTCGGCCTGTGCCCGCCGCCGGACCTCGGTCTTGCGCCCCGCGCGGAGCGCGTCGACCGGCGTGCCGGGCAGCGACTCGTCGGGCGTGAAGAGCCACGTCACGGCCTCCTCGTCGGAGAACCCGGCGTCGGCGAGGACGGTCAGCGTCCCGTGAAGCGAGGCGAGGACCGTCGAGGCGGCGTCGTCGCGCGGCGTGGTCGGCTGGGCAGGGTTCGCGAGGTGGCCGGGCACGAGGAACTGCGCGGGGACGGACAGGACGCGGGGCTCGCCGCGTCGCACGGCGACGAGCTTGCGCTCCTGCAGCAGGCGGCGCACCTTGCTCACGTCGAGGCCGGTCCGCTCGGCGACGTCGGGGAGGGTCAGCCACTCGTCGACGAGGTCGTCCGGGGCGGGCGTGGAGTCGTTCACCCGACAAGAGTACGCAACGGCGAATTACAGGGCCGCAATTCGCCCGCGCGCTTTCGTTCACCCATTCCCTCGGCTACGTTCATGTTTTGTCACTTCATTCACACCAGCACCACGGGTCACTTCAGACCCACCCCGGGGGACCACCATGACGCCGCTCGCCACCTCACGCGCCGACGGGCTGCGTCGCGCCGCCACCGGCACGGGCACCACGCTCGCGATCGCGGCCGTCGCGGTCACGGCGACCGGGACCGGCGCCCACGCCGACGACCAGTACACGGTCCGCTCCGGCGACACGGTGAGCCACATCGCCGCCCGGCACAGCACGACCGTCGGCGCGGTCGCGCAGGCCAACGCGCTGACCGACGCGTCGCGCATCCGGATCGGGCAGGTCCTCACGATCCCGACGGGGACGCCGGCCGTCCGTGTCGCCCCGGCCGCCACCGCCGCGCCCGCTCCCGCCGCGGCGAGCTACACCGTCCGCTCGGGCGACACCGTGAGCCGCATCGCGTCGCGCCACGGCACGACGACGGCCGCGATCGTCGCGGCCAACGGGCTCGACTCGCGCGCGTTCATCCGCATCGGCCAGACGCTGACGGTCCCCGGCGCAGGCGGGACGACTGCCGCCGCAGCCCCGGTCGCGGCCGCAGCACCCACGACGACGGCCGCGACCCACATGGTGGCGAGCGGCGAGACCGTGTCCGCCCTCGCGACCCGCTACGGCACCACGACCGCCGCGATCGTCGCGGCCAACGGGCTCGACTCCCGCGCGTTCATCCGCATCGGTCAGAAGCTCAGCATCCCGGGCGTCGCGCCCGCCGCCGCGACCTCGGTCGGGTCGACGTTCGCGGGCCGCACCTACCCCGAGACGACCGTCGCCGCCGCGAACGCGAACCTCGCGTCGCTGCGCGCGGGCGCGGTGCCGTCGAAGGCGGACATGCGCGCGAAGATCACGGCGACCGCGCAGGCCCTCGGGGTCGACCCCGCCCTCGCGCTCGCCGTCGCGTACCAGGAGTCCGGCTTCAACCACGCCGTCGTCTCCCCCGCCAACGCCATCGGCACGATGCAGGTCATCCCGTCGTCCGGGCAGTGGGCGTCCGAGCTCGTCGGCCGCCAGCTGAACCTCCTGGACCCGGACGACAACGTCACCGCCGGCGTCGCGATCCTGCGCTCGCTCGTCCGCAACGCACCCGACCTGCCGACCGCCATCGCCGGCTACTACCAGGGCGCCTCCTCGGTGAAGCGCAACGGGATGTTCGCGGACACCCAGCGGTACGTCGCGAACGTGCAGGCCCACATGACGCGGTTCGCCTGACGGCCCGCCTGCGCCGATCCGGGCGCCCCCGACCGTAGACTCCTGCGCGTGGGAGCCACCGTCACCGATCCGCTCGTGGGCCGTCTGGTCGACGGGCGGTACGAGGTCGTGTCCCGCATCGCCCGGGGCGGGATGGCCACCGTCTACCTGGCGGTCGACCGTCGTCTCGACCGGGACGTCGCGCTCAAGGTGATGCACTCCCACCTCGCGGAGGGCGCGTCGGGCGCAGACTTCGTCGCACGCTTCCGACGCGAGGCCCGGACGGCCGCGCGGCTGACGCACCCCGGCCTCGTCGGCGTCTACGACCAGGGCCTGGACGGCGACACCAGCTACCTGACGATGGAGTACGTCGACGGGTCCAACCTGCGCCGCCGGATCGCAGAGCAGGGCGCGCTGACCGTCGGCGACGCGCTGCGCGTCACCGAGTCGGTGCTCGACGCGCTGGCCGCCGCGCACCGCGTGGGGCTCGTGCACCGCGACATCAAGCCGGAGAACGTGCTGCTGGCGACGGACGAGCGGGTCAAGCTCGCCGACTTCGGGCTCGCGCGCGCCGTGACCGAGGTGACGGCCACGACCACAGGCACCGTCCTGGGGACCGTCGCGTACCTCGCGCCCGAGCTGGTCGTCCGCGGAGCCAGCGACGCCCGGACGGACGTCTACGCGTGCGGGATCCTGCTCTACGAGATGCTCGCGGGCGCCCAGCCGTTCACCGGCGAGACGCCCATCCAGGTGGCGTTCCAGCACGTCAACAACGACATCCCCGCGCCGTCCGACACCGTCGGCTGGCTGCCGGTGGAGATCGACGAGCTCGTGCAGGCGCTCGCCGCCCGCTCCCCCGACGACCGGCCGGTCGACGCGGCCGCGGCGCTCGCGCTCGTCCGCCGCACCCGCCTCGCGCTCGACGACGAGACGCTCGGCCGCCGCGCCGACGTCGCCCCGTCGATCACGCTGCCCACCGCGACCGACCCGGACGAGACCGACCTCGACGGTGCCGAGCGCGACGACGACCCCTCGGCCGAGACCACGCGGCTCGCGACGGCTCCCCCGCCCGGGGCGACCGTCGCACTGCCCATCGGCCTGGGTGCTGCGCTGTCGATCCCCGTCCCGGTCGTCGCGTCCGCCGAGCCCGTGCGCCCGCGTCGCCGCCGTCGCGTCGTCGCCGCCGCGGTCCTCGCTCTGCTGCTCGCCCTCGGCGGCGGCGGCACGTGGTGGTACCTGCAGGTCGGCCCGGGCGCGTGGACGACGGTCCCCGAGGTCGTGCAGCTCCCGGAGGCCGCGGCACGGACCGCGCTCGACGACGCCGGCCTCGGCGTCCGCTCGGTCACCGTGTTCGACGCCACGGCGCCGGTCGGCACGGTCGTCGGCGCGTCGCCCGCGCAGGGCGAGCCGGTGCGCAAGGACGGCACCGTCGAGCTGACGGTCTCGAAAGGCCCCGACTACGTCAACGTCCCGCAGGGCGTCGTCGGCGAGCTGCAGGCCACCGCGGAGGCCGCGCTCGTCGCCGCGGGTCTCGTCGCGACCTACCCGCCGGCCGCGTACGACGACACGATCCCCAACGGGGTCGTCATCAGCGCCACGCTCCCGGACGGCACCCCAGCGGAGCCCGACGCGCAGACCGTCCGCGACACCGCGGTGAGCCTGGTCGTCTCGAAGGGCCCCGCGCCCGTCGACGTCGTCAGCGTCGTCAACGAGTCGCTCGAGTCGGCCACCGCGACGCTCACCGGTCTCGGCCTCAAGGTCGGCACCGCCGAGGCGTTCAGCGACACCGTCGACGCCGGCTTCGTCATCTCGCAGAACCCGCCCGACAAGACCGAGCTGCTCCGGGGCGACACCGTCACCCTCACGGTGTCGAAGGGTCCGGAGACGTTCGAGATCCCGAAGTTCACGGGCATGCAGTACGACAAGGCCGCCGAGGAGCTCACCAAGCTCGGCATGGTGCCCAAGCGGAGCAACGTGCTCGGCGGCGTCTTCGGGACGGTGCGCGACCAGAGCGTCGCCCCCGGCGAGAAGGTCGCCAAGGGCACGACGATCACGCTCACCGTCGTCTGACCCGCGGAGGCGGCCGGTACGGTCGGGCCCGCGGAGGCGACCGGCACGGCCGAGGCTCCGGGCGGACGACCCACGCCCGCTGACGCCGACGGGCGGCCCCCCCCACCC
>NZ_BIMR01000063.1 GCF_004306155.1 Cellulomonas biazotea
GCCCGGCGCCCGCGAGGACGGCCGTGCCGGTCGCGTCCGCGGGGTCGAGGCGGGCGGTGCTCGTCGCGTCCTGCGGGTCGACGACCGTCGTGCCCTGGACGTCGGCGGCGCTGACGAGCGTCGTGTCGGTGTCGTCCGCGGCGAACGTGTCGCCCTCGGCCGCGACGACGGTGAGCGCGGCCACGACGTCCTCGGGCGCGGTCCGGCCGTCGGGGTCGGCGACGAGCGCGCCGCGCAGCGCGGACTGCGTGAGCGTGCCGAGCCCGTCGAGGTCCGCGTCGCCCGCCCGGGCCCGCGCGAGGACGGCCTCCAGCGGGCGGGTCCCGAAGGGCGCGCGCCCGGTCGCGGCGAACGCGAGGACCGCGGCCCAGCCCCAGAAGTCGCTCTCGGGCGTGGGCTCCGCGCCTTCGAGCAGCTCGGGCGCGAGGTAGCCGGGGGTGCCGATGACCAGGCCGTCCGAGGTCAGGGGCGCGTCGCCGGCGGCCTGCGCGATGCCGAAGTCGATGAGGACCGGCCCGTCGTCCGTGACGAGGACGTTGGACGGCTTGAGGTCGCGGTGCACGACGCCCGCACCGTGCACGGCGACCAGCGCGTCGCGCAGCCCCTCCGCGAGGTCGAGCAGGTCCTGAGGTCCGAGCGGCCCGCGCTCGCGCACGTGCTCCTCGAGGTCGTCGCCGTCGACCAGCTCGGTGACGAGGAAGGCCTCGGTCGAGTCGGCCTCGGCGTCGAGGACCGCGGCGACCGCGGGGTGGCGCAGCTTCTGCAGCGCGCGCACCTCCCGCCGCAGCCGGTCCCGCGCCACGGCGTCCGACCCGACGTGCGGGTGCAGCAGCTTGAGCGCGACCGACGTGCCCCCGCCGTCGACCGCCCGGTACACCGCCCCCATGCCACCCGAACCGAGCGGCGCGACGATGCGGTACCCCCCGATGTCCGACCCCGGCGTCAGACCGATCCGCTCCATGCCCGCACCGTAGCCCGGGGCCACCTGCCGCTCATCCCGGCACGCGGGACGGGTGTGACGCGCGTCGCCCCGGCCGCTGACCAGGGGCGCCGTCGCCGGGGCACCACTAGGGTCGTGCGAGACCCCGAGGAGTTGATCTCGTTGCCTTCCGACGTGCCCGACGACGGCTACGACCTGCTCGTCGTCGCGAACCGCCTGCCTGTCGACGTGTCCCTGGGGGACGACGGAGAGCCGTCGTGGACCCGGTCCCCCGGCGGTCTGGTGACCGCCCTCGCCCCCGTGATGTCGGGTGCCGACGGCGCCTGGATCGGCTGGGGCGGGTCGCCGGACCTGGAGCTCGACCCGTTCGAGGTCGACGGCACGCAGCTCGTGCCCGTGACGCTCAGCGCGGACGACGTCGAGCGGTACTACGAGGGCTTCTCGAACGACACGCTGTGGCCGCTGTACCACGACGTCATCGCGCCGCCGACGTTCCACCGGCAGTGGTGGGAGGCGTACCAGCGGGTCAACCAGCGGTTCGCGGAGGCCGCGGCCCGGCAGGCCGCGAAGGGCGCCACGGTGTGGGTGCACGACTACCAGCTCCAGTTGGTCCCGCGCCTGCTGCGCGAGCTGCGGCCGGACCTGCGGATCGGCTACTTCCACCACATCCCGTTCCCGCCGCTGGAGATCTTCGCCCAGCTCCCGTGGCGCAAGCAGGTCGTCGAGGGCCTGCTCGGCGCCGACCTGGTCGGGTTCCAGCGCGGCGGTGACGCAGCGAACTTCGTGCGCGTCGTGCGCCGCCTCACGGACCTGACGACGCGCGGGCAGATCGTCACGCTCATGAAGCACGGCAAGGTCGAGCGGCACGTGCGCGCCGCCGCGTTCCCGATCTCGATCGACTCGCACGCGTTCGACGACCTGGCCCGCAGCCCCGAGGTGCAGGAGCGGGCCGCGCAGATCCGGCACGAGCTCGGCGACCCGGAGGTGCTGCTGCTGGGCGTCGACCGGCTCGACTACACCAAGGGCATCCGGCACCGCGTCAAGGCGTACGGCGAGCTCCTCGAGGACGGCCGGCTCTCGCCGAGCACGACGACCCTCGTGCAGGTCGCGAGCCCGAGCCGCGAGAACGTCGGCGCGTACCAGCAGCTCCGCGACGAGGTCGAGCTGCTGGTCGGGCGCATCAACGGCGACTACGGGCAGGTGGGCCACGCGCCCGTGCAGTACCTGCACCAGTCGTTCCCGATGGAGGAGATGGCGGCCCTGTACCTCGCGGCCGACGTCATGCTCGTCACGGCGCTGCGGGACGGGATGAACCTCGTCGCGAAGGAGTACGTCGCGGCGCGGTCCGACGACCGCGGGGCGCTGGTCCTGTCGGAGTTCACGGGCGCGGCCGACGAGCTGCAGGGCGCGATCCTGGTGAACCCGCACGACATCGACGGCATGAAGGACGCCATCACCTACGCCGTGCACATGGACCCGCGCGAGTCGCGCAAGCGGATGCGCCGGCTGCGGCGCCGGGTCCTCGGCCACGACGTGACCGCCTGGTCGCAGGAGTTCCTCGCCGTGCTCACGGCCGTCCCCACCCGGAGCGAGCATGTCTGAGACGACCGACCCCACGACCGCTCCCTCGAACGAGCCCGCGGGCGCCGACGACCTGCGCGCGACGCTCGCGCGGGCCGTCACGGACGGCCGGGCGACGCCGCTGCTCGTCGCGCTCGACTTCGACGGCACGCTCGCGCCCCTGCAGGACGACCCGCAGGCGTCGCGCATCCTGCCCGCGGGCGTGGACGTGCTCGCCCGGCTCGGGGGCACCGACGCGGTGGCGCTCGCGCTCGTGTCGGGGCGCGCGATGAGCGACCTGCACGCGCTCGCCGAGGTGCCCGCCGGGACGTACCTCGTCGGCAGCCACGGCGCCGAGCGGGCCCGCGTCACGCGGTACGGGCTGGACCGCGACGTCGTGCAGCTCACCGACGAGCAGTCCGACCGCCTCGCCACGCTCGGTGCGCAGGCCGCGCAGGTCGCACGCGGGCGCGACGGGGTCTGGGTCGAGACGAAGCCGACGGCCGTCGTCGTGCACACGCGCCTCGCGGAGCCCGACGTCGCCGGACCGGCCGAGGCCGAGGCGATCACGCTCGGCGAGCGGCTCGGGTCGGGCGTCCTGCACGGCAAGGACGTCGTCGAGATCTCGGTGCTGCGGGCCAGCAAGGGCGAGGCGCTGACCGCGCTGCGCGACGAGCTCGGCGCACCCGTGGTGCTGTACGCGGGCGACGACGTGACCGACGAGCACGCGTTCGACGCCCTCGGCGACGACGACGTGACGGTCAAGGTCGGCGCCGGGCGCACGGGCGCACGGTTCCGGGTCGACGACCCCGCGGCGATGGTCGACGTGCTGGCCGACCTGGCCGACGCGCTCGGGGTCTGACCGGCGTCGTCCGGTCCCGGCGAGATCACCCGCCGCCCCGGGGCGGTGCCGCACACCCGGGGTTACCGTGACCGCATGTCCGGCCGGATGCAGGACGTGCACCTCGTCGAGGAGGACGAGGGCGGCACGACCGCCGCGCCCGCCGCACCCCGCAGCACCGCCCGCGCAGACGGCGTCCCCGCGCCCGCGCCCGGCGCCGCCCCCGGCTGGCTCCGGCGGCACGCCCGCGTCCTCGTCCCCGCGGCCCTCGCCGTCGT
>NZ_BIMR01000064.1 GCF_004306155.1 Cellulomonas biazotea
GGCCGCACGCCCGTCGTGCTTCACGCCAAGATGGGCGCACCACCGACGGAGGGACGACGATGACCGAGCCGACGCACGACGAGGACCAGCGGATCAGCGCGTTCTGGCAGGCCGCCCGCGGGCACCTCGGGATGGGCAAGCTCGACGCCGTCATGGGGGAGATGCCGAAGGACGTCGTGCCGCCGCCGTCGTGGTCGTTCGGGGACTCCCCGGTGCTCGCGGACCAGCTCCTGAGCCTCGTGCTGGACGGCCGCAAGACGGGTACGTCGACGGCCCTGGCGGAGTTCGAGGCCGAGGGCGTCGAGCTGCCGGTGGTCGGCGACCTGTCGATCGTCGTCGACGGCGCGGGGGAGCCGCGGGCGCTGCTGCGCACCACGGAGGTCGTGGTCGTGCCGTTCGACCAGGTCGGCGAGGACCACGCGCGCGCCGAGGGCGAGGACGACCTGTCGCTCGCGTCGTGGCGCACGGAGCACGAGCGGTACTGGCGGCGCGTGCTGGGCGACGACGCCTTCGCGCCGGACCTGGCCGTCGTGACGGAGCGCTTCGAGCTCGTGTACCCGACGAGCGGTCCCACGCCCGCCGTCGACTGACGCCCAGTCGGTGAGACGGCTCGGTCCGAGGCGTGGGACGGGCGTAGCATGGCAGCCATGACCGCCAGCAATGCCGCCCAGGACCTCCGCCTCGCCGTCGTCGCCGGCGACGGCATCGGCACCGAGGTCGTCGAGCAGGGCCTGCTGGTCCTCGAGTCCGCGCTGCACGGCACGGGCACCGGGTTCACGACCACCGACTTCGACCTCGGCGCGCGCCGCTGGCACGCGACCGGCGAGACGCTCACCGACGGCGACCTCGACGCGATCCGCGCGCACGACGCGATCCTGCTCGGCGCCATCGGCGACCCGTCGGTCCCGTCCGGGGTGCTCGAGCGCGGCCTGCTGCTCAAGCTCCGCTTCGCGCTCGACCACTACGTCAACCTCCGACCGGGCCGCCTGTACCCGGGCGTGACGAGCCCGCTCGCGAACCCCGGCGACGTCGACTTCGTCGTCGTGCGCGAGGGCACCGAGGGCCCGTACGTCGGCAACGGCGGCGCGATCCGCGTCGGCACGCCGCACGAGGTCGCCAACGAGGTGAGCGTCAACACCGCCTTCGGCGTCGAGCGTGTCGTCCGCGACGCCTTCGCCCGCGCCGCCGCCCGCCCCCGCAAGAAGCTCACGCTCGTGCACAAGCACAACGTGCTCGTGCACGCGGGCCACCTGTGGCGCCGGACCGTCGAGGCCGTCAACGCCGAGTTCCCCGACGTCACCGTCGACTACCTGCACGTGGACGCGGCGACGATCTTCCTCGTCACCAACCCGTCGCGGTTCGACGTCATCGTCACCGACAACCTCTTCGGCGACATCCTCACGGACCTCGCCGCCGCGATCACCGGCGGCATCGGCCTCGCCGCGTCCGCGAACATCAACCCGGACCGCACGGCCCCGAGCATGTTCGAGCCCGTGCACGGCTCGGCCCCCGACATCGCGGGCCAGGGCAAGGCCGACCCGACCGCCACCGTGCTGTCCGTCGCGATGCTGCTCGACCACCTCGGCCTGGCCGACGCGGCCCGCCGCGTCGAGTCCGCCGTCGCCGCCGACCTGGCCGAGCGCGGCGCGGCCGAGCGAGTACGGTCGACGGCCGAGGTGGGCAAGGACCTCGCGGCGCGCGTCGCCGGCTGACGCCCGCACGCGGCCCGGACCGGTCGCCGCCCGTCGGCGACCGCCCGGTCGCCTGTCCACCCGGCCGTCCTCACCGGTACCGTCGTTGTCGACCCTGGTGAAAGGCCCCCCGTCATGAGCACTCTCGCTGCACCCGCGTCCGCCGACCTCTTCGAGATCCGGCCGACCGACACCCCGGTCCCCGCCGCCACCCGCGAGGCGGCACTGGCCTCGCCGAAGTTCGGCACCGTGTTCACCGAGCACATGGCCCGCATCTCCTACCGCGACGGCGAGGGCTGGCACGACCGCCGCGTCGAGAAGTACGGCCCTCTGCACCTGGACCCCGCGACCGCGGTCCTGCACTACGCGCAGGAGATCTTCGAGGGCCTCAAGGCGTACCAGCACGCCGACGGCTCCGTCTGGACCTTCCGCCCGCAGGCCAACGCCGCGCGCTTCGCCCGGTCCGCGCACCGCCTCGCGCTGCCGCCGCTGTCCGAGGCCGACTTCCTCGGGTCGATCGCCGCGCTCGTCGCGACCGACCGCGCGTGGGTGCCGTCGGGGGAGGAGACCAGCCTCTACCTGCGGCCGTTCATGTACGCGTCCGAGAGCTTCCTCGGGGTGCGGCCCTCGCTCGAGGCCGAGTACCTCGTCATCGCCTCGCCCGTCGGGCCCTACTTCTCCGGCGGGCTCAAGCCCGTCTCGATCTGGGTCGACCAGGAGTTCCACCGCGCCGGCGCGGGCGGCACCGGCGCCGCCAAGTGCGGCGGCAACTACGCCGCGAGCCTGCTGCCGCAGCAGAACGCCTACGCCAAGGGCTGCGAGCAGGTCTGCTTCCTCGACGCGACGACGAACACGTACCTCGAGGAGCTCGGGGGCATGAACGTCGTCGTCGTCGGCGCCGACGGCAGCGCGTCGACCCCGCCCGTCTCGGGCTCGATCCTCGAGGGCGTCACGCGCGGCTCGATCCTGCAGCTCCTGTCCGACGCCGGCCACGAGGTCAACGAGCGCCCCATCCCGCTCGCCGAGCTGCGCGCCGGGATCGAGGACGGCTCGGTCGCCGAGGTGTTCGCATGCGGGACGGCGGCCGTCGTCACCCCGATCGGCCGCCTCGCGAGCGACGACTTCGACCTGACCGTCGGCGACGGCGGCACGGGCGCGGTCACGGGCCGCATCCGCTCCGAGCTCACCGACATCCAGTACGGCCGCGCCACCGACCGCCACGGCTGGCTGCACCGGCTCGTCTGACCGGCCGGCCACGCGCACGCACCTGACGCCCGCCACCCGAGTACCGGGTGAGCGGGCGTCGGGCTGTCGTCAGCGCGCCGGGACGACGCGGCGGGTGCGGGACAGGACGCCCGTCAGCAGGGACCACACGGCGATCCCGACGAGCAGGTGGACGACACCGGTCGCGACGGCCGACGTCGCGACGTCGGTCCACGTGAGCGGCAGCAGCGCGAGGACGAGGGTGCCCAGGCCCATGATCCAGCCGAAGAACGCCTGCGGCTTCGGCGTCGTGACGACGAGGAGCTGCAGGAGGGCGCCCGCGACGAGGGCGATCAGCACCGCGCCGACGACGAGTGCGGCCATCTCCGAGCCGGTGCCGAACACGTCCTGCACGACCAGGTCGACGTCGAGGATCTCCTGGAGGACGACCACGCCGACGACCGCCACGAGCGCGGCGACCACGGCGGTCGCCGCGACGCCCGCCCAGTAGCGGCCCGCGTCGAGGCCCGGGCGGACCGGGGTGACGGCGGCGACCGGGGCGACGGGCGTCCCGGGCGCGTAGA
>NZ_BIMR01000065.1 GCF_004306155.1 Cellulomonas biazotea
TCGGACGTGGGCGTGCTGATCGCGCTGCGTGCGGCGCAGGGCCTCGCGGGTGCGCCGCTCGTCCCCCTGGCGCTGAGCATCCTGCTCGGCGGCGCGGGCGCGCGCGGCGGCACGATCCCGGTCTCCGCCGCGCTCGTGCTGTTCCTCGCACCGGCGCTCGGCCCGAGCCTGGGCGGCCTGCTCCTCGCCGGCGGCGACTGGGAGTGGATCTTCCTGGTGAACGTCCCCGTCGGCGTGCTGGGCGTCGCGGCCCTCGTGCGCGTCCCGCGCGGGGTGGGGTCGCCGCCCGACCCCGGGGCGCGGTTCGACCCGGCCGCCTTCGCCGTGCTCGCCGTCGGGCTCGTCCTCGCGCTGTTCGGCGCGTTCGAGGCGACCGCGTCGGGGTGGGGGTCGGTCGACGCGGCCGGCAGCCTCGTCGCCGGCCTGCTCCTGCTGGTCGTCTACGTCCTCTGGGCGCCGCGGCGCGCCCATCCACCCGTCGACTTGGCCATGGTGCGGACCCGACCGGCGGCGCTCGGCCTCGGCCTGCAGGTCGTCTGCTCGGTCGTCGCGTTCGGCACGGTCTTCCTGATGCCCGTCTTCACCGAGTCCGTGCAGGGGCACACGGCCGTGCAGACAGGTGTCGCGCTGCTGCCGCAGGGGGTCCTCATGGGCGTCGGCACGTGGGCGGGGCAGCGCCTGGCCGCCCGGGTGCCGCTCCGCACGCTCGTGACGGGCGGGTTCGTGGGCCTCGCCGGGGCGAGCCTGCTGCTCCTGACGCTGGACCTGTCGACGCCGCTCTGGGTCGTGGCCACGATCCTGTCCGGGAGGGCGCTCGCCGTCGGGCTGGTCACCACACCGCTGCTGGTGGCGCTGCTGGCACCCCTGGCCGAGCACCAGCTCGCCGACGGGAACACCCTGTTCAGCATCGTCCAGCGGGTCGGCGGGTCCGTCGGGGTGAGCGTCCTCGCCGCGGTCGTGGCCGGGGCGACGACCCCGGCCGTCGCGGTCGACCGGTTCCACGTGGCCGGCGGCGTCCTGGTCGCCCTCGCGGCTCTCGCGGCCGTCGGGTCGCTGTTCCTCCGGGAGGTCGGTCCGACCAGGCGCCTGTGACCTCCCGGCACCGGGCACCGGCGCCCGGAGTCGCCACCAGGACCGGACGTGCCCGCCGCGGTAGGTCCGCGTCGCGGGCACGTCCGGTCTCCGGCCCGTCGACGGCCTCGCCGCGCCGGGGTCAGTCGCCCTTGACGTTGACGAGCTGGTGCAGGACGTGCCGGACCTCGACCAGGTCGGCGGCGTCCGCCATCACCCGGTCGATGTCCTTGTACGCCGCGGGGATCTCGTCGAGGAACGCGTCGGTGTCCCGGTACTCGATCCCCGCCATCGACTCGCGGAGCTGGTCGCGCGTGAACAGCTTCCGCGCCGCCGTCCGGGAGTGCTCACGGCCCGCACCGTGCGGCGACGAGCACAGCGACAGCGGGTCGCCCTTGCCGACGACCACGTACGACGCGGTGCCCATCGACCCCGGGATCAGCCCCGGGTCACCGGCGCGGGCCCGGATGGCGCCCTTGCGGGACACCCACACGGACTTCCCGAAGTGCGTCTCCTGCTCCGTGAAGTTGTGGTGGCAGTTGACCCGCTCCGCCTCGACGACGTCCTCGCCCATGTGCTCGGCGACCGCCGTGACGACCCGGTCCATCATCTCCTCGCGGTTGAGGCGGGCGAACTCCTGCGCCCACCGCAGCTCCCGCACGTACGCCCAGAACTCGGGCGTCCCCTCCACGAGGTACGCGAGGTCCCGGTCGGGCAGGTCGATCCACCACTTCGCGCACAGCTCCGCGGCGACGCGGATGTGGTGCTGCGCGATCTTGTTGCCCACACCGCGCGACCCCGAGTGCAGGAACAGCCACACCGTCCCCGACTCGTCGGCCGTGACCTCGATGAAGTGGTTTTCCGCTGGATGACGCCTGACAACCCTTGGTCGATCGTCAACCGGGAGAAGCGCCCCTCGCCCGCACGAATCGTCTAGAGAGCGCGAGCCTCTGGTGCCCGATCCCCGTCACGCGGAGTTGCCTGCGAGCGCACTGCAGGTGAGGAACGCTCCGAAGGCGCTCCAGATTCACCCCACCGGAGACGTATCTGCACGTCACGTCGCTGCCCCTGTCGGTGGGCGCTGCGATGATGCCCACGACCACCTCTGGTGGGCCGCGAATCAGGCGACGAGGAAGGGAAGCGTGTGGACATCGCCGACTGCGTGACTCGCAATGTCGTGCTGCCGGATCGGCGGTACGCGGGACTTTGGGACTCGATCGTCACCCCAGTCGAGGTGAAGTCGCGCTTGCTGCACGCGGCGCTGCTCAGTGGGCGCCTCCGTGGTGCCCTCCCGTTCGATGTGACCGCGCTGCACGGTCTCGCGCTCCTGACGGGTCCGCCCGGCACGGGCAAGTCCACGCTCGCGCGTGGGCTGCCGTCGAAGGTAGGTGAAGCGCTCGGCGGCACACGCGTCCGTTTCGTCGAGGTGAACCCGCACGGGCTGATGAGCGCCGAGCACGGCCAGAGTCAGCAGCGCGTGTCGAGGTTGCTCACGGAGCACATCCCCCTGCTGGCCGACGACCGGCTGCCCACCATCGTTCTCCTCGACGAGATCGAGACGATGGCGGTGGCACGCGGCGCCGCATCGCTGGAGGCCAACCCTGCTGACGTGCACCGCGCGACGGACGCCGTCCTCACGGCTCTGGACGACCTCGCAATCTCCGCCCCGCACATCTTCATGGTTGCGACAAGCAACTTCACTGATGCCCTCGACTCGGCGCTGATGTCCAGAGCGGACGTCACGCTGCACGTTCCGCTACCGGGGCAGGATGCGATCGCGACGATCCTGACCAACACGCTGAGCGGGTTTGCTGAGCAGTTCCCAGGCATCGCGCGGCTCGCTGCGTCGCCGGAGATCAAGACGATCGCGGCGACGCTCGAAGGCGTCGACGGGCGCGCCGTGCGCAAACTCGTCACCGAGGCTCTCGCGATGCGGATCGAAACCACGCTGAACCCCGGCGACCTCACCCTCGACGACCTGTCGGCCGCCGCGCGAGCTCTCAACGTGACCCGAGAGCAGGGCGGGCCCAATGCATCGCACTAGAGAGATTGCCTCCAGCCCGTATCGGCCCGCACGTGAGGCGTGGCAAACCGCCAAGGACCTGATCGCGGCGACTCTCGAACGTAGTCCGAGCGTGCCTGTGGGTTCGGTTGCCGATGTGCTGGCGCCCCTGGATGGCGTCGTCTGTGCGCTGATCGCGGCCGGTCACCTCGACGCCCGACCGGCCACCCTCGTTGACGGCGGCCTGCACGTCGACCTGAGGTTCGTCTCAGGTGACCCCTCATTCGGCGTCGAGGAGAACCTCGCTCCGGTGCCCGGAGGTGCCACCGCCACTGTGGACTGGAGGCTCTACATCAACCCCCCGACGCACATGGCTGCCGCCGTCGACGCCGCCTGCGCCGCGTCGGTCCACCTCGTCAGAGGGGAAGCTCCGGCGGTCATCGACTCGGAAAGCGCGGCGCGGGCGGTCCAGTGGGAGATCGACGCCGACTCGCTCCGGCGCATCAACGGTGCGCCATGACGTACACGAGCGCGCACACAACCACTTACACCCGGACCCACACCGCGACACACCTTGCCGACGTCGTGATGTCGTCCATTGCGGAGATCCTCGCCACGCTCGGCATCGACTCCACATCGCTCTACCGGGACTGGCAGCAGGACGCATCGGCCATCTCCGCATGGATCGAAGAAGGGTCCCTCGCCGTGGTGGTCTTGGAGTGCACGCGTCCATCCGGTGTCACTGATCCGATCTTTGAGTTCGCGGTGACGTACACAGCCGGCGGGTACGGCGACAAGAAGTTCACGGCAGACAACGCGTCGTTGATGAGGTACGCCGCGAAGTTGAAGGCGGTGCCCTCCGGGACGACGTTCCGGCTGTTCTGCACGTTCAGCGGTTCGCACTCCAGCCAGCCGGGCTGGTCCGCTGGCACACGCGCGTCGACTGACGGGCTCCGCACCCGCACGATCGGCACGCTGGCGGGCGGGCCGCACGGAACCGCGACCACTCGTCTGCTTACGAGTTGAAGGGCTACCTCGAATCTCATGTCTGTCGTTGACGACGCGTTCGCCGGACTGAAGTCCCGGCTTGAGATCACGGCGACCGAACAGTCGATCGCCCAATCCCGGCACAAGCTCATCCGCGACCATGTCCGCGCGAGCTGGGAGGTGAGCGACGACTTCCTCACTGGGAGCTACGACCGCCACACCAAGACGAAGAAGCTCAAGGACGTCGACATCTTCGTGGTCATCAAGGCGGATGGCGCGCAGGCGAGCCTGCGTCAGGGGACGGGAAAGGCGGCCGTCAACGCTCTCGCGGATGTGCTGCGGACGAAGTGGCCGGACGTGTCCACGGATGACACCGTGGCGACGGTCTCCTACGCCGGCGAGGACGTCGCCTCCTACGAGATCGCGCCGGCCTTCGAGGCGAGCGTCGGCTACGTCATCCCGAACGGTACGCAGTGGATGGCGACCGACCCGGGGGTACACGCCACACTCGTGACGGCCAAGAACAAGGAGTGCGGTGGCAAGTTCGTCCCGCTGATCAAGATGATCAAGGGCATCAACCGGCAGGCCGGTGAGCCGATTCAGCCTTCGTTCCTGCTGGAGGTCATGGCGCTCGCTCTCGTCGACGCGCCGCTGGGCCGTTACCAGGATGAGGTGCGATTCTTCCTCGCGTCGGCGGCCGACCAGATCCTCGATGACTGGCCGGACCCTGCGGGACTGGGAAACGGTGTCAACGCCAGCAGCACGTCCTGGGACCGCAGCCAGCAACAGGCGGCACTCAAGTCGTGGCTCGCCACCGCGGAGTGGGCGATCGACCTCGAGAACGACGGCAAGGATCGAGCTGCGGTCGAGAAGTGGCGTGAGCTGTTTGGCGACCGAATGCCGCGCCCCTAGCGTCTCCTCCGAGACGGAGTTCCCGCGCTGGCCGAGGGCTGGCCCTCCGCGAGGTCCAGACTTTCCCTACAGCGACACCTGACCGGACGACAAAGGTGACAATGCACGTCTCGATCGCGGTTGCGCAGAACGACCCGCACGCGCAACGACTCCTGGCCGCCCAGGCCCGCATGTACAGCCAGGCGAAGACGATGCAGCACGCTCGCTTTCTCGTCGTGTGCGTACTGGCCGCCGGCACCGTCACCGCCGCTCTACTGGCATCCGACGTCCGCAGCGTGATCGGCCTGGTGGGAGGGGTCATCACGTTCGTGTGGTCTCAGCTCGGCGGCACACGCGAGAAGCGCGTCGTCAAAGACGCCGCAGCGGTTCAAGAGCAGTTCGACACGTACGTGTTCGAGCTGCCGTGGAACGATCTCGGTCCGGTTGACCGAGTCGATCCAACTCGGATCGCGATTGCGGCCGCGAAGTACCGAGGGAACCGGACTGTCGACTGGTACCCGGCGACCGGCGCCGTCGCCCGCCCTCTAGATGTGCTCATATGTCAGCGCAGCAACCTCGGGTGGGGCGCGGTCGTCCACCGCATGTACGCCGCGCTTCTGATCGCAACGCTGATCCTGCTCGTGGGCGCGGGCATCGGTGTCGCGCTGGCGGCAGGGCTTTCAGCCGCCGAATGGCTCGCCGCGGTCGCGGTCCCGCTGCTCGCGCCTGCCCGCGAGATCCTCGACCTCGTGCGTGCGAACCGCGACAGCGAGGACACCAAGCGGAAGGCTGAGTCGAAGATCGCCGCGCTCTGGCGAGGAGCCATCACACGTCAGGCCGCAGTCACGGTTCAGGACTGTCGCGTCGTGCAGGATCGGCTGGTTGCGATCCGGCTCTCGAACGCGCACGTGCCCGACTGGCTCGACCAATGGTGGCGGTCCCGCAACGAGTTGGCGATGCGGGACACAGCAGACTCGCTCATAGCTGAAGCGACAAAGGCGGGCCTCGTCAGCCCCGGGGCATAGTCGCTGGCGCAGTGGGAAACTGCCGGCGTGCGAACCTGCGCCAAGGCGTTCTACGTGGACCAGGCCACGGCGCACGTTGCGCTGGCGAGCATCCACGCGAAGGCGGCCAAGAAAGGCAAGGCCGCGCCGCTCCCGTCGCGGGCCTACCCGTGTGACGTGTGCGACGGGTGGCACCTCACATCGAAGGCCGTCACGGGTCGTAAGCCGCCTTGGGACCGCATCCCCGACTGGGTTCGCCCGGAAGGTACTGCGCACCTTCAACAGCGGTCGGCCGAGGTCGTCACCGGGTCGCGCCGTCAGCGGAAGCGGGGAGCGCGCTCGTGACCGACCCGAGGGAGGTGAGCCCCTGAGGTCGCCGGCTTCTGGGACGTGGGCTGCCCGGCGATGGTTCAGGTGCCGGTGACTTCTGCCGATCTGCTGCACATGCGGGCGTCGGAGGGCGGTGTCCCGCCCGTGACGGACGGGGCGACAAGGTGACGAGGTGGATCGTGCGGCGGTGGGCACGCTACGGACACGAGCGGCTGTACGCGGAGACGCCTGGAGGGACGGCGCTCGGATACCTCGACCTGAAGACGGGCCGGTTCCACTCCGACGACCTGTCGAACCTGCCGCTGTTGAAGGCGGCGATCAACGACCACCTGGCATCTCAGCCGGGTGCTGCCTTGCCGGGCGCCATCGGTGTGGCGCCAACGGCGACGTGCGAGCCGTCTTCGGCCGACGCGCCCCCGGCGTGGTCCGATCTCAGTGGTGCGCGTCCCGGCAGCGCGGCCCGCGAGCAGGCCGTCGCTGCACGGGCCGCTCAAGGCCGCTTCACGGGCTTCCTCGCCCGCGTCTTCGACGTCAGGACCGAGGAACGGGCGTGGCGGATCGGCGCCGACGGCGAGGAGGCGGTCGCGGCGCAGATCGCCACACTCGGTCCGCAGTGGCGAGCCCTCCACGCCGTGCGGGTGGGAAAGCGGGATGCAGACATCGACCACGTGGTCATCGGCCCGGCGGGTGTGTTCACCGTGAACGCCAAGAACCACCCGCACGCCTCGGTCTGGGTCGGCGGCGACACATTCATCGTCAACGGCCAGCGGGTGCCCTACGTCCGTAACAGCCGCCACGAGGCAGGTCGCGCGTCGCGGTTGCTTACCGAGCACGCCGGCTTCCCCGTCGGCGTCGTGGGCGTCATCGCACTGGTGGGTGCGCACCGCGGCTTCACCGTGAAGCAGCAACCGCGCGACGGGGCAGTGATCGTCGTCGCCCGGCGGCGACTCCGCGCGTACCTACAGGGACTGCCCGCCCGCCTCGACGCCGGCCAGGTCGACGCGATCGGCGACATCGCCCGACGGTCCACAACCTGGCGCTGAGTCAGCTGGTCGAGCCATCCAGCGTCTCGCCCTCGTTAGATGGTGCTCCGGTTCGCTCGCGCACACGGCGTTGGCGTTCGGAGACCGCGACGCCGACGCCCACCGCTCCGAAGAGAGCACCCGCCACGAGTAGGGCCCAAAACCACGGGCCCCCGAGTCGGATCCCGAAGGAGAGTCCTCCGGCCTCGAAGCGGAAGGTCTCATCACCGGGGCCGCTGAGGGCTGAGCCGATGCCCGCCATGATCCCGATGGCGACGGCGAAGAGCGGAATGATGTTAGGGACGATTGCCCGTCGAAAACTGGATTGGGCAGCTCGAGCTGCGCGCGCGTGGAGCAACTCGCGGATCTGAGAATCGAGGTCCGCGGCCAGTTGAGCCCGCCCGGCCGCGTCCTCGGGCAAGTGCTCAAGTAGTTCGGCGTCGGACCGCGCTCGCGCCGTCCGACGGGCGTCGGCTGATAGCGCCGGGATGCGGGCGAGGATCCAAAGCACCACGCCGGCGACGATCGCCCAGAGTCCATCTTCCATGAGGTCATCGTTGCGGGTGCGGACGCTTCTCCGGGAGGCCTCAGCACGGGATCGCTGGGTCGTTGTCGACATGCACGCACGATCCGAGGCTTGTTCGCCCCGACTGCTTCGGAGCATCCGCCGGGGGGACAACTAGGTGTGAGAGGGACACCCTGGTGAGGTTTGGACATCTCAGACGAGTCCACATGTAGCGCGACCGTCAGGTTGTCTGCGCTCGCCACCGGACGTCTTGCCGAGCGTCTTGGGGACGGGGTGGGGCGTACACCGCGAGGACGCGCCTGAAGTCCCACGTCACGACCTCGACGCGCCCGTCGAACGCATCCGTCAACTCTGGGATGAACCGCTGCACGGCTCGGCGAGACCAGGGCTGCCACACCTGGATGTGTCGCGACTGGAAGAGGTCATCGTCGCCCTCCATACGTAAACACAGTTCGAGATCCACGGCGCGATGCTACTCATTGTCTGTCGACTCATAGGCGTCACGTTCGTAGCGTCACGGCGTGCTCGCCGAACTCGCTCATCAACGCCGCAGGGCGTTCGGTGCGCGGCTACGGGCGATGCGCGAGGCGCGCGGGCTGACGCAGGAAGGGTTCGCACACGACGTCGGCTTGCACCGCACCTACGTCGGATCGGTTGAGCGAGGCGAGCGAAACGTCTCGCTCGACGCGATCTGGCGTCTAGCCGAGGGGCTCGGCACGACTCCCGCAGCGTTCTTCGAGCGCTGAGCGCGCGACCATCGGCAGGTCCGTGCCCTGTTCGGATCGTTGCTGACTCACAGCCTGGGCGCCGGCGTGGCAACCGATGCTGAAGGCGTTGCGCGCCTAATCGAAGTGCACCAACCTCGGGTCTACGACAGTTTCAGCGACCTGCCACCACTCATGTTCGGACGACTCGGACTCGTCGTCGTGACGGTAGGTCGTGACGCTGACGCTCCAGCTCCAGGTGGCGGGCTCGTGACTAGCGTCCGGGCTGGTTCGCGGGCCAGCACACTGGTCGCACCCATCTACGCGCTGGTTTCGGTGCTCGTCGCACTCCTCAGACCACTGGTCCCACCATGCGCCGGCGCTGGTGAGGTAGCCGACGGGAGGCCAAGACAGCTTCACGAAGTCCCGGGGGTCCAGGAAGCGAAGGTAGTCAGACAGGTAGCTGCGGAGCGCGTCCATGCGGTGCTGGTCGGACCAAGCCATCAGAGGTTGGACCGCGCGGTCCTCCGGTGGGTCGACGTTGTCCCACGCGTCTTCCGTCCGGTTCCATGCGTCCGCGTTTCCGCCGGTCGGGTCGTCGACGACGGGCGGGAGCGGGACCGGAAAGTCGCCGGCAAGGAACTCGTCCCATAGAGGCGTCGGGAGGCTCTCGCGTGCCGACTTGATCACCCGTGCGTCGGGCGAGGCCACGGTCTGCCAGGCGCCAGGAGGGATGTCCTCGCCGATGTCCGTGATGGCAACGTTGATGCGAGCGCCCACCTCGGGGGTGAGTGGCCGGATGGCGATGAGCCCCTCAAGAAGCGCGTCGACGGAGCCTTCCGACTGCGCGCGCTCCGCGAGCACCACTGCCGCGCAAAGGTCCAGCCCGGCCCGAACGCCGTCGAGCACCGCGGCCGGAGGCAAGTCAACGAGGCTCCGAAGGAGATCCGCTGGTTCCACTCTCGAGGGCGACGGGGCAGTGGCGAGCATGTCGAGTGCCGCTGGGCTCCAGCCGGCGCGGTGAAGTTCCCCGATCAGCACTACCTCCTCGGTGCCGAGCGCACCGATTGCTTCCGCCCATCGGTTGACGTACCAGGGCTCGAGCGCGTGGTCCCGGGCCAGCGCCGCGCACACGGGGAGGACGTCGAGCGGAACCCGGAGCTCGCACCAGTGCCGGGCGTCTGCGTGTGAGAACCTGCAGGCGCGCCAGACGAGAGACCACTCCAGCGCGTTCGGCGCCTTCTGGCTGCGTCGCTCCGCGACATCGGCCGCCAGCGCCTGCCACTCCGCCCGGGCATGCCCATCATGGCCGGCGGCGCGCCAAGCTCGTGCTTCCTCGCTCATGCAGCCTGTCCTCCTTCATCTGAACTCAACGGGACCTGCCGGCGTCCACTGCGTCCGGCGCCTCAGGCGTCAGTCCGCTCCCCGAAGGCCGCCGACTCGAACGAGGCCAGGGCTCCGTAGGCGGCCGCTGGCAGGTCGCGGAGGTGTCGCTTGACTGCCTGGAACGAAGCGATGAGGGCAGACCAGGTCTCGGGATCTCCTGGTACGGGCACGCTGATGTTCTTGGCGCCATCAAGGTAGAGCCGCCGGCGCACGGCCCCCCGGCTCTCCCGGTCGATCTCGGCACGCCCTCGCTCGCTCTTCAGAAACGTGAGCAGGTATTCGTTGTCGAACGGTGCTCCGGGCTTCAGTCTGAAGAGCATGTAGTCGGGGCTGACCCAGCCTGTCTCCTCCTCGCGCCGGCATAGAGCAATCGAGCCGACGTTGACACGCATCGGGTTGTAGACGAAGTCTCCGACCTCAAGACGCCGATACCGGCTCTGGTCTTTCGCGGGTGCGCCCTTGAACGGTGCGAGTCCGCCATCGTTGCTCACGCCGACAAGCCGATCCGGCGTGGCGGATCCAGCTCGCGCACCGGACTCCTCGATCCAGGCGTCGAGGGTGACGGTGGGCAGCAGCGGGTAGTCGGCGAGCGAGGCATTGGCGTCGACCAGCGACTGGGCCAGGTCCAGAAGCGTCGCCATGCGGCCGCGCACGTCTTCAAGTCGCTCGTCGGCGTTCGACCCGTCGGTGACCGAGCCGGCAAGCGGCCATGGGATGTCTAGGTCGAACCCCGAGGCCACGATCGTGTCGTAGTCGACCTCCCACGAGTAGGTGTCCGGTACGCCGTCGATGATCCACCGCTCGGCACCCTCGAGAACGCTCTGAGTCAGAGGATTCGTCTTGCTGTAGGAGCGCTTCTTGGGCGGCGGCGGCACCTGGTAGTAGCGGATCGTCTCGGTGCGCCCACCCTTACCGAAGAAGATCAGGTTGGTCCGGGTGTCGGCCGCTGTCGGGAAGACACCGGTCGGCAGGCGAACGATGGCGGTCACGTTGAACTCGTTGATCAGGCGACGCCGGACGGTCGAGAAGCTCGTCTCGGTCCGATAGAGCACTCCGTCAGGCAGGACGATCGCCGTTCGCCCGCCGTCGGCAAGTCGAGCCATGCAGTGCTGCAGGAAGAGCAGTTCGGTCGCCGCAGACTTGCTGGGGAAGTTCTGCTGCACCTGCGGGTTCTCGGTCCCGCCGAACGGCGGGTTGGTCATGATGACGTTGAACTGCTCGCTGGGGCTGAAGTTTCGAGCGTCCTGCTCCAACGTGTTGCGGCGAACGATCTGCGGGTCTTCGACGCCGTGGAGTACCAGGTTCATGGTGCCAACCAGGGCGGCGATGTCGCCGGCTTCCTGACCGTAGAACGTCGAGTGATTGAACTGCTCACGCTGTTCGGTTGTCTTGAGTGAGCCCTCGATGTGTTGAGCCGAGCCCACGAGGAAGCCAGCCGAGCCGCAGCACGGGTCGTACACGCGTTCGCCGAGCTCCGGGTTGGCGATCCGCACCATGCTCTCGACGACCGGACGTGGCGTGTAGAACTCGCCGGACCAACCGGCGTCGGAGGTCTGAGCGAGCAGTGATTCGTAGATGACGCTCATGGCGTGGTGGTTCTCAAGTGCATGGAAGTCGATCGAGTCGACGATGGCGATGACTTCCTTGAGTGAGTAGCCGGACTTCATCACAGTCCGGATCTCGGTGAAGATCGCGGCGATCCGTTCGGCGCGAGGGCTGCCTGACATCTCCCGAAGATGCGGAAGCAGATCGCCAGAGACGAAGTCGATCAGCGCGTCACCAGTCAGGCTCGACCGGGCCCAGGTCGCCCAGCGGTACTGCTTCGGGAGCAGCGGGTGGTAGGTGGTGCCATCGATCTCGGCGACCATCTCGTGGGTCTCCTCAACCGCATCGAACACCTTGAGGAACAGCAACCAGGTGAGCTGCTCGAGGTACCGAAGTGCATTCTTGGTGTTGTCGTCCGCGCGCATCTTGTCTGAAGCGGACTTGATCTTGGCCTGCAGGGCGAGGAGGTTCATGCGTCCATTTCCGTAGCGAAGAGTGTGGACTGAATGTCCGCGAGCAGAGCTCGAACGTTCTCGGGTCCGCCGATGCGCTGAGCGACACCGAGCACGCCGCCCCACTTGGTCGTGAACGGCGCTACGCCGAACACCTCGCTGGTCGAGACCTCGTTGACGCCGTCGATTCGGAACTTGTCCAAGACCGAATCGAGGAAGCCCTCGGGCAGATGCGGATGGCGCTCCATCAGATGCGGTCGGGCGGCAGCGGCGCGAGCGTCCCGGCTCATGGGCGCCGCGTCGAAGGCGACGGTCGCGAGCAGATCGAACGTGTCGACATCGCCGCGACCGAGGACGATCTCGAGGACCTCGCGTGTGATCTGGCGTCCGGCCAAGAACTCTTCGAGCTGCGCCCGGGTTGCGCGCGACTGCCATGTCACGCGCAGGTCCTCGTTCGTCGGCACCATCTCGCGGACTGCCGCGCGAGCACGTGTGAGGTACTCGGAGCTCTGGAGAACGCTTCCGTCGCCGAGCTCGACCTCGACCTCGGCAGCGATCGTGACCTCGACCCCTGAGATGCGGATCCGGCGGTCAGCGTGCGACGGCTGCCGCAGCTCCACGAGGAGCTCTGCGGCGCCCGGGTCGGTGGTGTCTGCACGCAGCTGGCGGCGCGTGTATCCGCGCGCCGTCACGTAGACGTCGACAACGGCACCGGGCAGACCCTCAACTCGGAACTCTCCGTTCGGACCCGTGCTGGCTTCCGCGAGAGCGCGTCCCTGCAGGCGGACGGAGATGGCTGAACCGGCGATCGGATCGCGAGTCTCGGCGTCGACCACGGTGCCGGCGACGACCAGCGCGCCCGTGAGGGGCCCCTGGATCGGGGGCTGCGTCGGGAGGTCCCAGTCGTCGAACAGTCGAGTGGCGTTGGTGTAGTCGATGATGCGGAAGAACTGCTTGTTGGTCCGGGCGTCGAGTCGGCTACCGCGCCCGATGATCTGCTTGAACATCGTCACCGAACCGATGGGCTTCATGAAGACGATGTTGCGGACGGACGGCGCGTTCACACCGGTCGACAGCAGATCCACCGTCGTGACGACGATGGGCTCAGAGCTGTCGGACAGCTGGAACTGCTCTAGAAGCGGCACCGCATCGCGCTCCTCGCTGACGATCCGGGCTGCGTAGAGGTTGCGGCCCGTCTCGGACCCGAGGAGCCGCTGCATCTCGTCACGGACCAGTTCGGCGTGCTCCATGGTCACGCAGAACACCATCGTCTTCTCCAGTGCGCCGTGAGTTCGCAGGAAGCCAGCGAGATGCTCACACATCGTCCGAGTTCGGTCGGGCACGACAAGCTCACGCTCGAACTTGCGCATTTCGTAGGTATCGCGAGCCGTCGTGCCTTCGGGGACGATCAGCTCTGCACCGCGCTCCAGGGCGTCGTGGATGACGAGCCCCTCGTCGACTGACGTCTTGACCCGTGTCACCTTGTAGGTGGCGAGGAAGCCGTCGTCGATGCCACTGCCCAGGGAGTACTCGTAGATCGGGCGAGGCTGACCGTCCTCGCCCAGGTTCTCCGAGGCGAAGAAGGCGTAGGTGTCGATCGAGTCGTCCTGCTTGGGCGTCGCCGTCATGCCGAGGTGGAACGCGCCGGAGAAGTGCTCGAGGATGGCGCCCCAGTCGCCGTACCCGCTCCGATGACACTCATCGATCACTACCAGGTCGAAGTAGTCCCTCGGGTAGCCCTCGAAGACGCGGCCGCCAGACGCGGTCTCGGCGTAGAGCGACTGGTAGATGGCGAAGTGGACGTCACGCTGGAGGGGGACCTCGCCGTTGACCACGACTCCCCGTCGGTCTCCGAGGCCACCGAACTCGTTGTAGGCCTGGTCGCGCAGGGTGATCCGGTCGGCGATGAACAGGGCGCGCTTGAAGTACCCCGAGGCCAGCAGCTTGTGCACGATGTTGAAGGCGATGAAGGTCTTGCCTGTCCCCGTCGCGAGCGAGAGCAGCGTCCGATTGTGTCCGACGAGGATCTCCTCCAAGACTGCGCTGACGGCCCGCTCCTGGTAGTAGCGGAGAGAAGGAGCCCCAGGCAGCGAGAAGGCCGGCTGCAGGAGGGGATTGGGGACCGTCTCGCCGTAGGGGTTCGTGACTTCAACGCCTCGCCAGGCGCGGCCGTCCTGCCACCGCGTCAGGAGCTCCGCCGGCGTTGGGAAGGCCGTGAGTCGCCGGGTGGTGGCGGTGCGCAGGTCCTGCTCGACGATCTCGCGGCCGTTGGTCGAGAACGCGAAGGGTGCCCCGAGGTCGGTCGCGTAGGCAAGTGCCTGCTGCATGCCTGCGCCGGCCGCGTGAGATTCCGGCTTCGCCTCGATGGTCGCGAGAATTGGGCCACGAGGTTCGCCGCGCAGCACGTAGTCGGCGAACTGTGGGTCATCGCGAACGGGCTGCTCGCCGAGCAGTCGAACTCGGCCAGCTCGGTGCGCGTACTCGCGCTCGATCAGAGCGTCGCGCCAGCCGGCGGTCACCAGCATCGGGTCGATCAGTTCGACCCTCGTCTCTTGCTCACTCCGCGTCATGCTCATCATTATTGCACATGACCCCCACCATCAGACCATGCTGGTCCGATGGTGGGGGTTGGCGGCGGCCGATCTCGATGCTTCTGACGGCACGACGTTGCAGCCGCACCCGGGTGGTGTAGCTCAGGATCCGGTAGGCCAAGGGCGCGCTCCCTCGCCCGAAGTCTGGACCATGGTTCGGACATCGCTCCGGCTGTCGGGCTCCGCCACGGCACTCGTCCGCGGATCCTCGATGTTCATGGTGGCCAGGTTGACGACGACCCAGCTGCCGGGTGTGTATTGCTGGTCGAGCGAAACGACTACCGTTCTTGACCCATTGGAATGGTGCAGCACTTGAGTGTGCCTTTGATGCCAGTGCCCATGAATCGCGAATGCGGGCCTGGTTGAGTCCACGACGGAACGCAAGAGGTCGCGCTGCGCCTGGGAACGCAAGCGGGAGCGCTCGCTCAGCCTCAGTCCTCGGAGTCGTACACCTGCGGGCGCGTCATGTGTGAGCAGGATGTCAAGCGTGGCGGGACCTAGGCGATTGACGTCCTCAGTGGTGGCCTCCTCGAGTTCGGCCCAGAGGTTGACCCCTTCCGTTCGGCGGTCGCGGTCGACGGAGTAGGCGCCGCCGACCGCGCCGAACGACCGACCTTCCCAGTTCCACCGCGCACCGCGCGGGATGTAGAAGATGTGCTGAGCGATGCGGGCGAACCCATCTGACGCGACAGGGACGGCGCGAAGTCGAGCGTGCGGGTCGTGGTTGCCGTCGATGAACGCGAACCGAACGTCGTGCTCTACACATGCCCGCTCGATGTCGCGAGTCGCCGCGTCACCTCTGCCGGGCCACAGCAGACCGCAGTCCCCTACCTGAAGGACGGTGTGGATGCCCCGTGCAGCCACCTGGCTGATGATCGACTTCGCCCAACCCGTCTGCCCGTCGAGGTCGCCGAGGACCGCGATTCGGGAGGTGCCGTCCACGTGAGCACGCACCGCGGGATCCCAGCCGATGCCGGTTCGCCGACTTGGGGAAGGGGGACGACGGTCACTCATCTTGTGAATGGTGGCGCAGATGAGGAGATGTAGCGGTATCTAAATCAGTCTAAGAAATCGCTTAGAGACGGCTCGACGGAACCGAGTCGACGCTCGGGCCGGTGCAAGCCGATCATGAACAGGCGCCATGGCCTCATTCGCGCGGGGCCGGCGCTCGGTGCCAATGCCGGAGTCTCTGCGATGCTGGGCGCGGCGGTGCGGTCTCAGGCGAGCGACACGGACTTCGATGCGGGGTGAACGCAGCATGGCTCACGGGGATGGCGTCACGATCTACGAGGTTCATGATGGGCCGGACATCGTGGCCGAGTACGCCTCGGAAGCCGCAGCGTCGCAGCGCCGTGACGAGTACGTCGAGCGCTTGTATGGCCCGGATCTCGCCGACGCCAACGCCGTCGTCGTTCGATCCCGGTACATCACGTCGACGTTCGTCCCTCTGCCAATCCGTGACCCGCAGAGCGCCGAGGGGACCCGGGAGCAGGAGGTGCTTCGTGAGATATTCGGCCAGGATCGAACGGGCTGATCCGACACACTGCCACCCGGTGGCCGGCTGCGGTACGTGGCGGAACCCGGTCGCTCGCGTGGTCTAGGAGGACGGAGTCGCCAGCTGCGGTCGCGGCAGCGAGATGACTTCGCGGCGGCGCAGGCGCTCGCGCTCCGCCGCGAGCGATGCCTCTGCAAGCTGGAGGTGGTGCAGTGCGCGGTCGCGTTCGGCCTCTGCCTTCTTGCGCTTGTCGCGCTCTTTCGAGAGGGCTCGTCGGGCTTGGTCGAGGTCGGCGGTCAGCCGTGCCTGGTCGGAGTCGGGCGCCGGCTGCCACCTCTCGCGCAACTGCGCCACGAACTCGGTCACAGGCTTGTGATCCTTGTTGAGCGCTTGGCGAGACACGCCAGCAAGGCGCGCGACCTCGCTGACGCTGGGACGCTTGCCGCCCACCACGAGAGCCAATGCTGCAGCTGTCGCCCGCAACCGGGTTGGGGTGCTGGTCAGCACACCCAGATCGAGCTCGTCGAGGTCATTCATCTCGTCTCTCCGTGGATCAGGACTCCGAGGTCTCGCTCGATGACCGCGACGTTCTCGAGCGCACGTTCGCGCACCAGCGCCGGCATGCCCCGGTCCCGGGTAATCGCGAGCAGCCGGTCGTGCTTGACCCGGTGGGCGGCGAGGCTCGTGGTCACCGTCGCGTGATTCAGGCACTTGTTGGGCTGGCACCGCGCTTCGACCGGTGACCCAGTGTCGGCGCCACACAGCGCGAGCTCTGGGTCGAAGTCGCACCAGCCGAACTCTGTCAGGCGGATGCTGCGGGCGTGGCGACGCAGGGCGATCCGGAGTCTGCGGTCGTCTTCCTCGACTCGAGGCTCGCGGGCCAGCGCCTCCTGCACGGCCGCGAACATGTCCCGCTTGCGACGCCCGTCGGGCCCTGCGGGAAGCACCGGAGTGCGGTCCGCTTCGACTGCCTTCTCCCAGGCGTGGTACTCGGGAACCATCGCGTCGACGACGACCTCTTGGTAAAGTTCGGACACCTCCTCGTACAACTCGCGCTGACCGATCGCGACCGCGTCGGGAGCAACTCGGAAGTAGCCGCCCGCCGTCTCAGGGTGCTGCCACTTGAACTGCTCCATCGCGGCTTGTGGGCCTTGTGGCCGGCTGGAAACGATGCGCGCGAAGGTTCGTCGCAGCTCGCGTCCATCGGGCTTGATCAGAGCGTTCAGCCACGCCGCTCGGGGCAGCTCGGACGCTGCGGTGGCCGACGGTCCATCGTCCTTCGTCGGCAAGTCGGTGACGATGCCGCGTCGCACAAGCTCTTGGCCCGCGCGGGCCATCATGTCGATGGCGCGCTCCATCCTCGCCGTGACCTTGGCCCCATCGCGCAGCCCGTGCACGGCCCGGCGGTCGAACAGCGCAACCTGCTTGGTCGCCGCGTGAAGGCGGTCTTCGGGTACTCCCTTCACCTCCAGAATCCGGGTGATGACACGCACGGCATCCGAGACGATCGGGGGGACGAGCCACTTCTCCTCGCGCGGCCGCTCCAGCCCTTTGAC
Organism: Cellulomonas biazotea; assembly: GCF_004306155.1. Lineage (GTDB taxonomy): Bacteria > Actinomycetota > Actinomycetes > Actinomycetales > Cellulomonadaceae > Cellulomonas > Cellulomonas biazotea. The sequence continues at coordinate 17,563 of NZ_BIMR01000065.1, forward strand.
CAGATAGCTGCGCAACAGCCACCTCGTCGTTCCAGCAATGTCGATCCGTTCGAGCGGGTTGTTCCGGGGAACCGCCTCGATCTCGGAGGCGCGCATGCCCGTGAACGCGGCAGACAGGAACATGCACGCGCCAGCCACTTGGCCGAGCAGGTCAGGGGCTTGTCGCACGACCGCCTCGTGGTCGAGCCAGACCACGCGTTGGCCCGCGACATCGGTCACCTCCACCGGGTCCGGGACCTGACCCGCACGAACCGCTTCATGCGCGTCGATGAGCTCGTCAGCGTGCTGAACGAGGAACATGCCGAGCGTGAGCCACGGGCCGAGGACTGTCGACACCGACAGTGGGGCGGTGGAGTTGACGCGGCGACGCGCGGCGGCCACCCCGCCGCCCAGGCTCAGAGCGCTGACCCCCGGCCACGGCTCGATTCTGAGCCGGTCGATCTTGGGGCTCATCGCGCGTGAGTAGAGCGCGAAGGACTTGACCGCGCTGATGCGTCGGTAGTCGGGTGCCAAGCCGGAGCTGTCTTTCCAGTCGTCGAAGTCGGTCTGCGTTACGGCTCGGAGGCTGCCAGCGCGAGCCGCTAGCCAGCCGAGGTCGATAGTCAGGCCGCCGACCCACCGCTCTACGGTTTTGACGTCCTTCGGCTTGCGGCCCGCGAGCTCGGTCGTCACGTCGAAGTGAAGGTACGGGCGCGTCGCAAGGACAAAGAGTTCCTTCATCGGGTCCCGCAGCCACGTCGGCAGGCCGTCGAAGTTGAGATGCCGGCGAACGGCGGATGCGGTGTCGGGGTGCCCGGTGGTGTCCCACCTGTCGTCGTCGAACGAACCTGTGACTGGCTCGGCCAGCACGTCCGACAGCGCGCGCCCGGAGAACCGGCTCGCCGAGCGCCGTCCAAGAGGCAGTGCAGTGACGGTCACGAGTAGACCTCCTTCAGCCGTGCCAAGCGGTCTCGAGCGGCGTCCATGTCGGCGACGGCTTCGGATTTCGCGCGGTCGGAGAACCGCGAGAGCACGTGCGCGACGCCCAGGTCCACACCACCCCACTGGTTCACGAACTGCTCGGCCGGGAGGTGAGCGCGCTCGGCCTCGATCGTCTCGCGCAGCGCCAGGATCACCGGAAGGTGCGCGCGGGTATGGATGGCGTTCCGGCACAGCAGGCAGGCGAACGGCGTCTGGTGGCACAGGGTTCCCACCGCCTGACCCGGGGCGTCGCGAGAGTTCCGACAGGTCACCGTTCCGGAGTCGTCGCCGCCGCCGCGCACGATCCGCCTAGCGGTCGCGATGTCCACACCGTTATCAGTGAGCAGCTGTACCGCGTCCTCTGGGCTCATGCCGTCATCGATGACCAGCTGGGAAGCGCGGACCAAGCCGAGCAGATCGTCTTGCGCCTCGGCGATCAGGGCCCGCCGCTCCTCCAGGCTCACGGCCGCGCTTCGGTACATCGACCACGAACTCAGCCGCGAGTGGTTCGGGTCAAGCTGACCCGCTACGCCAGGGCCAAGTGCACGTTCAGAACGCACTGCCCACGTCTTCCGCATGCGACGTGTGCTCAGTCGCAGCGAGGCTCCCCCCGGCCCTTCGATGGCCTTGTGGCCCTCCTGGACCAAAGCGCGGCTGGGAACGTACGTCAGCACCGGCATCCGCACCGTCTTGTCGCTAGTGCGGTCGTTGCGCGCACGTGAACGCCAGAGCCACAGGTGCTGCGTACCCGTCCACCGTCGCGCGGGCCCGGTGAGGTGGATCCATCGCTCCAGGACCCGTCCACCACTCCAGGTGCCTACGGAGTTCCCGCGCCGGCTGACTGCCCGGTCCGCGCGAGCCTTGACACCTGTGATCGACATGACCGACGAGTCGCCGGGGAGGCGGCGCACGTCGGTGACGTCCATGCTCGCCAGTACCTGCCCCTCGGCGCCGTACTCGTTGATGACGAGCAGCGTCGCCGCCAGCGCGTCCTGCACGTCCGGGAAGAGGGCCTCGAGGGCGCCGGTGCGGCCCGCTCGCCTCGACGTCTCCGGCTCCTCGAACCCGTGTGCGACGACCCACGCGGTCCACCAACGGCGCTCGTCCTCTTCGGTCCCGTCCGCCGCCGGCAGCGGACGGTCGGCAAGCACGCCCGCTGCGGCCCGGAGTGCCTGCTCGTCGGTCGCCTCGGGAGGAAGGCCGAGCAGCGACAGCGCCGAGTTGCGGCGGGCGAACAAGGGCGCGAGCCGGGACTTGCACCAGTCGACGATGCACTCCAGCTCAGCGTTCGAGTACGGCCGGGAGGGCCGTGCGTAGCCGTACAAGGTCAGGTTGCCGAGATACCGGACGAGGTCGTCGTTGCCCGCTGCCAGCGCCGCGTTTAGAAGCAACTTGCGTGCCAGCACGATCCGCACGGGCACGGGACTGGTGAGCGCGGTGAACAACGCGGCGTGGACGGCGGGGACGGCGAGGGTCGCCACATCAAGTGGCTCCGGAGCGGCGATGGACAGCCGACTGGCTACGAGCTTCGCGGCCTGCACGTACATCCGACCTGAGCCCGGACTCTTCAAGCTGCCGCCGCGATCGACGAACAGTGGCAGGGTCGCATCGCGCAGTTGGCGTCGCAGCGGCGAGTTGGGGATCGGCGTGAAGTCGAGGAGCGCCGAGTGACCGTCGGATGTGAGGAGGATCCCAAGCGGCACCTCGGATGGCGCAGACATGAGTCCGCGATGTGGGTCTCTCATGCCGTGGCCTCCCGTGCTGCCGGGTTGTGCTCGGGATCAGCGTTGACTGACAGGAGAAGGTTCCACAGTGCGGTGTGCTGGTAGATGGACGAGGTCTGAGGCGACGCGTGGCCCAACGACTCCTGGACCAGGAGGTTTCTGCTTTCGCGGGTCACCATCTCGCTCCAGGCCGGCTTGCGGCCGTTCGCTGCGGCGAACGCGGAGATGTGGTCCTTGCCGTGCGCCAGGAAGTACGTCAGCTCCGTGGCGTACGTATGCCGCAGGTGATGCATGGAGTACGTCCACTCCTGCTCAGGCCACAACGCTGAGGTCCGCCGGCCTGCGAGAGACAGTGCGTCGTTGAGCGTGGTCGGGTCTATCAGAGGCGCCCCGTTGGCCGTCTTGTGGTTCAGCAGCACGAGCGGGGACCCGCCCCCTGGCAGCACCAGTCGGCGCCGCACCGCGAGATCGAGGTCGCGCCACCTGCGAGTCACCGCTCGGCCGTCGACCAGGTACGTCACTTCGCGACGTCCCGTGTGCTCGATGACGATCTCCAACGGCCGCTCTGGGCGCCACGTCGCGCCTCGGGCGATGTCACGGCGGTCACCGTCGACATAGGCGTGGACCAAACGCAGCCACTCCGAGAACGCGATCACGCGCCGCCCGACATCGCCCTTGGCGGTCTTGTCGGCGACCGCGAGCGGCGTGAACCCGTCTGGGTGCGCGCGGGGAAGCTCGAAGATCGTGAACGCCAGAACCTCGCTGTGGCGCAACCCGGCACCGACACCCAGCCCGAAGCCGGCGGCGTTGCGCTGGGCGGTCCCGTACCCGGTGAAGGACGGGTCTGGGCTGCCGTCAGGAGCAAGGCCCAGGATGCCCACGCGCAAGAACCGGTCGATCTGGTCGCCTGGGATCGGTTCACGCTCCGAGCTGCTGCGCCGTCCGCCGCCTAGGCCCGCGAGCACCTCGACCGATCCGTTGCGCGTCTGCACTGTCTTGAGGCTGAACGGCATAATCGGGATCCGCCCGGTGCGGACCGCCCACCGGTAGAAGTGTGTGATCGCCGCACGTCGCTTGCCGAGCGTCGATGCGGTGTCGCCGACGGGGTCCGCGCCGTCGTCCTCAAGATCCGGACCGGTGCACTTGAGCTGGTACGTGCGCAACAGCTCGTTGCCGTTGAGGACCACCTCATCCGACAGCAGCCCGAGGCCGAACCCGTCCTCGAAGTGTCGCGCGAGACGCACGACCTCACGGGCGTAGGTCTCCCAGGTCTCGGGCGCGTGCGACGAAGCCAGACCCTGCAACCACTGGTTTATGTCGGTCGCCGGTCGCTGGTCGCCGTCGAACACCGTCGGCAGCCCGGCCGCTCGGATCGCCAACGGATCCGGTGTGAACGAGGTGTCGCCTGCGTACTCCGGGCGCCACTTCACGATCCTGAAACTCAACGGTTGCCACCCCCCGGTCGCCAGTGTGGGGGATGGCTCCAACGGCAGTTCGCGCGACGCGCGGAGCCTCGTCAGGTTGTCAGTGGGAATCTCCCGGGGGGAAGTGGTTCCCCGACCCCAGCGACCCGAGCTGCAGCGCCCACCGTCCCAGGTACGAGCCCGGGTCGAACTCCGCCCGCGCGGCGGCGTCCTCCAGCGTCGCGACACGCGCCTGCGCGCTCGGCGTCAGGCGCTGGTTCGCCGCGCCCGCCGACAGCGGGACCGTCCGCTCGATGCACTCGCGCAGCGGCGTCAGGCTCCCCGCCGCGCGCAGCTGCTCCGCGGACCACTGCGTGCGGACCGCGATCATCCCGCAGCCGATGTCGACGCCGACCGCCGCGGGGATCAGCGCGCCGAGCGTCGGGATCACCGAGCCGACGGTCGCGCCCTTGCCGAGGTGCGCGTCGGGCATGAGCGCGACGTGCGGGTAGACGAAGGGCAGGGTGGACGTGGCGATCGCCTGGTCCCGAGCCTTGTCGTCGAGGATCGAGGCCCAGGAGACCAGCGTCTTCGTGAGGTGCTGGCGTGTCATGGTGGGCGATCCTGGCAGCGTGTCCCCGGGATGTCGCCCGGTTTCGGCCCCGTACGCGCCCCGGGACGATTTCCCCTCCCCGGACGGGTGCCGCGTCGCTAGCGTGACGCGCATGAACGGTCGCCCCCCGGTGCAGGTCTTCCTCGGCGTGCTGCTCCTGACGTTCGGGGTCGTGGCGCTGCTCGTCCAGCTCGACGTCATCACCGCCGACCTCGGCCAGATCGCGGCCGACTGGTGGCCGCTCGTCGTCATCGGGATCGGCGTCGCGGCGCTCGTCACGGTGCCGCGGGCGTGGGTCGGGCCGACGCTCATCATCGCCGTCGGGACGCTGTTCCTGCTGCAGACGCTCGACCTCGTCGAGTTCGACGTGTGGGACGTCCTGTGGCCCGTCGCGATCATCCTCGTCGGGCTCGCGCTGCTGACACGCGTGGGTCGCAATCACGACCAGGACGACGTCGTGAACTCGACGGTCGTCTGGTGGGGGTCGCAGCGCCGCTCGCGGTCGAAGACGTTCCGCGGCGGGAGCCTCACGGCGCTCATGGGTGGCATCGAGCTCGACCTGCGCGACGCGGACATCGTGGGCCGCGCCGAGATCGCGGTGTTCGTCATGTGGGGCGGCGTCGAGATCAAGGTGCCGCCGACGTGGCGCGTGCACGTGAGCGGCCTGCCGCTGCTCGGCGGGTGGGACGACAAGACGAAGACGCCCGCCAACCCCGACGCGCCGCAGCTGCTCGTGCACGTCACCGCCGTGATGGGCGGTGCGGAGGTCAAGCCCGCGAAGGTGCTCGACGCGAAGACGCTCTAGCGGTCCTGACCCGCAGGGCTGCCGGGGACCGGCACGTCAGAGCAGCGGCTGGCCCTGGCCCACGACGACGGGGCCGCCGACGCCGCGCGGACCGCGTGCCCGGCCGTCGCCGTGCGGGCGCTCGGGCAGGTAGGCGTGCCCGACGACCATGCTCGGACGGCCCGGGTCGGACGCCTCGATGAGGACCGCGGGGGCGTCCACGCCGTCGAGGCGGCCCTCCCAGCCGACGACGCCGCACACCGCACCGGAGTCCCGCACCCACGCGCGGGCCTGCTCGGCCGTCTCGGGACCGCCGGGGAACGACTGCACGACGCGGTGCCGGCCGTCGTGCGTCATCGCGAACGTCACGAGCGGCGACTCGCCGCCGAGGACCGCGTCGAGCGCGTGCTCCAGGGCGCGCAGACCCAGGTCCTGCGCGGTCGGCGACGGGGGCTGCGGCAGGTCGCCGGGGGTCCGGTACGCGGATGAGGCAGGTGCGCCGGACGGTGCGCCGCCCGCGTCGGACCTCGCGTCCTGCGCGGCGGCCGTCCGGCGCGGCAGCGCGGCACCGGCGGCCGGCGGGCGCGGCTGCGGGACGTCGAACGCCGGGGTGGGCGTGGTCGCCCAGGGGACCTCCTCGGGC
>NZ_BIMR01000066.1 GCF_004306155.1 Cellulomonas biazotea
GTGCGCGCCGAGGAAGTTGACGTACCAGACGTTGAGCAGGCCCATGAGGACGGGCACGTTGCGCTCGAACGGCGTGCCGGCGACGTGCTCGTCGACCGCACGGAACCCGGCGAGGAACTCGCGGAACGCGTCGGGGCCGATCGCGATCGCGAGCGACGTGCCGATGACGGAGTCGACCGAGTAGCGGCCGCCGACCCAGTCCCAGAACCCGAACGCGTTCGCGGGGTCGATGCCGAACGCCGCGACCTTGTCGAGCGCGGTCGACACCGCGACGAAGTGCTGCGCGACGGCCGCGTTGCGGGCCTCGTCCGTGTCGTCGGTGCCGAGCTGCGCCCACAGCCAGTCGCGCGCCAGCCGCGCGTTCGTCAGGGTCTCCAGCGTGCCGAACGTCTTGGACGCGACGATGAACAGCGTCGTCGTGGCGTCGAGCCCCTTGACCTTCTCCGCGAGGTCGGTCGGGTCGATGTTCGACACGAAGCGAACCTCGAGGCCGTCCTGCACGTACGGCTTGAGGGCCTCGTACGCCATGACCGGGCCGAGGTCGGACCCGCCGATGCCGATGTTGACGACGGTCTTCACGCGCTCGCCCGTGACGCCCGTCCACTCGCCCGAGCGCACGCGCTCCGCGAACGCCGACATCTTGGCGAGCTCGGCCTGCACGTCGGCGTCGACGTCCTGCCCGTCGACGACGAGGCGCGGCTCGACGCCCGCGGGACGGCGCAGCGCGGTGTGCAGGACGGCACGGTCCTCGGTCACGTTGATGTGGTCGCCGCGCAGCTGCGCCTGCAGCCGGTCGGCCAGCCCGACCTCGTCGGCGAGGCGCACGAGCAGCGCGAGGGTCTCGTCGGTGACGAGGTTCTTCGACAGGTCGACGTGCAGGTCCGCGAGCGGGAACGACAGGCGCTCGGCGCGCGACGGGTCGGCGGCGAACCAGCCACGCAGGTCGGCGTGCAGCGTCGACTCGTGCGTGCTGAGGTCCTGCCACGCGCTCGTGCTGGTGGCGTCGATGGGGTGCGAGGACACGGGTCTCCCTCTCGGAGCGGATGGTGGGTGCGCGACCGCGCTGGCCGTCCCAACCTAGTGCGCGCCGTCCCGGGGTGGCACAGGACGTCCGTCCGGGCGACGGGGCGCGGGGGGCGGTGCCCGGGCCGGCCAGGGTGTCGGACGTAGGGTGACCGCGTGCGCCGCGTCCCGACCGCCCTCATCGCCGCCCTCACGCTCGTCGTCGGCTTCGCGGTCGCGCAGGTGAGCGACGTGCGGGCGCTCGGCGGCGCCGTCCTGCTCGCCGGGGGCGCGTGGTGCGCGGTGCGCGCGTGGCGTCCCGCGGGCGCCCTGCGCACGGTCGTCGTGCTCGTCGTCGCGGCCCTGTGCTTCGTCGCGTCGCACCTGCTGGCCCCTCACCTCGGGGCGTGGCCGTCGGTGGCGGTGGTCGCGGCGGTGCTCGCGGCGGTCACGTGGGTCCTGGTCGACCGCCCGGCCGGGGCCGCCGCACGGCGGTAGCGCTCAGGCCCCGAGCGCCTCGCGGACCAGGGGCGCGACGCGGGTCCCGAGCAGCTCGATCGCGTGCATCGACTCGCGCTGGGGCACGCCCGACAGGTCCATCTGGAACGCCTGCCGGTCGTGGCCCAGGACGGCGTGGAGCGCGACGACGCGCTCGGCGACCTCCTCGGGGTGCCCGACGAAGAACGCGCCGCCGCGGGCGGACTGGGCCTCGAACGCGATGCGGTTCGGCTGGGCGAAGCCGCGCTCGGACGCGATGCGGCGCATCGACTCGTGCCAGTACGGGTAGAAGAGGTCGCGCGCGGCGCGGCCGTCGTCGGCGACGAACCCGATCCCGGCGACGGAGACGTGCGGCTCGGCGGGGCGGCCCGGTCGTGTGGAGGCGGCGTACGCCTCGCGGTAGAGGTCGACCAGGGGTGCGAAGGACGCGGGCTGGCCGCCGATGATCGCGTAGCTCACGGGCAGGCCGAGCGTGCCGGCGCGGGCGGACGAGCGCGGGTTGCCGCCCGTGGCGATCGCGATGCGCAGGTGCTCGCCGAGCCCTGGCTAGTCGAGCGGGCGGGGCAGGACGAGCGCGTCGTCGAGCGGGGCGCGGAACCGGCCGGACCAGGTGGTGCGCTCGGCGGCGTCGAGGCGCAGCAGCAGGTCGATCTTCTCGTCGAAGAGCGCGTCGTAGTCGTCGAGGGACGCGCCGAACAGGGGGTAGGACTCGATGAACGAGCCGCGGCCGGCGAGCAGCTCGACGCGCCCGCCCGACAGCAGGTCCATGGTCGAGAACTGCTGGTGCACGCGGACGGGGTCCTCGGTGGACAGGACGGTGACGGCGCTGCCGACGGTGATCCGCTCGGTCTGGGCGAGGGCGGCGGCGATGACGGTCGACGGCGAGGAGATCGCGTAGTCGGGCCGGTGGTGCTCGCCGATGCCGACGTAGTCGAGACCGACCTGCTCGGCGAGGCGGATCCGTTCGAGGATCTCGCGCAGGCGCTGCGCGGGGGAGACGGTCGCTCCGGTGCGCGGGTCGGGGTGAATGTCGCCGAACGTGTACAGGCCGAGCTCCATGCGTCGTGCAACGTGGCAGGGGGAGCGGGTGTTCCGCGCGCGCGTCGCCGCGGGCTGCGCGTCGTCGCACGTCAGGGGTGCTGGATGCGCTCCCACCTGCGCAGATGTCGGTCGTGTGTCGCGGTCGGAGTGCTCGCGTCGGGCGTGTGAACGGACGGTCACGATGTGGTCACGGTCACATCTGGACCCTTGACCAGGATTAGTAAGGACGCTCTACTAACAAACGTGACCTCGACCACCTCCACCGGCCCGGCCGCCGCCACCGGGACCGCCCGGCGCGTGGGACGCATGCTGCGACCCACCGCCAAGGCGCTGCCCGAGCACGGCCGCGCGCACAACCGGTCGATGGTCCTCGCGCACCTGTTCCACGTCGGCCCCTCCTCGCGCGCCGACCTCGCGCGCAGCACCGGCCTCACCCGCGTCACCGTCTCCGGCCTCGTCTCCGAGCTCATCGGGGAGGGGCTCGTCGAGGAGCTCGGCATCCGTGCCGAGGGCAAGGTCGGCAAGCCCGCGACGCTCGTCGGCATGCGGACCGAGGCCTACCAGGTCGTCGCCGTCGACCTCACCGACGACCTGCGCCTGCACGGTGCCGTCATGTCGCTCGACGGCGCCGTCGTCGCCCGCCGGTCCGTCCCGCTCGACGGCCAGACGGGGGAGCCCGCCGTCGAGCTGCTCGACGCGCTGTGCCGCGACCTGCTCGACGCCGCGCAGCGGCCCGTCATCGGCGTCGGCATCGCGTCGCCCGGCGTCATCGACCCCGCGGGCGTCGTCGTCCAGGCCCCCAACCGCGGCTGGTACGGCCTCCCGCTCGCCGAGCGGCTCACCGCCTCGCTCGGCGTCCCCGTGCACGTCGCCAACGACGCCAACACCCGCGCGCTCGCCGAGTTCACCTACGGCGACGCGAGCGGCAAGGGCACCATCGTCGTCACCGTCGGCCAGGGCGTCGGCGCCGGGATCGTCGTCGACGGCGCCCTCGTGCTCGGCCGCCACCACGCCGCCGGCGAGATCGGCCACGTGACCGTCGTCGACGGCACCGTCCCCGGCCAGGTGCCCGCGCCCTGCGCGTGCGGCCGCGCCGGCTGCCTCGAGACGGTGCTCTCCGTCCCCGCCCTGCGGCTCGCCGTCGCCGGGGACCCCCAGGAGTCCGACGCGCACCTCGCGTCGGTCGGACGGCTGCTGGGCATCGCCCTCGCACCCGTCGTCAGCGCGCTCGACCTCGCAGACGTCCTGCTCTCCGGCCCCCCGGAGCTGCTGGACGGCCCCCTGCGCGAGTCGGCGCTCGCCACCCTCCGCGCCCGGACCATGCCCGTCATCGGCGACGGCCTGGCCCTGCGGATGGGCTCCCTCGACGAGGACGGGACCCTCGCAGGCGCGACGGTCCTCGTCCTGTCAGGTCAGCTCGGGGTCACGTGACGACCCCGAGCCGACCCCTTGCAGTCGGAACCACCACCCCGGCGACGCCGTACGGCGCTCGCCTCGCTCACGGGAGGAACCCCAACGTGAAGATGCTACGTTTCGCGGCCGTCGGCGTGGCAGCCGCGCTCACGCTCACGGCGTGCAGCTCGGGCGACGACCCCAGCTCGGACCCGTCCGAGGCCGGCACCCCCGAGCCGGCCACGATCAAGCTCTGGCTCAACGGCACCGACACCGGTGACGCGCTGCGCGAGTACCTCGTGACGACGTTCGAGGCCGAGAACCCCGGCTCGAAGCTCGTCATCGAGGAGCAGGACTGGAGCGGGCTCGTCCCGCGCCTGCAGACCGCGCTCGCCTCCGAGGACCAGACGCCCGACGTCGTGGAGATCGGCAACACCCAGTCCGCGACGTTCACCTACGCGGGCGCGTTCTCCGACATCAGCGACCTGTACGAGGAGGTCGGCGGGGCCAAGCTCCTGCAGGGCTTCGTCGACGCGGGCATCGCCGACGGCAAGAACTACGCGCTGCCCTACTACTCGGGCGCCCGCGCGGTCTTCTACAACAAGGACATGTTCGCCGCCGCCGGCGTCGAGGTGCCGACGACCATCGCCGAGTTCGGCGAGGCCGCCAAGAAGCTCCAGTCCGACTCGGTCTCCGGCTTCTGGTTCCCCGGCCAGGACTGGTACAACGGCGCCACCTGGCTCTACACCGCGGGCGGCGACTTCGCGGTGCAGGAGGGCGACGAGTGGAAGGGCGCCCTGTCCGAGCCGAAGTCGATCGAGGGCCTCGAGCAGGTCGCCGACCTGTTCGCGAACGCCACGAACGCGCCGGCCGACTCCGACTCGAACGAGCCGTGGGTCCCGTTCAACGCCGGCCAGGCCGCGATGTTCTCCGCCCCGACGTGGGCGCGGTGGAGCATCGACCTGCCGCAGTGCAACAAGGGCGTCGACCCGGACGACACGTCCGACGAGGCCAAGGCCCTGCGCGGCGAGCAGCAGGCCTGCAACGAGGAGCACACCGGCGTCTTCGCGATGCCGGGCAACGCCGCGGGTGACTACGCCACCGCCTTCGCGGGCGGCTCGAACATCGCCGTCGCCGCGAAGTCGAAGAACCAGGACCTCGCCAAGAGCCTGGTCCGGATCATCTACTCGCCCGAGTTCCAGCAGATGCTCGGCGAGAACGGCCTGATCCCGGGCAACACGGAGTACGCGTCGTCGATGGGTGACGACGTCTACGCCCAGGCCGCGATCTCGGCCGCGCTCAACGCGAAGCTCACGCCGGCCGCCGAGAAGTGGGCGGACGTCGAGGGCGACCGCATCCTGGAGGACTTCTTCCAGCAGATCGCCACGGGCGCCGACGTCGCGGAGGCTGCCGCGGCTGCGGACCAGCTCCTGGCGGACACGCTCAACTGATCACCGACCGGCCGGGCGCTCGCACGCGCAGCACCCGGCCGGTTCTGGTCCGGCGCGGCCGGGTGCTGCGACCCGCAGCCCCGGCCGTTCCACCGAAGGAGCTCCACGCATGGCAGCCACCGCCCCCGCGGTCGACGTCACCGGCGCCGCGCCGGTCACGCCCCGCCGCCGGCGCCCCCCGTTCGGCGCCTACGGCCTGCTCGTCCCCGCCGCCGTCGTCATCGGCGTCGCGCTCGGCTACCCCCTGGTCCGGCAGTTCGTCATCTCCTTCCAGGAGTACGGGCTGCGCCAGCAGTTCGGCCAGCCGGCCGAGTGGGTCGGCCTCGCGAACTACACCGACCTGCTGACCGACCCGTACGTCTGGACGGTCATCGGCCGCTCCATCCTGTTCTGCCTGCTCAACGCGGCCGTGACCATGGTGGTCGGCGTCGCGCTCGCGGTCCTCATGTCGCGCGTCGGCAAGGTCGCCCGCACGACGCTGCAGGTCTCGCTGCTGCTCGCCTGGGGCACCCCCGTGCTCGCGTCGATGACGGTGTGGCAGTGGCTGTTCGACACCCAGTACGGCGTCATCAACTGGGTCCTGTCGGAGGTCCTCGGGATCGACTCGATGGCGGGCCACTCGTGGATCATCGAGCCGCTGTCGTTCTACTTCGTCGCGACCGTCATCGTCGTGTGGATGTCGGTGCCGTTCGTCGTGTTCTCGGTCTACGCCGGCCTGCTGCAGGTGCCCGAGGAGACGATGGAGGCCGCCCAGCTCGACGGTGCGTCCGGCTGGCAGCGGTTCTGGGGCATCACGATCCCGATGATGCGGCCCGTCCTGTCGATCGTCATGCTGCTGCAGGTCATCTGGGACCTCAAGGTGTTCACGCAGATCTACGTCCTGCAGCGCGCCGGTGCGCCCACGCGGGACACGAACCTGCTCGGCACCCTCATCTACTCGTACGCGGGCGAGTTCTCGAAGGCCGGTGCGCTGGCCACGATCATGCTCGTCATCACGCTCGCCCTGACCGGGTTCTACATCCGGCAGATGCTCAAGGAGGACGAGCTGTGAGCGCGCTCGCCACACCCCCCGCCCCCGCGCCGCACGGCGTCCCCGAGGTCGCGTCCGCCCCGGCCCGCCCGGCCCGCCGTCGCGCGTCCGCCGAGTCGGGACGCACGGCGTCGCCGCTCGCGCGCCGCCTGCTCGGGCTCGTCGCCGTGCTCGTCGCGCTCGCGTGGGTCTTCCCGATCTACTGGATGATCAACAGCGCGTTCCTGCCGCTGAACAAGCTGCAGGCGCCCGACCCGACGTTCCTGCCGTTCGGCGGCACGCTGTCGAACTTCCGGGGCGTCGTGCAGGACCCGACGTTCTGGGCCGCGATGCGCGTGTCCCTGGCGGTCGTCGTCATCGTGCTGCTCGCCGCGCTGATGTTCGCGTTCCTCGCGGCGCTCGCCGTCAGCCGGTTCCGGTTCCGGGGGCGCAAGTCGTTCATCCTCACGATCCTGGTCGTGCAGATGATCCCCGCCGAGGGCCTGTTCATCTCGCAGTACCAGATGCTCGACGGCTGGGACCTCGTCAACAAGGTGTCGGGGCTCGCGCTCGTCTACACCGCGGCGATCCTGCCGTTCACGATCTGGATGCTGCGCGGCTTCGTCGCGGGTGTGCCGATCGAGCTCGAGGAGGCCGCGATGGTCGACGGCCTCTCGCGGGTCGGCGCCTTCTTCCGCATCACCTTCCCCCTGCTGGCCCCCGGCCTGGTCGCCTCCGGCGTCTACGGGTTCCTGCAGGCGTGGAACGAGTACACGCTCGCGCTCGTCGTCATGACGGACCCCGCCCAGCGCACCCTGCCGCTGTGGCTGCAGGGCCTCGTGGAGGCCAACCGGGCGACCGACTGGGGTGTCGTCATGGCCGGCGCGTCGGTCATCGCGATCCCCGTGATCGTGTTCTTCCTGTTCGTGCAGGGGAAGATGACGTCCGGCCTGGTGGCGGGCGCGGTGAAGGGCTGACGTGGACACGCGTGGGAACGGGACGGGCGGCTGGTCCGTCGGTCTCGACATCGGGGGCAGCAAGGTGCTCGGCGTCGCGCTCGACCCTTCGGGCGCGGTGCGCCACGAGGTGCGGGCGTCGACCGTCCGAGGTCTGGACGGCGTCGTCTCGGGTGCCGTCGCGGCGGTCGAGCGGCTCGCGGACCTGGCCGGGGTCGCCGTGGGCGACCTGTCGGGCGTCGGTCTGGGGCTGCCGGGCGTCGTGGACGTCGCGGCGGGCACGGTCGAGCACGCCGTGAACCTCGGCATCGAGGCACGGGTCGGGCTCGCGGCGCTCGTCGCGGAGCGCGTCGGCGCGGTGCCGGTGCGGCTGGAGAACGACCTCAACGCGGCGGTCGTCGGTGCGGCGCAGTTCGTCGCCCCGCACGACGCCGACGGCGGGCGCGACCTCGCGTTCCTCGCGCTCGGCACGGGCCTGGCCGCGGGCCTGCTGCTCGACGGCCGGCTGCGGCGCGGGTCCCAGGGGGCGGCCGGCGAGATCGGTCACCTGACGTTCGTGCCCGACGGCCTGCCGTGCAAGTGCGGGCAGGCGGGCTGCCTCGAGCAGTACGCGTCCGGCTCGGCGCTCGACGCCGCGTGGCCCAGCCGCACGGGTGCGCCCGCGCCGGCCGAGGTCTTCGCGGCGGCGGCGGCCGGCGACCCGCGGGCCGTCGACCTGCGCGACCAGTTCGCGACGGCGGTCGCGGCGGCCGTGCGCGTCCTCGTGCTCACGTGCGACGTCCGGCACGTGGTGGTCGGTGGCGGCGTGAGCGCGGTGGGGGAGCCGCTGCTCGACGCGGTGCGCGGCGTCCTGGACCGTGCGGCGCGCACGTCGGCGTTCCTCGAGTCGATGCGCCTCGCCGAGCGCGTGACCCTGGCACCCTCGGGGGTGCCGGTCGGTGCCGTCGGTGCCGCGCTCGTGGGCCGCGGGGACGTCACGGCATGACCGTCGCCGCCCGTCACCGGGGCCGTCGCGGCCCCGGCCACCCGCTCGACCGCTCGGAAGGGACCCGCTGATGGAGGTCGTCATCGCGCCGCCGGCGCAGCTCGCCCGGCTCGCCGCGGACGCCGTCGAGGAGCTCCTGCGGTCCCGGCCGACGGCCGTCCTCGGGCTCGCGACCGGGTCCAGCCCGCTCGCCGTCTACGACGAGCTCGCGCGGCGGCACGCGCAGGACGGCCTCTCGTTCGCGCGGGCCCGCGCGTTCATGCTCGACGAGTACGTGGGGCTCGCGGCGGACCACCCGGAGCGGTACCGCAACGTCATCGAGAAGGAGATCGCCTCGCGCGTCGACTTCGCTCCTGGCGCCGTGCAGGGGCCTGACGGCCTCGCCGACGACGTCCGCGCGGCGTGCGCGGCGTACGAGCGGGCCATCGTGGACGCCGGCGGTGTCGACCTGCAGATCCTCGGGATCGGCACCGACGGCCACGTCGCGTTCAACGAGCCAGGCTCGTCGCTCGCGTCGCGCACCCGCATCAAGACGCTCACGCGGCAGACCCGGGAGGACAACGCGCGGTTCTTCGGCGGCGACGTCGCGCAGGTGCCGACGCACTGCCTGACGCAGGGCCTCGCGACGATCATGTCCGCGCGCCACCTGGTGCTGCTGGCGACGGGGCGCGGCAAGGCCGAGGCGGTCCACCAGCTCGCCGAGGGACCGGTGTCGGCGATGTGGCCCGCCACCGTCCTGCAGCACCACCCGCACGTGACGGTCCTCGTCGACGACGCCGCCGCGTCCCGCCTGCAGCTCGCCGACTACTACCGGGAGACGTTCGCCGCGAAGCCCGGCTGGCAGGGCCTCTGAGCCCCCGGCTCCCGACCGGCCCCGGCCGGGTGGGTCAGCCGGGGAGCGCGGCGTCGAGCGCCGTGAGCCCCGCGTACCCCACGACCGCCATGGCCGGCAGCAGCCAGGCCGCCAGCACGCCCGCGCGGACGTTGCGACGTCGGACGTCGGCGGGGTCGTCCCACGGCCGGCTCACGACGTCGGCGTCCGGGCTCCGGACGGCGGACCGTGTGGCGACGAGCGCCCCCGCGACGAGCAGCGTCCCGCCGCCGACGAGGGCGACCGTGCGGGGCAGGGTCACGAGGACACCCGGGAGCAGCAGGACCGCGGCGAGGGCGGCGACCGACGTGGCCGTGAGCAGCGCCCAGGCGACGACCAGGCCGCGCCGCGACCGGCCGGTGAGCGCGGCGTCGAGGACGACGTGCACGACGAGCGTGGCCGCGACGGGGTAGAGCGCGGCGGCGAGGAGCCACCCGACGGTGACCGGCACCGTCGTGCGGCCCGCGCAGGCCACGACGAGCAGCAGGCCGAGCAGCGACGGCAGGTGGGCGACCGCCTGGCGCACCGACGGGGAGCGGCGGGGAGACCGGTCCGACGGGTCGAGCTCGTCGACCGTCCGGGCCGCGGCGTACGCGGCGGGGTCGCCGAACGCCTCGGCGGCGTCCTCGCCGCTCGCGCGGCAGTGCTCGTCGACCTCGGCCAGGACCTCCCCGATCCGTGCGCCGTCGACGTCGCGGGCACGCAGCGCGAGCACGAGCTCCTCGCGCCAGGCGGCGTCGGACCCGGGGTGGGCGTCTCGCGTGTGCGGGCGGTCGGTCGTCATCTCGGCTCCTGGGGGTTCGGTGGGCGCCCGGCCGGCGCCCCGGTGGCGGGCTCCGCGGCGGCGTCGACGGCCGCGTCGACGGCCGCGTCGACCGCTGGGGGCGCCGTGGCGGCGGACGTGATCGTGGTGGTCAGGGCGGCGAAGGTCCGCCACGCGTCGGCGCGGGCGGCAAGGGCGGCACGCCCGGCGGCGGTGAGCGCGAAGTACTTGCGTCCGGGGCCGCCGTCGCCGGCCTCCCAGTGCGTCGTCACGTGCCCGGCCTCCTCGAGGCGGGCGAGCAGGGGGTAGAGCGTGCCCCCCTTGATCGTGCCCAGGCCGAGCTCGTCGAGCCGGGCGGCGACGGCGTAGCCGTACGTGCGGCCCTCGGCGAGGACGGCGAGGACGCACAGGTCGAGCACGCCGCGCATCCACTCGCCGGGCCAGGGGTTCGTCGTCACGGACTAGACAGTACGACTATCTAGTCAGGCTGTCTATCTAGTCCGCGGGCCGGTGTCGCTCTCGGTCGCGTGGGCGCCTCGACGTAGACTCCTGCGCATGAGTGAGCCCCTCCCGCCGACCGGCCCCGCCGACCCGTCCGACCCGGGCCAGGGCACGTCGACGAGCGTGCTCGAGCGTCAGGAGACGCACGAGCAGGTGGAGCCGGGCGACCACGAGCGCTTCGCGCACTACGTGCGCAAGGAGAAGATCATGGAGTCCGCGATGAGCGGCAAGCCCGTGATCGCGCTCTGCGGGAAGGTCTGGGTGCCGGGCCGCGACCCGAACAAGTTCCCCGTCTGCCCCGTGTGCAAGGAGATCTACGAGGGGCTGCGGGACCCGCAGGACGGCGAGGGTGCGTCCGGCGAGGGCGGCGGCTCCGAGGGCTCGGGCGGGGGTCGTCGCTGGGGCTTCGGCCGCGGCGGCAAGTGAGCGGGGCCGCGCGCCCGTCCTCCACCTCGACCCACGCGTCCACGTCGGCGGCCTCCCACCTGCCGCCGGCGTTCCCCGGGCGTGCGCCGTGGGGGACCGCGGGCAAGCTGCGGGCGTGGCAGGCCGAGGCGCTGGAGGCGTACCGGGCGCAGTCGCCGCGTGACTTCCTGGCCGTCGCGACGCCCGGGGCGGGCAAGACGACGTTCGCCCTGCGGATCGCGACCGAGCTGCTCGAGGCGCGGGTCGTCCGGCGCGTCACGGTCGTGGCGCCGACGGAGCACCTGAAGAAGCAGTGGGCCGACGCCGCCGCTCGCGTCGGGATCCGCCTGGACCCGAACTTCTCGAACGCCCAGGGCCGGCACGGCCACGGCTTCGACGGCGTCGCGGTGACGTACGCGCAGGTCGCGTCCAAGCCCGCGCTGCACGCGGCGCGCACGACCGCCGAGCGCACGCTCGTGATCCTCGACGAGGTGCACCACGGCGGCGACGCGCTGTCGTGGGGCGACGCGGTCCGGGAGGCGTTCGAGGACGCGACCCGACGGCTGAGCCTCACCGGGACGCCGTTCCGCTCCGACACCGCGGCGATCCCGTTCGTGCGGTACGCGCGTGACGGCGAGGGCATCCGGCGCAGCCTGGCGGACTACACGTACGGCTACGGGGACGCGCTGCGCGACCACGTCGTGCGGCCCGTGATCTTCCTGTCGTACAGCGGCTCGATGCGCTGGCGCACGCGGGCGGGCGACGAGGTCAGCGCCCGGCTCGGCGAGCCGCTGACCAAGGACATGACGGCGCAGGCGTGGCGGACGGCCCTCGACCCGAACGGCGAGTGGATCCCGAGCGTCCTGGCGGCCGCCGACCGGCGGCTCACCGAGGTGCGGCGCACGGTGCCGGACGCGGGCGCGATGATCATCGCGACCGACCAGACCGACGCGCGCGCGTACGCGGGCCACCTGGCCCGGCTGACGGGGGAGTCGCCGACGGTCGTGCTGTCCGACGACGACGGCGCGAGCGACAAGATCGACGAGTTCTCCGCGAGCGAGTCGCGCTGGCTCGTGGCGGTCCGGATGGTCTCCGAGGGCGTCGACGTCCCCCGCCTCGCGGTCGGCGTGTACGCGACGAGCACCGCGACCGCGCTGTTCTTCGCGCAGGCCGTCGGCCGGTTCGTCCGGGCCCGCCGGCGGGGTGAGACGGCGTCGGTCTTCCTGCCGTCGGTGCCGCAGCTGCTCGGGCTCGCGAACAGCATGGAGCTCGAGCGGGACCACGCCCTGGACCGCCCGAAGACGGCGGAGGAGCAGGGCGCCGACTTCAACCCGGAGGACGCGCTGCTCGCGGCGGCGAACTCCGAGCGCAACGGTCCCGACGCGCTCGGGCCGGACGGCAAGCAGGGCACGTTCGAGGCGCTCGAGGCGCAGGCGTCGTTCGACCGCGTGCTGTTCGACGGCGGCGAGTTCGGCACGGAGGCCGAGGTCGGCTCGGAGGAGGAGCTCGACTTCCTCGGCCTGCCGGGGCTGCTCGACGCCGACCAGGTCTCGGCGCTGCTGCGCCAGCGGCAGGCGGACCAGCTCAAGGGCCGCCGACGGACGACGGTCGCGGAGCCGGCGCCGGAGGTGGACCACCGCAAGCAGGCGGAGCTGCGCAAGGAGCTCGCGCAGCTCGTCGGCGCGTGGTCGCGGCGCAGCGGGCAGCCGCACGGTGCGGTGCACGCGGAGCTGCGGCGGCGGTGCGGGGGTCCCGAGGTCGCGCTGGCGGACCCGGGCCAGCTGACGGCGCGGGTCGAGATGATCCGCGGGTGGTTCGTCGGCAAGCGCTGACGCCCTCGCTCGGTGCCCCTGGATGAGCATCGCGCGATTACTCCTCCGAATGAGACGGAACAACCCCCGTCTCACATTTCGGACAACGGGTGCTGGGCGCGTCTCCGCAGGTCACAGCCCTGGACGCGTGACCACATAGCACCGGCGCGTCCCCGTGCAAGTCGGCCTCTCGACGTGCCGACCCCGCGCGGCGCTGGCAGCGTCTTCCCCGTGCTTCACGGCGCCGGGTCCCCCCGGAGCCTGTCGGTCGCCACGCAAGAGTTGCCTTCAGAAAGGGGTCAACCCATGCCCAGCTGGCTCATCCTCATCCTCGTCGGTGTCGTCCTCGTCGTCCTCGGCGTCGCGACGAACATCGGCCAGTTCCTCATCTGGATCGGTGTCGTCGTCCTCGTCGTCAGCCTGGTCCTCGGGCTGGTCGGCCGCGGTCGATCCCGGGTCTGACCCGGCCTCGGTCCCGACCCAGGCCTGACGCGCGGCGGCCCGGACGGTCCCCTCAGTCCCGTCCGGGCAGCCGCAGCGTCACCGTCGGCACCGCGGCCTCGTCGGCCGACAGCCTCCGCGCCCCGCGCGGGAGCTCGTCCCGCGAGGCGCGGTGCCGATCCCGTGCCCGCACCACCCCGGCCGGACCCGTCCACGACGCGTCCACCTCGCCGTCCGTCACCAGCGGCACCAGCAGCGGCCGCAGCGCCTCGTCGTCCGGGGCCCACGTCACCACCGACGCGTCGGGGCCGACGACCAGGACCTCCTCGACGGCACGGCCGTCCGGCCCCCGCCGCCGCGCCGCCTCCTTGCGGCCCCCGACGCTGATCTTCGCCGTCGAGCGCTTCTCGACCGGCGCCAGCGCGCCGTCCCGCCCCTCGCGCGCGACGAGCTTGTAGACCATCCCGCACGTCGGGGCGCCCGAGCCCGTGACCACCGACGTCCCGACGCCGTAGCTGTCGACCGGCGCCGCCGCGAGCGACGCGATCGCGTACTCGTCGAGGTCGGACGTCACGACGATCCGCGTCCCCGTCGCCCCCAGACCGTCGAGCTGCCGGCGCACCTCGTGCGCCAGCACGCCCAGGTCACCCGAGTCGAGGCGCACCGCGCCCAGCCCCGTGCCCGCCGCGGCGACGGCCCGCTCGACGCCCCGCCGCACGTCGTACGTGTCGACGAGGAGCGTCGTGCCCGGCCCCAGCGCCGCGACCTGCGACGCGAACGCCGCCTCCTCGTCGTCGTGCAGCAGCGTGAACGCGTGCGCCGCGGTGCCGATCGTCTTCAGCCCGTAGCGCCGGCCCGCCTCCAGGTTCGACGTCGCCGCGAACCCGGCGACGACCGCCGCCCGGGCCGCCGCGACCGCCGCCTCCTCGTGCGCCCGACGCGCGCCCATCTCCAGGCACGGGCGGTCGACGGCCGCGCTCGTCATGCGCGACGCCGCCGACGCGACCGCCGAGTCGTGGTTGAGCACCGACAGCACGAGGGTCTCCAGCAGCACCGCCTCGGCGAACGTGCCCTCGACGACCAGCAGCGGGGACTGCGGGAAGAACACCTCGCCCTCCGCGTACCCGCGGACGGACCCGCCGAACCGGTAGCCCGCGAGGAACTCGAGCGTCGCGTCGTCCACGACCCGCGCGTCGGCGAGCCAGTCGAGCTCGGTCGCCGTGAACCGGAAGTCCGGCAGGGCCTCCAGCAGCCGGCCGGTGCCGGCCACGACCCCGTAGCGGCGGCCCGGGGGCAGGCGGCGCGTGAACACCTCGAACACGCAGCGGCGGTGCGCCGTGCCGTCGGCCAGCGCGGCCTGCAGCATCGTCAGCTCGTAGCGGTCGGTGAGCAGGGCCGTCGCGGTCGGCGACGGGAGACCGGCGGGGGCGGGCGCGGCCTGCGGGGGTGTCATGGCGCCAACGTATTGCGTGGCCGGGGCCGCGGGCGCGCGGTCCGTCCCGATGGCCGTCCCACCGCCGTGCGGCGCGTCCGGCGCCACCTACAGTGGTGGCGTGCCCGTGCAGACAGCGCCCGACGAGCGCGTCGAGTCCGCCGAGCAGGCGGCCGTCGCGGACCCGTGGGTCACGATCGTGTGGAACGACCCCGTCAACCTCATGAGCTACGTGACGTACGTGTTCGAGACCTACTTCGGCCACCCGCACGAGAAGGCCGAGCAGCTCATGCGGCAGGTGCACGTGGAGGGCCGCGCCGTCGTCTCGACCGGGTCGCTCGAGGGCATGGAGGTGGACGTGCAGGCGATGCACGGGTTCGGCCTGTGGGCGACGCTGCAGCGCAGCGGGGTCTGATGCGCGCGTTCACCGAGAAGCACGGCCTGTTCGTCGCGCGCCTGGACGCCACCGAGCGGGAGGTCGTCGCGGCGCTCGTCGCGGACGTCGCCGAGCTGCTGGGCGCGGACCGCTTCGACGACGCCCCTCGGCCGGGCGGCCAGGGCGAGCCCGCCGGGGCGTCGACCGCGCCGACCGCCCCGGTGCCCACCGGCCCGGCCGCACCCGTGCTCCGCACCGAGGACGTCCCGCCCCCCGAGGACCCCGCGGTGCGGCGCCTGCTGCCCGACGCGTCGCGCGACGACCCCGCGGTCGCGGCCGAGTTCCGCCGCCTCACCGAGGACGACCTGCGCGCGGGGAAGGTCGCCCGGCTGCGCGTGCTGTGGGGGCTGCTCACCGCGCCCGGCGGCGGCCGCCGCCACGACGGGCTGTCGGTCAGCCCTGCCCAGGCGCCCGACGTCGCCGCCGCGCTCACCGACCTGCGCCTGGTCCTGGCGGAGCGGCTCGACGTGCGCACCGACGAGGACGCCGAGCGGCTCTACGACGTCCTGGGCGACGACGATGCGCCCGGTCGCGGGCCCGGCACCGACGTGCGCCGCTACCTCGTCGCGCTCTACGGCGCGCTGAGCTGGCTGCAGGAGTCGCTCGTGGGCCTCATGCTCGACCACGCGCGCCACGCACGCGGCAGCGGGTCGTCGGGGCGGCCGACCAGCGGGGGTTAGGCTCCTTGGCGTGAACGACGCCCCCCTCGGCATCTTCGACTCCGGCGTCGGCGGCCTCACGGTGGCGCGATCCGTCCTCGACCAGCTGCCGCACGAGTCCACCCTCTACATCGGGGACACGCTCAACACGCCCTACGGCCCGAAGCCGCTGGCCGCCGTGCGGGCGCACGCGCTCGAGGTCATGGACGACCTCGTCGACGCGGGCGTGAAGCTGCTGGTCATCGCGTGCAACACGGCGTCGTCGGCGATGCTGCGGGACGCCCGCGAGCGGTACACCCTGCGGCGCGGCATCCCCGTGGTCGAGGTCATCCTCCCGGCCGCGCGCCGTGCGGTCGCCGCGACCCGCACGGGCCGGATCGGGGTCATCGCGACCCGCGCGACCGTGGACTCCCGCTCGTACGACGACGCGTTCGCCGTCGCACCCGGCATCACCCTGACGACGCAGGCGTGCCCCCGGTTCGTCGAGCTCGTCGAGGCGGGCATCACGTCCGGTCCCGAGGTGCTGGCCGTCGCGCACGAGTACCTCGACCCCGTCCGCGAGGCCGGCGTCGACACCCTCGTCCTCGGGTGCACCCACTACCCGCTGCTCACGGGCGCGATCTCCTACGTCATGGGCGAGGAGGTCACGCTCGTCTCGAGCGCCGAGGAGACCGCGAAGGACGTCTACCGGACGCTCGTCGCGCACGGCCTCGAGCGCGACCCCGCGGCCGGCCCGCCGACGCACCGCTTCCTCGCGACGGGCGACCCCGCCGCGTTCCAGTCCCTCGCCCGGCGGTTCCTCGGGCCGGAGGTCGAGGCCGTCGAGTCGAGGATGGCGCTGCGATGAGGCTCGTCGTCGTCGGCTGCTCGGGGTCGTACCCCGGGCCCGACGCGGCTGCGTCCGCGTACCTGGTGCAGGCCGACGACGCCGACGGGCGCACCTGGACCGTCCTGCTGGACCTCGGCAACGGCGCCCTCGGGCCGCTGCAGCGCTACGGCGACCCGACGCGGCTGGACGCGATCGCGCTGTCGCACCTGCACGCCGACCACGTCGCCGACCTCGTCGTCCTCAACGTGCTGCGCCGCTACCAGCCCGGCGGCGCGCTGCCGTCCGTCGACGTGCACGGGCCCGAGGGCACCGCGCAGCGGCTCGCCGAGATCGCCGGGAAGGACCCGGCGACCGACGTCAGCGGGCAGTTCGCGGTGCACACGTGGGACCCCGCCACGCCGGTCGTCGTCGGGCCCCTCACGCTGCGCCCCGTGCCCGTCGAGCACCCCGTGCCCGCGTTCGGCGTCCACGTCACGGGCCCGTCGGACCACGACCCCGCGCGCGCGGTCACGCTCGCCTACACGGGCGACACCGACGAGTGCGCCGGGCTCGACACGCTCGCCGCCGACGTCGACCTGCTGCTCGCCGAGGCGGCGTTCGTCGAGGGCCGCGACGACGCGGTGCGCGGCGTGCACCTCACGGGCCGGCGCGCCGCGTCGGCCGCCGCCCGCGGCCGCTCCCGGCAGCTCGTCCTCACGCACATCCCGCCGTGGAACGACCCGCAGGCCACGCTCGTCGAGGCGCGCGCCGTCTACGACGGTCCCGTCGCGCTCGCCCGGCCGGGCGACGTGCACGTGCTCTGACGCGACGCCCGCCCGGACCTCACCGGCGCGGCGGCGCCGCGCCTGGCACGCTGTGCGGTCATGCGCACCCGTACCGTCCGGACCCCCGTCGGCCCGTCCTTCGACGTCGCCGTGCAGTGGGCGCCCCGCTGGGCGCGCGTGTTCCGGCGGGCCCGGCGCTGGCACCGCCGCCACCGCGACGGGGCGGACGTCGGCCTCGAGGGCGTCGGCGAGCTCGCGGGCGGTCTCGACGACCTCGGCGGGGTCGTCGTGTGGATCCTCGGGGCGCTCGCCTTCGTGCTCGGCGTCCTGCTGGTCTGGGTCTTCCTCGTGCCGCTGCTGCTCGTCGTGCTCGACCTGCTCGTGGTGGTCGTCGTCCTGGTCCTCGCGTTCGTCGGGCGCCTGCTGCTGCGCCGCCCGTGGACCGTCGCGGTAACGCCCGCCGGCGACGACGTCGCGCCCGCCGTCGCGCTCGCCGACGTCATGGGCTGGAACCGCGCGCTGCGGGTCCGCGACGCGATCGGCGCTCGCCTGACGGCCGGGGCCTCGCCCGAGCAGGCGGTGCTCGACGTCGCGCTGGGCGACAAGGCGGTGACGGCGCGCGTCGGCGTCCCGGTCGGCTGACGCGGCGGGACGCGTCAGTGCGCGAGGGCCGGACCCCGGCCGGGGGCGTCGGGCCGCGCGGTTAGGCTCGTCCGCATGACCGCCACGACTCCCGCGCTGCGCGCCGACGGCCGCCGCCCCGACGAGCTGCGGCCCGTCACGATCACCCGACGCTTCCTCGACGCCGGCGAGGGCAGCGTCCTCGTCGAGTTCGGCGGCACGAAGGTGCTGTGCGTCGCGTCGTTCACCGAGGGCGTGCCGCGCTGGCGCAAGGGTTCGGGCGAGGGCTGGGTCACCGCCGAGTACGCGATGCTGCCGCGCGCCACGTCGTCGCGGTCGGACCGCGAGTCGGTCAAGGGACGCGTCGGGGGCCGCACGCACGAGATCTCCCGCCTGATCGGCCGCTCGCTGCGCGCCGTGATCGACGTGTCCGCGCTCGGCGAGAACACGATCGTGCTCGACTGCGACGTCCTGCAGGCCGACGGCGGCACGCGCACCGCGGCGATCACGGGCGCCTACGTCGCGCTCGCCGACGCGGTGGCCTGGGCGAAGAGCAAGCGCCTCGTCCCGGCGGGCAAGACCGTCCTGCGTGACTCGGTGGCCGCGGTGAGCGTCGGCATCGTCGACGGCGTCCCCGTCCTCGACCTGCCGTACGTCGAGGACGTGCGCGCGGAGACGGACATGAACGTCGTCGTCACGGGCTCCGGCACGTTCGTCGAGGTGCAGGGCACCGCCGAGCACGCGCCGTTCGACCGGCGCGAGCTCGACGACCTGCTCGACCTCGCGGTCGCGGGCACGGCGCGCCTCACGGCGATCCAGACCGAGGCCCTCGCGGCCGACCCCGGCGACGGCAGCGCGACCCGCGTCGTGCCCGCCGGGACGGGCGCGTGAGCGTCCCCGGCGGCGCGCGGCTCGTCCTCGCGACCCACAACGCGCACAAGGTCGGCGAGCTGCGCGCGATCCTCACGCCCGCCCTGCCGGGGCTCGACCCCGCCGCGGTCGTCGGCGCGCGGGACGTCGGCGCGCCCGAGCCGGTCGAGGACGGCGTGACGTTCGCGGAGAACGCGCTCCTGAAGGCGCGCGCGCTCGCGGCGTTCACCGGTCTGCCGGCCGTCGCGGACGACTCCGGGCTCAGCGTCGACGTGCTCGGCGGCGCCCCCGGGATCTTCTCCGCCCGCTGGGCGGGCCGGCACGGCGACGACGCCGCCAACCTCGCGCTGCTGCTCGCGCAGCTGCGCGACGTGCGGCCCGAGCACCGCGGTGCGCGGTTCGTGTGCGCGGCGGCGCTCGTGACGCCCGACGGGTTCGAGCACGTCGAGACCGGCGCGCTCGTCGGCGTCCTCGCGACCGAGCCCCGTGGGACCGGCGGCTTCGGCTACGACCCCGCGCTCGTCCCCGCCGGGGAGCAGCGCACGTGCGCCGAGCTCAGCCCGGCGGAGAAGAACGCCATCAGCCACCGCGGCCAGGCCTTCCGGGCGCTCGTGCCGACGCTGGTGCGGGTCCTGGGCGGATGACGACGACGGCCGCCGAGGTCGTCGACCACGCGCACCTCGTCGCCGACGCGGTGACGTTCGGGTACGGCGAGCAGGTCGTGCTGGACGCCGTGGACCTCGTCGTGAGCGCGGGTGACCGCGTCGGGCTGGTGGGCGAGAACGGCGCGGGCAAGACGACGCTGCTGCGTCTGCTCGCGGGCGACCTCGTGCCGCTGTCGGGCACGGTCCGTCGTGCCGGGACGCTCGCCATCGTCGAGCAGGAGCTCGACGAGCCCGCCGGCACGACCGTCGGCACGCTCGTCGACCGGGCGCTCGCCGCGGTGCGGGCGGCGTCCGACGACCTGGACGCCGCGATCGCGGCCTTCGACCACGAGACCGGCGACCTCGCGCGCCTCACGGTCGCCATGGCCCGCTACGAGCACCTCGCGGCCTGGGACGCCGACCGCCGGGTCGACGAGGCGCTCGCACGGTTCGGCGCCCCCCGCGACCGGGACCGTCTGCTCGAGCACCTCAGCGTCGGCGAGCGGTACCGGGTCCGGCTCGCGTGCCGGGTGGGCGAGCGCTCCGACGTGCTGCTGCTCGACGAGCCCACGAACCACCTGGACGCCGCGGGGATCGAGTACCTCACCGACCGCCTGCAGGAGTGGCCCGGCGCGGTCGTCATCGTCACGCACGACCGGCAGCTCCTCGACGACGTCATGACGGCGATCCTCGACCTGGACCCGTCGATGGACGGCCGGCCCGCGCTGTACGGCGCGACGCGGTACGCGGACTACCGGTTCGCGAAGGACCAGATGCTGCGGCGCTGGCGGGCCCGGTTCCGGGCGGAGCGCAAGCGCGCCCTGCAGCTCGCGGAGCGCCTCGACACGGCCTACGAGGGGCTGTCGGACGAGTGGCGGCCGCCCAAGGGGTCCCAGAAGCACCGCCGCGGCACCCGCGCGCGGGTGCACGTCAAGGCCGCCGACCGGCTGATCCAGCGGCTCGAGGCCGACGCGGTCGAGGTGCCCGTGCCGCCGCTGTCGCTCGCGTTCCCCGACCTGCCGTCGCTGCCGCGGCCCGTCGCGGGCGACCGCGGTGGCGGCGGGCCGCTCGTCGAGGTGCGCGCGCCGCGGGTCGACGGGGGTCCCGGCGGGCGCCCCCGGCTCGACCTGCCCGGTCGCCGGATCGAGGTCCCGCCGTGCGGGCGCCTGCTCGTCACGGGCCCGAACGGCTCCGGCAAGTCGACCCTGCTCGCCGCCCTCGCGGGCGCGGTCGACCTCGACCGCGGGACGCGGACGGTCGCGCCCGGGGCGCGCATCGGCGTGCTCGCGCAGGAGGGGCCGACCGAGCACGCCGCACCCGCGGCCGACGACGGGCCGTCGCCGTCGGCGTTCGACGCGTACGCCCGGCACGCGCTCGACCTGCTGGCGGCGGGCCGGATCGACCCCGAGCAGCTCGTCCCCGTCGCGGCGCTCGGCCTGCTCACCGAGGAGGACCTGGACCGGCCGCTGCGCGAGCTGTCCGTGGGGCAGCGCCGCCGGTTCGACCTCGCGTGCGCGCTGCTCGCGGCCCCGCAGCTGCTCGTCCTCGACGAGCCCACGAACCACCTGTCCGTGGGTCTCGTCGACGAGCTCACCGAGGCCCTGCGGCTGACGTCGGCGGCGGTCGTCGTCGCGACGCACGACCGGCGCATGCGGGCGGACCTCGCGGACTGGCCCGAGCTCACGCTGGGCTGACGCGGCGCGGTCCTGTCCGTCGCGGCAGCCGGACCACGGCGCGGTCGGGACCAGGACGGCGGCGCGGGCTCAGGGCGAGTTCAGCGCGGTCGCGTGCGCCCGTGCGGCCCGCACCCGCCGGTCCGCGTCGCACAGCACGTCGACGTTGTCGACC
The DNA here is from genome assembly GCF_004306155.1 of Cellulomonas biazotea. GTDB lineage: Bacteria > Actinomycetota > Actinomycetes > Actinomycetales > Cellulomonadaceae > Cellulomonas > Cellulomonas biazotea. Next base: position 21,230 of record NZ_BIMR01000066.1, read on the forward strand.
CACTGCTCGACGGACCCGACGCCGGGGGGCAGCGCCCGCACGACCGGGTCGTCGACCGTGGCGAGCAGGTGCTCCGCCATGGCGTTCCGCACGCCCAGCACCGGCCGGTCGTAGAACTGCTCGGTCGGCGGCCCGTCCGGGGCGGGCAGCCCGGCGTCGCGCTGCGCCTGCGCGAGCACGTCGATCGCACCGGCGAGCGCGGCCTGCCGGTCGCGCCAGTCCGTGGCGGTGAGCACGTCCGACAGCGCCGGGACCAGGCGGGGCCCGACCGGCAGCCCGGCGAGCACCGTGCCCGCCCACTTCGGGTACGGCGACCACCGCCGCGCGAGCGTGAACGCGAGGTGCGTCGCGACGCCGACGAGCCGCGCGGCGACCACCCTGCTGCCGAGGTCGTCGCCGCGCTGCCCCGTGCGCCCGACGAACGGCGCCTCCTGCGCGAGCCGCGCCCAGTCGGCCGCGACGACGTACCGCCACACCGCGTCGGGGTACCAGGTCAGCGCCTCGCGCAGGCGCGTGAGGGCACCGTCGGTGTCCGCGAAGACGGGACCCGCCGTGACCTCGAGGACCGACTGCCCCGTGAGCGCGAGCCAGTCGGCCGCGGTGAGCCCGGGTGTCGGGTCGACCCCCAGCCGTGACCGCACGAACGTCGCAGCCGACGCGACCTCGACCCGCTGCCGGACGACCGGCTCCCACGTCGTCGCGAACCGTGTCGGCAGTCCCGCGCAGGACGGCGGTAGGTGCTGCTCGAGGTGCGCGTCGACCGCGTCGACCGCCTCGGCGTCGACCAGCAGCGTCAGCCGCAGCCCCCAGTCGTGGTCGCGCGACTGCGCGTCGTCGAGCCCGAGCACGTCCGACCCGCTGCCGAGCCGCGCGGCCGCGTGCGGCAGGCCCGGCCAGCGGTCGTGCAGGAGCGGCAGGACGACGTCGGCGTAGTAACCACGCGCGAGGGCGATGCCGCCGGTCTGGAAGGTCCCGTCGGCCGTGCCGGTCGCGCCGCCCCGCATGGTCAGGGCAGGCGGCCCACGTGCGCCATGGCCTGCCGCAGCAGCAGGCCCTGCCCGCCGTTCATCTCGACCTGCACCTGCTCGGCGCACGCCTCCTCGGGCGTCAGCCACGCGAGGTCGATCGCGTCGTGCTGCGGGCGGCAGTCGCCGTTCACGGGCACGACGTACGCGAGGGACACCGCGTGCTGGCGCGGGTCGTGGTACGGCGTGACCCCCGGCGTCGGGAAGTACTCCGCGACCGTGAACGGCTGCGGCGACGCGGGGATCTGGGGGAGCGCGACGGGCCCGAGGTCCTTCTCGACGTGCCGGACGAGCGCGTCGCGCACCCGCTCGTGGTACATCACCCGGCCGCTCACGAGCGCGCGCGACATGACGCCCTCGGGCGTCACGCGCAGCAGCAGCCCGACGGCGACGACGTCGCCCGAGTCGTCGACCCGGACGGGGACCGCGTCGACGTACAGGATCGGCAGCTGGGTGCGGACCTTCGCGATGCGCTCGGGGCTCAGCCAGCCCGCGGGGCGCTCGGGTCCGGGAGGGAACTCGGCGGTGTCGGTCACGGTGCAGTTCTACCCCCTGCGCGAGCGTGCCGCGTCCAGGCGCGCACCCGTGCGGGCGTACCGGGCGACCGTGCCGGGCGGGTGCCGGGCGGGTGCCGGGCGGTACGCCGGGAATAGCCGCAGGCCCGGCGACGCTCTACCACCCGGAAGCGACCAGTGGAGGTGCGACGTGGCGACGACCACGCTGACGGCCGAGACCATCGGCCAGACCATCAACGAGAACGAGATCGTGCTCATCGACTTCTGGGCGGACTGGTGCGGCCCGTGCCAGCGGTTCGCCCCGGTGTTCGAGGCGTCCTCGGAGACCCACCCGGACGTCGTGTTCGGCAAGGTCGACACCGAGGCGGAGCAGCTCCTCGCGGCTCAGCTGCAGATCTCGTCGATCCCGACGCTCATGGCGTTCCGGGACGGCGTGCCGGTGTTCCGCCAGGCGGGCGCGCTGCCCGGCCCGGTGCTGGAGCAGGTCCTGTCGGCCGTCAAGGGGCTCGACATGGACGAGGTCCGCGCGAAGATCGCGGAGCAGGCGCCGCAGGAGGCCTGACCGACTCTCACGAACGGCCCGCCGGACCCCGTCCGGCGGGCCGTTCCGTGTCCCCGCGCAGGACGGCGTTGACACGTGTTCGCCTCACGAATTGCCGGATCGCGGGCGGCGGTTACCGTGGGATGACGCCGCTCTCATCGGAGCACGCCAAGGGGGCCGTGCGGGGAGCCGCGGCGGTGGACGGCAACGGCGCCGCCCGCCGGTCGCGCAGGGCCAGCCGCCCGTCGTCGTGCGGCTCGCGCCTGCCTGAGAGGCACCGCCATGACCGCACCCCGCCCTGCCCATCCGTCTGCCCACCCGTCTGCGCGCACCCGTCGTCCCGGGTCGGCCTTCCTCGCGCTGCTCGTCACCGGGCTGCTCGCCGCCCCGCTCGCGGTCGCACCGCCCGCGACCGCGGCCGACGTCGTCCCCGTCGGGTCCGGGGGGTACCTCACGACCCCGCCCGGCCCGACCCCCGAGGGCTGCGACGCCCTCGAGGCGAACCCGCGCGTGTACCTCACGGACGACGCGCCGGACGAGCCGCTGCCGACCAACGACTGGTGGTCGTCGCTGCTGTTCAAGCGGTGGAGCTGCCGGGCGAGCGAGCCGCTGCACGCGCACCCCGTGTCCTACCAGCCGACGCCCGCGGGCCTCGGCCTGTCGGTCACGCGCGACCCCGTCCTGTCCGGGACGCCCGGTGGCATCGGCGAGTTCCACTACCCGTACGCGCAGGACGTGCTCGTCGGGGTCGCGGGGCTCGACGCGCCCGTCGTCGAGGTGGCGGGCTGGAGCGACTGGACGGTCACGCCGTCGTGGTCCGACGGCACGCGCAGCCTGCGCGCGACGATCGGGCACGGCCTGCCGATCAGCTGGTACCACGTGGCCGGCGGCGACGCGGTGCTCACCGGAGCGGCCGACCTGCGGGTCTGGCTGCGCGACGGCGCGACGGTCGGCTTCACCGCCGGCGGCAGCGACTACGTCGCGTACGCGCCGACCGGGGCGACCTGGCAGGTCAGCGGCACGACGCTCACCAGCGCCCTGGCCGGCCGCGGGTTCCTGGCGGTCGCGTCGCTGACGACGGGCCCGGCGGACGACGACGCCGCCCGCGTGGCGCAGGCGCGGGCGTTCGCGCCGTTCGCTTTCGACGAGGTCACGGGCACGCGCGTCGCGTGGTCGTACGACGAGGCCGCGGGGGCCGTCCGCACGACGTACACGCTCACGACGACCCCGCTGCAGGGCGCGTCGGCCGGCACCGTCGTGGCGCTGTACCCGCACCAGCAGCGCTACACGACGGCCGTGACCGGCCCGGGGGCGACGTCGCGCGTCGGCACCACCTACGTCTCGCCGCGTGGCGCCATGACCGCCTACACCGGGGCCACGGCCGTCACGACGTCCACGCCGTTCACGGGCGTCCTGCCCGAGGTCCCGGCCGTCGCGACCGCGACCGGCGACGCCCGCGCGCGGCTCGACGCGCTGCTCGACGAGGCCGCGACCGACACGCTGCCCGTGCTGCGCGCCGACACGTACTGGACCGGCAAGGCGCTCGGACGGGCCGCGCGGATCGCCGAGATCGCCGACCAGCTCGGCCGCACCGACCTGCGCGACCGCACCCTCGGCGCGATCCGCACGACCCTCACCGACTGGTTCACCGCGACCCCCGGCAAGACCGAGCGGGTCTTCGGGTACGACGCCCGCTGGGGCACCCTCATCGGCTACCCGGCGTCCTACGGGTCCGACACCGAGCTCAACGACCACCACTTCCACTACGGGTACTTCGTCGCCGCCGCCGCGACGCTCGCCCGCTTCGACCCCGGCTGGGCCGCCGCGTACGGAGGCATGGTCGACGTCCTGGTCCGCGACGCCAACGGGTACGACCGGTCCGAGACCCGCTTCCCGTTCCTGCGCGACTTCGACATCTACGCCGGTCACGACTGGGCGTCCGGGCACGGCGCGTTCGCGGCGGGCAACAACCAGGAGTCCAGCTCCGAGGGCATGAACTTCGCGGCCGCCCTCGTCCAGTGGGGCGAGGCGACGGGCAGCACCGCGGTGCGCGACGCCGGTGCGTACCTGTACGCCACGCAGGCCGCCGCCATCCAGGACTACTGGTTCGACGGCGCCGGGGCGATCCCGACCGGCTTCGGCCACTCGACGGTCGGGATGATCTGGGGCGACGGCGGCGCCTACGCGACCTGGTTCAGCGGCGAGGCGGAGATGATCCAGGGCATCAACACCCTGCCCATCACCGGCGGGCACCTGTACCTGGGGCTGCGTCCCGACGACGTGCGCGACAACTACGCCGAGCTCGTCCGGGTCAACGGCGGGCCGCCGACCGTGTGGCAGGACATCCTGTGGAGCTACCTCGCGCTCGGCGACGGGCCCGCTGCGCTGCAGGCCCTGCTCGCGCAGCCCGGCTACGCCGTCGAGGAGGGCGAGAGCCGCGCGCACACCTACCACTGGGTCGCGAACCTCGCGGCGCTCGGCACGCTCGACGCGTCGGTGCGCGCCGACCACCCGCTCGCGGCGGTCTTCACCGGTCCACGTGGCCGCACGTACGTCGCGTCGAGCGTCACGGGTCAGGCCCTGACCGTCCGGTTCGGCGACGGGACGACGCTGGCCGTGCCGCCCGGGCGGACGGTGACGAGCGGGGCGTTCACGTGGAGCGGCGGCAGCGGACCGGGCGGCCCGACGCCGACCCCGACCCCGACCCCGACGCCGACGCCCACGCCCACTCCGACGCCGACGGTGTCGCCGACGCCCACTCCGACGCCGACGCCCACGCCGACCGTGTCGCCCACGCCGACACCCACGCCGACCGTGCCGCCAGGCGACGGGTTCGCGCTCTACCTCGACGGCGAGGGCGGCCTGGTCACCGAGCCGCCGACGAGCCCGGCCACCGTCACCGTGCCGCGAGCCGCGGGGATCGACACCGTGACCGAGCCGCCCGACGCGGTCGTCGCGACCGTCGAGGGCGTGAACGGCCGGCCCACGACCGGGGCCACGCGGTTCGACCTCGCGCTCGACGCCGGGGGAGTCGTCGGCAACGGGACGCGCGTGTCGGTCTCGTACGACCTCACCGGTGACGGCGAGTGGGACCGCGTCGAGGTCTACCGGTACTTCGCGACCGACCCGCTGCCGGGTCCCGAGCGGTACACGGAGGCCGTGGGCGCCGAGCGGGTGACGGGGACGCTCGGGCGGATGCGGGGCGGCACGGTGCGCGTCGCGGTGTGGAACGCGATCGGGTCGGGCCCGTCGACCGTCCGGCTCGCGGACTCGGTGGTCCACCTGCCGTTGCGGGAAGCCAGCTGAGCGCCGGCGCCGGCTGACGGCCGCGGCGCGCCCGGGAGGGTGGTGCGGGAGACGGGAGTCGAACCCGCACGCCCTTCCGGGCACCAGGACCTAAACCTGGCGTGGCTGCCGTTTCACCACTCCCGCGCGCCCGAGTGTGGCACACCGGGCGTCCCCGGCGGACGGCCCGGCGCAGGGCACACGCGCCGGGCGAGCCGTGCCGGACGGCGACGAGGTCAGGCGATCTTGAGGTCCCGGCGCAGCTTCGCGACGTGCCCGGTGGCCTTGACGTTGTACTGCGCGAGCTCGACGCGGCCCTCAGGGTCGACGACGACGGTCGAGCGGATCACGCCGGTGACGGTCTTGCCGTACAGCGACTTCTCGCCCCACGCGCCCCACTGCTCGAGGACGGCGTGCTCGGGGTCGGACGCCAGCGGGAACGTCAGGTGCTCCTGCTCGACGAACGCGGCGAGCTTGTCGACGGTGTCGGGGGACAGGCCGACGACCGCGTACCCCGCGCCCTGCAGCGACGCGAGGGAGTCGCGGAAGTCGCACGCCTGCGTGGTGCACCCGGGCGTCATCGCGGCGGGGTAGAAGTACACGACGACGTGCTGCCCGCGCAGGTCGGACAGCGTGACGCTGCCGCCGTCCGCCGTCGGGAGCGTGAAGTCAGGGGCGAGGTCGCCGACGGCGAGACGGGGCACGGGACGCTCCAGGTGGTCGCGGGGTGGGGCCGCGGCACGGCCACGCGGGGGCCGCGGCGGACGCCGGCCGGTCGGCGCCGCGGAAAGCCTACGTCGCGCGCACGGTAGCGTCGTGCGGGTGACCGCCCCCGCTCCCGACGCCCGGCCCGGGCTGCCGATCCGGATGCTCAACGACCGCCTCCTCGTGTCCGTCGACGGAGACCCGGCCGAGCGCCGCTCGTCGGCCGGCATCGTCATCCCCGCGACGGCCGCCGTCGGCAAGCGGCTCGCGTGGGCGTCGGTCGTCGCCGTCGGGCAGCACGTACGGCAGGTCGAGCTGGGTGACCGGGTGCTGTTCGACCCGGAGGACCGCGCCGAGGTCGAGCTCGCCGGCAGCACCTACCTGCTGCTCCGCGAGAAGGACGTGCACGCGGTCGCCGCGCCGCGCGGCACGGGTGAGGGAACCGGCCTCTACCTGTGAGGGTCCTGCGACGGCACCGCCATGATCTTGCGTGAGCACGCACGGTGGTGTCACATGAGAACGGACCTCGCACGCACCAGACCCGGAGGGCACCCATGCGACCCGACGACACCGCGCCCGAGCACGCCCCGGCGCAGGACGCCGCCCGTGTCCAGGAGCTGCTGGCGGCGCACGTCCCGCTCACCCTCATCGCCGACCTGACGGCCAGCACGGCGGTCGCCTCGCAGGACCTGCTGGAGAAGGAAGGCCTTCCCGAGGAGGCCTGGTGGGAGGGGTCGGACGGCCCGTCGCAGGCGTCCGGGGCCCCGCGTCCGTGACGGTCGTCACCTGCGGGCGGATCGATTGGCTTCGGCGGCCGCAGGGCTGCTAACGTTCTCAACCGCGCGCCATTAGCTCAATTGGCAGAGCAGCTGACTCTTAATCAGCGGGTTCGGGGTTCGAGTCCCTGATGGCGCACCAGCACGAAGGCCCCTCACCGCAACGGTGAGGGGCCTTCGTTGTCCCGGCGGACCGTCGGTCCGGCGTGCGGCGCAGGCGAGGCCGGCTCAGGGGACGACGACCGGTCGCGCGCGGACTCCACGGGCAGCAGGACCGCGCCGACGAGGAAGCACACCGCACCCGCGAACGTCCCGGCGTTGACGAGCGCCACGTTCGCGACCTCGTCCGACCCGTGCAGGTACCGCGCTGCGACGGCCGCGACGCCGAACGCGACCGACCCCGCGAGGTTGAGCGCCCCGATCGCCCACCCGACGGACCGGTCGGACCGGGGCAGGACCCCGCGGTTGACCTCGGCGTACGCGCACCAGCTCGCGACGAGGAAGCACACCGACCCGAGGACGTCGGGCGCCCACACGAGGGTCCTGTCGCCCGCGACCGCGAGGCCGGTCCGCGTCGCCGCGAACGTGCTGATGTTGAAGAACACCGTGCCGACGAGCTGCACCGTGGACGCCCACAGGTCGATGCGGTCGGGCCGGAACCGCACGAGCGCGGCGAGCCGCCGCCGTCGCGGCACGGTCGCCAGGACGTCGGGCGGGGCGTGCGCCGCCTCGTCGTACTGCAGGTACGCGGCGGTCGTGAAGAAGACCGACCCGACGAAGAACGTCCACGCCGTCACGCCCGTCGAGACCTGGTCGAAGTACAGGGGCAGCGATCCCAGCGCGAAGCACGCCGACCCGACCGCGAACAGCGCCCCCGTCCACCAGCTCCACGCCGACGCGCCCGCGCGCCGCACCGCACCGTCGGCCGGGACGGCCGACCTGGCCGGCGGTGCGGTGCGCGGTCGCAGCCCGAGGCCCTTGCGGTGACGGCGCGACGTCCACTCGACCTCCGCCCCGTCGGGCCGGCGCAGCGTCGCGTGCGTGACGAACGGGCCCGGCCCGCGGCTGTCGACCGCGGTCCACCCGTCGGGCAGGTCCGGCAGGGGCGAGGTCCGCGTCGTCACGCCCGCAGGCCGACGCGCGCCTTGCTGTGCGCGGCGGCCCGGTCGGGGGCGGTCCAGACGTCGGGCTTGGCGGCGGCGCGCTGCGGCGGCTGCTCCGCGGCGAGCGTCTCCCAGGCGTGGTCGAGGTCCCGCAGCAGGACGTCGATCATCGGCCGGCTCAGGTCGAGGCGGACGACGATGCGCAGCAGGTGCACGTCCTGCGCGTCGGGCGGCAGGCTGTACGCGGGCACGATCCAGCCGTTCTCCCGCAGCCGCGCCGACAGGTGGTAGACGTCGAACCCCGGGTCGCCCTTGATGCGGAACGTCACCACCGGCTCCGCGAGCCCCGGGTTGAGGACCTCGAAGCGTCCCGACGCCTCCAGCGCCTCGTTGAGGTGGCGGGCGTTCGCGATCATGTTCGCGACGATCCGCGTGTACCCCTCGCGGCCGAGCCGCAGGAAGTTGTACATCTGCGCCTGGATCATCGCCGACCCGCGCGAGAAGTTGAACGTGTACGTCGGCTGCGCACCGCCCAGGTAGTTCACGCTGAACACGAGGTCCTCGGGCAGGCGTGACGCGTCCCGGAAGATCAGCCACCCGACGCCCGGGTACACCAGGCCGTACTTGTGGCCCGACGCGTTGATCGACGCGACCTGCTCCAGCCGGAAGTCCCACCGCAGGTCCGGCTCGGCGAAGGGCGCGACGAACGCGCCGCTCGCCCCGTCGACGTGCAGCGGGATGTCCCAGCCGCGCTCGGCCTTGATGCGGACCAGCAGGTCGTTGAGCTCCTCGATGGGGTCGGCCTCGCCGATGTGCGTCGTGCCGAGCACCGCGCCGACGGCGATCGTGTTCTCGTCGACCTGCGCCTCGACGTCGTCCGCGGCCAGCACGTAGCGGTCCGGCTTCATCGGGATCTTGCGCATCTCGACGTCGAAGTAGTTCGCGAACTTGTCCCACACGACGTGCGTCTCCGCGCCGAACACGACGTTCGGCCGATCGGCGGGCAGGCCGGCGGCGAGCCGCCGCTGCCGCCACGCGCGCTTGTGCGCGAGCAGGCCCAGCATGATCGCCTCCGACGAGCCGATCGTCGCGACGCCCACGACCTGCGCCGGGTCGGGCGCGTGGAACAGGTCGCCCAGCATGTGCACGCACGCCTCCTCGACGAGCGACGCCGCGGGGTACTCCTCGTGGTCGATGTGGTTCTTGCGCAGGGAGTCGTGGATGAGCTGCTCGGCCTGCGGCTCCATCCACGTCGTGACGAACGACGCGAGGTTGAGCGTCTCGCGCCCGTCGAGCATGAGCGCGGTGTGCAGCAGCTCGTACACCTCGTCGGACCCGAGCCCCCGGTCGGGGAACCGTGTGCGGTCGAACCGCTCGCGGAAGCTCGGCCGTCCGTGGATCGGCCCGAACCCGTCGCTGCCCAGTGCTGTCTCGCTCACGTCTCGCCCCTCCGTCGTCTGCTACGCCGGGAGTCGTGGCTGGCTGCCGTCTCCGGCGGACCCTCGCCTGCGAACGTAGCAGCGGAAGTCGGGACGAACCACGCAGACCGGACCCGGCCGGTCGTTCCCCCTGCGCGCGGGCGCCCCTGCCGCCACGATGGGGCGATGCCAGCGGAGCAGGAGTACGACGTCGTGGTGGTCGGCGGCGGGGCCGTCGGGGAGAACGTCGCGGACCGGGCGAGCCGGACCGGGCTGAGCGTCGCGCTCGTCGAGCACGCGCTCGTCGGGGGCGAGTGCTCGTACTGGGCGTGCATGCCGTCGAAGGTGCTGCTGCGCGCCGGTGCGGTCCTCGACGCGGCGGCGGGTGTCCCCGGGGCGGCCGCCGCGGTGACGGGTGACGTCGACGTGCAGGCCGTCCTCGCGCGCCGCGACGAGGTCGTGCACGGCTGGGACGACCGCTCGCAGGTCGAGTGGGTCGACTCGGTCGGCATCGCGCTGCTGCGGGGGCACGCCCGGCTCACCGGGGAGCGCACGCTCGTGGTCAGCGGCGACGACGGGGAGACGACCGTCCGGGCGCGGCGCGCGGTCGTCGTCGCGACGGGGTCCGAGCCCGTCGTGCCGCCCGTCCCCGGGCTGGCCGAGGCCGGGTTCTGGACGAGCCGGGAGGCGACGTCGGTCCGTCAGGTGCCCGCGCGGCTCGCGGTCCTCGGCGGCGGCGTCGTGGGCGTCGAGATGGCCGTCGCGTTCACCGACCTCGGCAGCGAGGTCACGCTCGTCGTGCGCGGCGACCGGCTGCTCGCCGGTGCGGAGCCGACCGCAGGGGAGGCCGTCGCCACCGAGCTGCGCGCGATGGGTGTGCGCGTCCTGTTCGGGACGCAGGCCACGGCCGTGCACCGCGACGACGACGGCGTGCACCTCGACCTCGGCGACGCCGGGACGGTCGACGTCACCGAGGTGCTCGTCGCCACCGGACGCCGGCCCCGCACGGGCTCGCTCGGCCTGGAGACCGTGGGCCTGGAGCCCGGGGCGCCGCTGCGGGTCGACGACGCGCTCGCGGTCACCGGCGTCGACGGCGGCTGGCTGTTCGCCGCAGGCGACGTCACGGGCCGCACCGCGACCACCCACCAGGGCAAGTACGACGCGCGCGTCGTCGGCGACGTCGTCGCGGCACGGTTCCACCCCGACGCCGACGCCGCCGACGGGCCCGTCGCCGAGCGGGACGCCGCGCCGTGGAGCCGGTACCGTGCGACCGCGGACCTCTCGGCCGTCCCGCAGGTCGTGTTCAGCCGCCCCGAGGTCGCGTGGGTCGGGCGGACCGAGGAGCAGGCGCGTCGCGACGGTCTCGACGTGCGCGTCCTCGACTACGACCTCGCGAACGTCGCGGGCGCGACGGTCGCCGCGCAGGACTACGCGGGCAGCGCGCGGCTCGTGGTCGACGACGCCCGTGGGGTGGTCGTCGGCGCGACCTTCGTCGGCCCCGACGCGGCCGAGCTGCTGCACGCCGCGACCGTCGCGGTCGTGGGGGAGGTGCCGCTGCACCGCCTGTGGCACGCGGTGCCCGCGTACCCGACGGTGTCGGAGGTCTGGCTGCGCCTGCTGGAGTCCGCCGGCCTCTGACGGTCGTCGTGCGGGGGCCCGGGTCGGGCCTACCGAGCTCAGATCGCCGTCGTGTCACGAGGTCCGCGCACGCAGCGGCCCCGGCAGGTCCTGCCCGCCGGGGCCGCCGCGTCGTCGTGCGGGTGTCAGTCGGTCGCGAGCGACCCGTCGCTCGACAGGACCAGGCCGATGGCCGCGTCGCCCTGGCGGACGGCGGCACCGATGAGCCCGAAGTCGTACGACTTGAACTCGCCGATCTCGAGCCCGTAGGTCTCCTCGAGGCCCGGCTGGCAGAACGGCCGCTCGGGGCACTCGGGCGGGCCGGCGAGGACGAGCCCGCCGCAGGCCTCGGCGAGCTCGGTGAGCGTCGCGACGCCGTGCTCGTCCGCGAACGCCTGGGTCACGGCGAACGCGTTCTGGTCCTGCGCGGCCGACGGCTGGCCGACGGCGAGCCCGGACTCCTCGGCGAGCGGCGTCAGCGCGGCGACCGTCTCGTCGACGTCGTCCGTCGAGACCGACGGGGCGTCGGGCCCGTTGACGCGCGCGTTGAGGAAGTCGGCGAGCGTCGCCGCGTACTCGGGGACCGTCGAGAGGGTGCCGTCCACGAGCGCCGGGAGGTAGGTGTCGCGGTTGCCGATCGTGCGGACCTCGACCTGGTACCCGGCCGAGCGCAGCACCTCGCCGTAGATCTCCGCGAGGGTCACGGACTCGGAGAAGTTCGCCGCGCCGACGACGAGCGACGTTCCCGCGCCGGACTGCTCGGTCGCCGCGAGCCCTTCGGTCTCGACGTACTCCTTCGCGACCTCGCTCGACGTGCGGCGGTCGATGTCGACGGCCTTGTTGAGGTCGATGAGCTTGGGCGTGTCGAGCGACGCCGAGACGGTGTCGAGCAGCTCGACGACCGCGGGGCTCTGCTGCGCGACGGCCGCGTTGACGGCCGGGATGATGTTGTCGGCGTTCTGCAGGCCGCCGTCGTCCTCGAGGACGACGAGCTGCTCCCCGGCGACGGGGTCGCAGGTGGCCTTGCCGGACGTCCCGGAGGACGTGGGGTCGGCCTCGCCGCCGCCGGAGCCGGGGGCGCCGCAGGCCCCCAGCGCCAGCACGGCGGCGGCGGCGATGATCGTGAGTCGGGCTGGACGGGTGGCACGCATCGGCGTCTCCTGACGTCGGCCGACGGCACGCCGGGAGGGTCCCGACGGTCGACGGCGCTCGGCGGTCGTGGGCAGGTTCATGCGGTCGGGGCTGGTTCATTGGACCGGGAGCCCGCGGGGTCGGCAACCGGGGAGGGACGCCGCACGCGCAGGCGCGAGGGTCGTCCGGCACGTCGTCCGGCACGGTCGCGGGACCGCAGGCCGGCGGGCGTCACGGCGCGCTGGGCGAGGGCGAGCAGGCCTTCGGCGACCAGGCACAGGGCGGCGACGAGCAGGCCGCCCGCGAGGACCTGGCCGTAGCGCTGCGTCCCGAACCCGGTCACGACGATCGTGCCGAGGCTGCGGCCGCCGACGAGCGCGGCGAGCGGGACGGTCGCGAGCACCTGCACCGCGCCGGTGCGCACGCCGGCGGCGAGCAGGGGGATCGCGAGCGGGACCTCGACCGCCCACAGGCGGCGCGAGCCCGACATGCCGACCCCGCGGGCGGCGTCGCGGACGTGCGCGTCGACCTCGCCGAGCCCGGTGACGGCACCGGACAGCAGGGGCGGGACGGCGAAGACCGCGCACGCGAGGACGGTCGCGGGGTTGCCGAACAGGCCGCTCGCCGCCAGCAGCGTGAGCAGCGCGAGCGTCGGGAGCGCGCGCGTGGTGTTGGCGACGACGACGCCGACGGTCGCGCCCCGGCCGCGGTGGCCGAGCCACAGCCCGACGGGCAGCGCGACGACCGCCGCGAGCAGCACCGCCTGGACGGACACCAGGACGTGCACGCCGGTCAGTGCGATGACGCCGTTGCGCCCCGTCCAGTTGAGCGGGTCGTTGAGCCAGGCGAAGGCCTCGGTGAGGACGTCCATCGGTGCCCCCTCAGACCGGCCGCGCCGAGCGGGCCCACGGCGTCACGAGGCGCCCCACGCCCGCGAGGACGAGGTCGCACACGAGCGCGAGCAGGAGGCACAGGACCGTCGCCGTCATGATCTCGGCGTGGTAGTTGCTGCGGAAGCCGCGGAACATCAGCTGCCCGAGCCCGCCGTAGCCGACCACGACGCCCACCGTCACGAGCGCGACGGTCGTGACGGTCGCGAGGCGCAGCCCGGCGACGATGCTCGGCAGCGCGTTCGGCAGCTCCACGGTGAGCAGCAGGCGGGCGCGCCCGTACCCCATGCCGCGGGCGGCGTCGCGGACCGCGGGGTCGACGCCCTCCAGCCCGACCAGCACGTTCCGGGTGAGCACCAGCAGCGCGTACGCGACGAGCCCGATGAGCACGGTCGTCCGTCCGATCCCGGTGTACGGGGCGAGCACGGCGAACAGCGCGAGCGACGGGATCGTGTAGAGCACGCCCGCCACGCCGAGGACGGGCCCGGCCCAGCGGCGGCGCAGGTGCGCCCACGCGCCGAGCGGGAGCGCCACGAGCGACGCGATGACGACCGCCTGGACGGTCAGCGAGGCGTGCTGGGACAGCGCGGACAGCACGTCCGCGCTGTTGCGCTGCAGGTACTCCCACGAGAACCAGGGGTTGTCGGGTTGAGCCGCGAGCAGCATCCGCCGAACGTAACCGCGACCTCCGACATCCGCACCATGCGACGGCGCGCTGCCCGGTCCGTGGACGGACGGGCCGTCGCAGGCGGACGGACGGATGTGGCCGGCGGAGGCGGGCGTCGGTGGTGGGCAGTAGCGTCCGGGGGATGGTCGAGCCCGCCATCCGCTTCGAGCACGTGCGCAAGGAGTACCCCGCCGTCCGCGGTCGGGCCGGCGCCGCCGTCGACGACCTCACCCTCGAGGTCCGCCCGCACGAGGTGCTCGTGCTGGTCGGGCCCAGCGGGTGCGGCAAGTCGACGACGCTGCGCATGGCCAACCGGCTCGTGGAGCCGACGTCGGGCCGGATCCTGCTGGAGGGCGAGGACGTCACGCACGTCGACCCCGTGCAGCTGCGGCGCCGCATCGGGTACGTGATCCAGGACGTCGGCCTGTTCCCGCACCGCACGGTCGCGCAGAACATCGCGACCGTCCCGCGGCTGCTCGGGTGGGACGCGAAGCGGACCGCGGCACGCGTCGACGAGCTGCTCGACCTCGTCGGCCTCGACCCCGCCCGGTACGCACGGCGCTACCCGCACGAGCTGTCCGGGGGTGAGCGCCAACGCGTCGGCGTCGCGCGGGCCCTCGCGACCGACCCGCCGGTGCTGCTCATGGACGAGCCGTTCGGCGCCGTCGACCCGGTCGGGCGGCGCCGGCTGCAGACGGAGTTCGCGCGGATCCAGCGCGAGGTCGGCACCACGGTGATGCTCGTCACGCACGACATCGACGAGGCCGTCCGCATGGGCGACCGGGTGGCGGTGCTGAGCACCGGCGCGCACGTCGAGCAGCTCGCCTCGCCGCTCGACGTCGTGGCCCGCCCTGCCACCGACGCGGTCGCCGACCTCGTCGGGCGCGGCCGGCTCGCGCGCCTGCTCGCCCTCGGCCGGCTGGAGCGGACCGACGTCGACGAGGTTCCGGGACCGGGCCGGGCCGCGATCGGCACGGTCGACGTCGGTACGGAGCTCGGCGACGTCCTCGCGACGCTCCTCGCGTCCCCCGGCGACGGCGCGGACGGACGACTCGACGTCGTCGAGGCGGGCCGTGCCGTCGGGTCGGTGACCGCGGCGACCGTCCTGCGGGCGCTGCGACGGCTCACCGACGCGGCCGGCGCCGACGGGAACGAGGGCGACCCGGACGGCTCCGCGACCACCCGCGGGCCCGCCGGCAGCCCCGACCTCGACCGACGCCTCCCCGACCCGCACCGCCCGGGCCCTGACGCGGGCGCCGACCGCGTCGGTACGCTGCCGACGTGACCCCTACCGCCGCACGGCTCGCTCTCGCCACCTGCGCCGAGCTCCCCGAGCTCGACCCCGACGACCAGCCGCTGCGCGACGCGCTGCTCGCGCGCGGCATCGCGACCGACCCCGTCGTGTGGGACGACCCGACCGTCGACTGGTCGACGTACCCGCACGTGCTGGTCCGCTCGACGTGGGACTACACCGACCGGCCGCGCCTGTTCGCGGACTGGGCCCGCCGCGTCGAGCGCACGAGCGCGCTGCTCAACCCGGCGGACGTCGTCGTGTGGAACATCGACAAGACGTACCTGCGCGACCTCGAGCAGCGGGGTCTGCCGATCGTCCCGACCATCTGGCTCGATCCGGAGCGCAACTTCGACGCGCGCGCGATCCACACCCGGTTCCCGGCGTTCGGCGACTTCGTCGTCAAGCCGACCGTCAGCGCGGGCTCGCGCGACACGGGCCGCTACCAGGCCGACGAGACCCCGTCGCGGGCCTTGGCGATCCGGCACGCCAAGAACCTGCTCGGCGTCGGCCGGCACGTGATGATCCAGCGCTACCTCAAGCAGGTCGACACCGTCGGCGAGACCGCGCTGGTCTACGTCGACGGCGCCTTCAGCCACGCGGTCCGCAAGGGCGCGCTGCTCGAGGGCCCGTACCGCGAGGGGGAGACCGAGGGCGTGCTCTACCGGCGTGAGGTCATGTCGGCCCGCGAGGCGAGCGACGCCGAGCGCGAGGTCGGCGACCGCGTGCTCACGGCGCTGGCGGAGATCTTCCCGCAGCACGCCGACCCCCTGCTGTACGCCCGGGTCGACCTCATCCCCGACGACGAGGGCCACCCCGTCGTCCTCGAGGTCGAGCTCACCGAGCCGTCGTTCTTCTTCGGGTACGCCCCGGGGTCGGCGGACGTCTTCGCGGACGCGCTCGCGAAGCGCCTCTGACCGGTCCGTGCGCGGACGGCGGGCGCGTTCCGGACCACCCCGCCGCACCGGGTACACTTCTCGTCGGCCCTGGCGTTCGCGCCGGGTCGGTGCCACCTCCGGGTGGCGCGTGGTGGCTATAGCTCAGGTGGTAGAGCACCTGGTTGTGGTCCAGGGGGTCGCGGGTTCAAGTCCCGTTAGCCACCCGCTCCGAAGGGCGTCGACGGTCAGCCGTCGACGCC
>NZ_BIMR01000067.1 GCF_004306155.1 Cellulomonas biazotea
GCCACGCGCCGCCTGCGACCGGGTCCTCGGCGCCGACGTCGGCGTCGTCGGGCGCGATCCCCCACGCCGCCGCGAGCGCGCCGGCGGCCCGCGCGAGCGCCCGGTCCGGGCTCGCCGTGTGCAGGGCGACGAGCGGTCCGACCGTCTCGACGACGGCGTCCGACGGCCGCGGGCGGTCGGACGCCGCCACGAGCAGCAGCCGCAGGACCTTCTTCGTCCGTACCAGCAGCGTGACCGCGAGGACGTCGCCCAGGACCTCGTCCGGCGCGTGGGCCACGAGCCGCGGGGCGAGGGCCTCGACGACCGGCCCGTCCCCGTGGGCGAGCACGGGCACGAACGTGTCGGCGCGCGCGACGAGCTCGTCGTCGGTGAGGGCGAGCGGGCCGGTGAGCACCTGCGTCCAGACCTTGCGGTCGCCGGGTCGCTGGGCCGCGTCGAGCGCGGCGACGACGAGGTCGACGGCCTCGTCGCGGTCGACCCACCCGCGCGCGACCGCAGCGGGCAGGACGGTGCCGAACGGGCCCGTCCCGGGCACGCCGGCCGCGACGGCGGCACGCACGTGCTCCCGAGCCCGCCGCTCGAGGACCTCGGGCGCGAGCGGCATGCGGCGCTCGTAGCCCGGCTCGCCGGTCCCGGTCAGCTCCCCGTGCGCGTAGACCGCCCAGTCCTTGAGGTACGCCACGCTGTCGGGCACGGGCAGGTCGAACCGGTCGACGAGCCGCACGAGGACCCCGGCGTGCCTGCTCGTCGCGTGCTCCCACGCGCGCTGGTCGGTCCGCGACGCCTCCTCGACGAACCGGACCGCGAACCGCTCCCCGCGGGCGGCCACGAGGCGCGTCGCGAGCTCGTCGTCGACCCGGTGGGCCGACGCGAGGAGCCGGACGGCCCGGCGGACGTCGACCCCCGCGCGTACGGCGAGCACCGCGAGGAGGGTCTCGTCGACGGGCACCGCGCTGATCCAGCCGTAGGTGTTCGGGCCGGTCTGCCCGAACGCGCCCCACGCCCCGGACGCGAGGCCGTCGCGCGCGGTGCGCTGCTGCTCGGGCGTGCCCAGCGGCAGGTGCTCGACGTCGGCGAGGTCGGCCGACCCCCAGCCGAGGTCGGTGAACACCTGGAGCGCCGCGGCGAGCCGGGGTGCGGTCATGCGGGGGCCTCCGTGCGGATCTGGACGGCGAGGACGTGAGCGCACGGGCCGCGGCCGGTGCCGTGCGCGAGGAACCAGGGGCAGGTGCAGCCGTCGGCGGTCACGCGGTGGTCCGGACCGCCGGTGCGGCTGCGGACCGACCAGCCGCCGTCGGCCGGGCTGACGGCACTGTCGGCGACCAGCCGACGCGCCGCGACGAGGCGGGGGTTGTCCTTGTCGACGCGCGCCGGGTCGTGCGGCAGCTCGCGGTGGAACCAGGCGGCGTCGTGCGTGTCCCACCCGACGCGACCGTCGGCCGCGAGGACGGCGAGCGCCGCGCGCACCCGGCCCTCGTCGAGCGCGGAGTCGCGGGCCAGCCGCGGCACGTCGACGACCGGCTCGAACGCGAGCAGCGCGCTGACCACGTCGGCGTCCTCGGCGACCGTGGCGCCCGCGAGCGACGTGAGCAGCGACCCCTCGCCGGAGTGCCCGCGCCACGCCTCGTCGGTGAGCCCGAGGACGAGCCGGGCTCCGGGCAGCGCGACCTCGACAACCACGGGACCGGCGTCGGGTCCGCCGAGCACGGTGACGCCCGTGACGTGCGGGAGCAGGCGCTTGGCCGCGCTCAGCCGGTGCAGGCCGGACACGAGGACCCCGGCCGCGGTCCGGCGGGGCGACAGCCGCGCACCCGTCCGGTCGGGTGTGAGCCAGCCGGTGCGGGTCGCGCTGGTCGCGGCGGGCAGCCCGGCCACGAACGCCTTGGCGTGCGCGGCGCCGAGCGTGAAGGCGGGCGCGAGCCCGTGGTGCAGCTCGGCGGCGTTGCCGAACGCGCGCACCCAGCGCCCCGGCATCTCGACGGGACGCTCGACGACGGTCTCCTCGGGGCTCGACACCGTCAGGCCGCCGCGACCCACGTCGACGTGCAGCAAGCCGTCGCGCCCGACCTGCGTGAGCGCCGCGCGCGTCGTCGGGCCGATGTCGACGTTCGTCGTGCCGTGCGCGACCTCGCCCGCGTCGATCCCGTCGGGCAGCAGGTCCAGGCGCGCGTAGACACCGTTGCACGCCGAGAAGACCTCGGCACGCAGCCGGTCGCCGTGCGCGGTGAGCACCGGGTCGCGCAGGGTCGACGGCGTGTACTGGAAGTAGCGCGTCGCAGTGACGTCGGCCAGCGTGAGCAGGCCGCGCGCGAGCACCTGCGGGTGCGCGGCGAACCCGTGGAAGAAGCTCGGGTCGTCGACCAGCCCCGCCGGTGTGAGCGCGGGCGCGAGGCCCAGCACGAGGCCGTCCTCCCCCAGGTGGGAGGCGGTGGCGAAGGTCCGGGTGGTCACCGGCCGGAGTGTAGGGGCGCACCCCGACACCGCGGGGCCGCGCAGCCGTCCGCCCCCGCGCGCTCACCGGGATGCGCGGGGACGGACGGTCGGTCTGGCGCGACTGTCAGCGGCGACCGCGCATCGCGGCGAGCACCGCGTCGAACACGTCGGTGTTCTTCTGCGCGCGGGCGAGCCGCTCGCTGCCCGGGCCGTCGGCGGTCAGCGGCGTCGCCGCACCCGTGTGGCCGCCCGTCGTCCAGTCGACCGTGAACTGCAGGTCGCTGCCCGCGATCGGGAACGGCCCGTCCTCGAGGCTCTGCAGGACGCCGGGCACGGTGCTGGCCGGGTCGCCCGACTCGTCGGACGCGCTGACGTTCTCGATGGCGAGCCCGCCGGTCTCGTGGTCGCCGACGATGACGACGAGCGTGTCCCGGTGCTTCGCGGCGAAGTCCCGCACCACCGCGACCGCCTCGTCGAGCGCCTGCCCGGCCTGGATCGTGCGGGCCGCGTTGTTGGCGTGCGCCATCTCGTCGACACCCTCCTCCTCGACGAGCAGGAAGAACCCCTGGCGGTCGTGCCGCAGCACGTCGAGGGCCTTCGCGGTCATCGTCGCGAGCGGCACGACGGGCGCGTACTCGTCGCCCTGCCCCTCGGGCGCCTGCTCGAACATCTCCTCGTTCGCGAACAGGCCGAGGATCCGGTCGGCATCGGTGGCCTCCAGCTCGGCGGCCGTGCTGACGTACGTCCAGCCCGCGTCCTGCGCGCGCTCGACGAGGTTGCCGATCGTGCTGCGGCTGACCTCGGGCCGCGGGTCGGCCGGGTCGTCGGGGTAGGCGCCCTCGTCGCCCGTCGGGTACCACCAGTCCTCGCCGCCGCCGAGGATGACGTCGGGCTTCGACTCCTCGACGAGCTGCCGGGCGATCTCCGTCTGGTCGCCGCGGTCGGGCACGTGCGACCCGAAGGCCGCGGGCGTCGCGTCGGTGACCTGCGCAGTCGTCACGAGGCCCGTGGCCTTGCGCAGCGCCTTCGCGTGCTCCAGCAGGGTCGTCACGGGGTTGCCGTCGACGTCGACGGACACCGCGCCGTTGTAGGTCCGCACGCCCGTCGCGAACGCGGTCGCGCCGGCCGCCGAGTCGGTGACCGCCTCCTCGGGGTCCGCGGAGTCCGTGTACATCCAGCCCGCGTACCGCAGCTGGTCCATCTGGAGCTGCCCGCCCTGCCCGACGGTCGCGAGCCGGATCGCGTCGCGTGCCGCCATGCTCAGCCCGTCGCCGACGATGACGACGACGTTCTTGGCCCGCGACGTGCCGCCACGATCACCGCCCCCGCGCTGGACGTCCTGGCCGCCCGTGGCCGGACCGCTGGTCGTCGGGCCGCCCGCGGCGACCCCTCCCGCGGCCAGGCCGGCGGCGAGCACCGCGGCCCCTCCGGTCGCGACCCATCCTCGTCGTGCGCCGAACCCGTGCATGGTCGTGCCCCCGTCGTCGAACCTCGTCGTTCTTCCGGACGTGATCGGGGTGTCGAGCGGTCCCCGACCGACCCATGCTGGGACGGTCGGGGCAGGCCCGCATCCGCTGGGAGGACCGCCGTGGGGCGTCCCGACGAGGGCGTGCGGCTGACCTGCGCGGCTACGCGCGCAGCGCCACGGTGCTGGCGCGGATCGGCGACGGCAGCGCGGAGCGACCCGTGAGGAACCGGTCGACGGACGCCGCCGCGGCCCGGCCCTCGGCGATGGCCCAGACGACGAGCGACTGCCCGCGCCCGCAGTCGCCCGCGACGAAGACACCCGGCGTGGTCGTCGAGAAGTCGTCGTCGCGCACGAACGACCCGCGCCCGTCGGTCGTCAGCCCGAGCTGGTCCCCGAGGCCGTCCGTCTCCGGCCCGACGAACCCGAGGGCCAGCACGACGAGCTGCGCGGGCAGCACCCGCTCCGTCCCGGCGACCGGCTCGAACCGCCCGTCGACCTGCTCGACGTCGACGAGCGCCAGGCCGGCGACCCGACCGTCGTCGTCGCCAACGAGCCGCGTCGTGCTGACGGCGAAGACGCGCTCGCCGCCCTCCTCGTGCGAGGAGGAGACGCGGAACAGCGTCGGGTAGGT
Organism: Cellulomonas biazotea; assembly: GCF_004306155.1. Lineage (GTDB taxonomy): Bacteria > Actinomycetota > Actinomycetes > Actinomycetales > Cellulomonadaceae > Cellulomonas > Cellulomonas biazotea. The sequence goes on from NZ_BIMR01000067.1 coordinate 4,533, forward strand.
CGGCCAGGGCTGCGTCGCGGGCCGCTCGTGCGGCGCGGGCGCCATGATCTCGAGCTGCGTGATCGAGCGCGCACCCTGGCGGACGGCGGTCCCGACGCAGTCGGCGCCCGTGTCGCCGCCGCCGACCACCACGACGTCCAGGCCGGTCGCGACGGGCGCACCGGCGACGGGCTCGCCCACGGCCGCGTGGTTGGCGGGCACGAGGTAATCCATCGCGGGCATGACGCCGTCCAGGTCGCGGCCCGGCACGGGCAGGTCGCGGGGACGCGTCGAGCCGGTCGTGACGAGCACCGCGTCGAACCGGCGGCGCAGGTCGTCCCCGGTGACGTCCGCCCCGACGTCGACGCCGCACCGGAACACCGTGCCCTCGGCGCGCATCACGTCCAGACGCCGCTCGACGACCGCCGCGGGCAGCTTGTACTCGGGGATGCCGAACCGCAGCAGCCCGCCGGGCGCGCTCGCCCGCTCGAGCACGGTGACACTGTGGCCCGCGCGCGTGAGCTGCTGCGCGGCCGCCAGCCCGGCGGGGCCCGAACCGACGACCGCGACCGTGCACTCCGTCATGCGGTGGATCTCCTCCGGCACGACGAGCCCGCGGTCGAACGCCTCCTCCGCGATGGACAGCTCGACGTTCCGGATCGTCACCGGCGGCTGGTTGATGCCCAGCACGCACCCCGACTCGCACGGCGCGGGGCACAGCCGGCCGGTGACCTCGGGGAAGTTGTTCGTCATGTGCAGGCGGTCCGACGCGTCGCGCCACTGCCCGCGCCACGTCAGGTCGTTCCACTCGGGCATGAGGTTGCCCAGCGGGCACGCGTGGTGGCAGAACGGCACGCCGCAGTCCATGCAGCGGCCGGCCTGCCGGTGCAGCGACTCCAGCGCGGCGGCGTCGCCGACCGGGTGCCGGTGGACCTCGTCCCAGTCGAGGATCCGGACGGGCACGGCCCGGTCGGACGGGAGCTCACGGTCGCGGGTCCGGAGGAATCCTCGGGGGTCGGCCATGCGGGCGACCGTAGTGCCGCCGCAGGCGCCCGACCGGCGTCGAAGGTCCCAGACGGGGACCCGGCCTACAGTCAGGACGTGCCTGACGACCGCACCCCGGACCAGGTCTCCGACATGCCCGCGGACCGTCCCGCGGAGATCGCGCTGAACCGGGCGCTGTGGGCCGTCGTCAACGAGCGCTTCACGGACGCCGCCGCCGAGGACCAGTGGACCCGGCCGGAGGCGGTCTGGGGGCTGTTCGCCGTCCCCGAGCGCGACCTGGGCGTCCTCGGCGACGTCCGCGGCCTCGACGTCGTCGAGCTCGCCTGTGGCACGGCGTACGTGTCCGCGTGGCTCACGCGGGCGGGCGCCCGGACAGTCGCGGTGGACCTCTCGGGCGAGCAGCTCGCGACCGCGGCGCGGCTGCAGCGCCGGCACGGCCCGGCGTTCCCGCTCGTGCAGGGCGACGCCGAGCACGTCCCGCTCGCGTCGGGCTGCGCCGACCTGGTCGTGAGCGAGCACGGCGCCGCCGCGTGGTGCGACCCCGCCGCCTGGCTGCCCGAGGCGGGACGGCTGCTGCGTCCCGGCGGCCGGCTGGTCTTCCTCACCAACAGCCTGCTGTCGGCCCTGTGCGTGCCCGCGGACGAGGGCGTCGCCCACGAGCGGCTCCTGCGCGGGCAGCGGGAGGCCTCCAAGGTGCGCTGGCCGGGCGGCGGCGTCGAGTTCCACCCGTCCCACGGGGACTGGGTCCGCCTGCTGCGCCGCTCGGGCTTCGTCGTCGAGGCGCTGCACGAGCTCTACGCACCGGCCGACGGCCACGACCACGCGTTCTACGAGATCGTGTCCGCCGACTGGGCGACCCGGTGGCCCGCCGAGGAGCTGTGGGTCGCCACACGGGTGACCGACGACGCCCGCCACGCCACGCGACGTCCGGGCGGTTAGCCTCGGCTGGTGGCCGGCGCACCCCGCGTCCGGCGCACGCCGTCGCCGCCGCCGGTCCCCCGGCGCGGCGCGTCCGACGAGGGACGGAGGCCCATGCGCACGCACGCCCTGCGCGTCCACCCGAGCGCCGACCGGCTGGCCCGCACCGACCAGCTCGCCTGGGCGATCGCGGAGGTCGCCGCCGACCCGGTCCCGGTCCCCGACGACGTGGTCGAGATGGTCGTCAACCGGGTGATCGACAACGCCGCCGTGACCGCGGCCTCGCTCACGCGGTCACCGGTCGTCGCGGCCCGCGCGCAGGCCGTCGCCCACCCGTACGCGGGGTCGACGCGGCACGGCGCGACCGTCTCCGGGCTCGCGCCGGACGTGCGGGTCTCGCCCGAGTGGGCGGCGTGGGCCAACGGGGTCGCCGTGCGCGAGCTCGACTACCACGACACGTTCCTCGCCGCGGACTACTCGCACCCGGCCGACAACATCCCGCCGCTGGTCGCGGTCGCGCAGCACACCGGCCGGTCGGGCGCGGACCTGGTCCGGGCGATCGCGACGGGGTACGAGATCCAGGTGGACCTCGTGCGGGCGATCAGCCTGCACGCGCACAAGATCGACCACGTCGCGCACCTCGGGCCGTCGGTCGCGGCGGGGCTCGGCACGCTGCTGGGCCTCCCGACGGAGGTCGTGTTCCAGGCCGTCGGGCAGGCGCTGCACACGACGACCGCGACGCGGCAGTCCCGCAAGGGCGAGATCTCCTCGTGGAAGGCGTACGCCCCCGCGTTCGCGGGCAAGGTCGCGATCGAGGCCGTGGACCGGGCGATGCGCGGCGAGGGGTCGCCGAGCCCGATCTACGAGGGCGAGGACGGCGTCGTCGCGTGGATGCTCGACGGACCGGACGCCTCGTACGAGGTCCCGCTGCCGGCGCCGGGCGAGGCGAAGACGGCGATCCTCGACACCTACACGAAGGAGCACTCGGCCGAGTACCAGTCGCAGGCGCTCATCGACCTGGCCCGCCGCCTGCACCACGCGCGGCCGGACGTCGCCGACCCGGCGAACGTCGCGTCGGTGGTCATCCACACCTCGCACCACACCCACTACGTCATCGGCTCGGGCGCGAACGACCCGCAGAAGTACGACCCGACGGCGTCGCGCGAGACGCTCGACCACTCGATCCCGTACATCTTCACGGTCGCGCTCCAGGACGGGACGTGGCACCACGTGCTGTCGTACGAGCCCGCGCGGGCGACACGCCCCGACACGGTCGCGCTGTGGCAGAAGGTCACGACGACCGAGGACCCGGCGTGGACCGCGCGCTACCACTCGACGGACCCGGCGCAGAAGGCGTTCGGCGGGCGGGTGGAGATCACGACGACGTCCGGCGAGGTGGTCGTCGAGGAGATCGCGGTCGCCGACGCGCACCCGCTCGGCGCGCGGCCGTTCGCGCGTGCCGACTACGTCGCGAAGTTCCGCACGCTCGCGGACGGCGTGCTCGACGCGGCGGAGGTCGAGCGGTTCCTCGACGTCGCCCAGCGGCTGTCGTCGCTGCGGCCCGACGAGCTCGCGGGCCTCACGGTCGTCGCGCCCGCGGGCGTCCTCGACGCCGTCCGGTCGCCGGAAGGACTGTTCTGATGCTGTACGCGACGACGACCGCGTCCGACAAGCGGCGGGCCTTCCGCGAGGCGCTCGCGTCGGGGCGGCTGCTGCGCCTGCCCGGGGCGTTCAACCCGCTGTCGGCCCGGCTGATCGAGGCCAAGGGCTTCGACGGCGTGTACGTGTCGGGCGCGGTCCTGTCGGCCGACCTCGGGCTGCCCGACATCGGCCTGACGACGGCGACCGAGGTGACGACGCGCGCCGGGCAGATCGCCCGCATGACGAACCTGCCGGCCCTCGTCGACGCGGACACGGGCTTCGGCGAGCCGATGAACGTCGCGCGCACCGTGCAGGGCCTGGAGGACGCCGGGCTCGCGGGCTGCCACATCGAGGACCAGGTCAACCCCAAGCGCTGCGGGCACCTCGACGGCAAGGACGTCGTCGACGACGAGACGGCGCTGCGCCGCATCCGCGCGGCGGTCGACGGGCGGCGCGACCCCGACTTCCTCGTGGTGGCCCGGACCGACGCGCGGGCGGTCGTGGGGCTCGACGCGGCGATCGACCGGGCGCGGGCGCTCGTCGACGCCGGTGCGGACGCCGTCTTCCCGGAGGCCCTGGCGGGCCCCGAGGAGTTCGCGGCCTTCCGTGCCGCGCTCGACGTGCCGCTGCTCGCGAACATGACCGAGTTCGGCAAGGGCACGCTGCTCACCGCGCAGCAGCTCACCGACCTCGGCATGAACATCGTCATCTACCCCGTCACGCTGCTGCGCCTCGCCATGGGCGCGGCGTCCGCCGGGCTCGACGAGATCCTCGCGTCCGGCACGCAGGCCGGGCTGCTCGACCGCATGCAGACACGCGCGGACCTCTACGACCTGCTCGACTACCCCTCGTACAGCCACTTCGACGAGGACGTCTTCAACTTCCGGCTGTAGCGCCTGGCCTTGTATCAGTCAACGATCCGTCAACGGCGATGGAGGCACGATGACCGAGATCCACAAGGGGCTCGCGGGCGTGGTCGTGGACACGACCGCGATCTCGTCCGTGGACCCCGAGAGCAACTCGCTGCTGTACCGCGGCTACCCCGTGGACCAGCTCGCGGAACGCTGCGTGTTCGAGGAGGTCGCGTACCTCCTGTGGAACGGCGAGCTGCCGAACGCCGACGAGCTCGCCGCGTTCCAGGGCCGCGGGCGCTCGCAGCGGACGCTGCCCGACCCGGTCGTCGACGCGGTCCTCGCGCTGCCGACGACCTGCCACCCGATGGACGTGGTCCGGACCGCCGTGAGCGTCATCGGCGCGCACGACCCGACCGCAGAGGACCCCTCGCGGGAGGCGAACCTCGCGAAGTCGATCCGGCTGCTCGCGCAGGTCCCGGGCGTCGTCGCGCTCGACCAGCGACGCCGCCGCGGCCAGGACCCGATCCCCGCGCGCGACGACCTGAAGTTCGCGGAGAACATCTTCTGGATGACGTTCGGCGAGGTGCCCGACCCGGTCGTCGTCAAGGCGTTCGAGGTGTCCCTCGTGCTGTACGCCGAGCACTCGTTCAACGCGTCCACGTTCACCGCGCGCGTCATCGCCTCGACCCTGTCGGACCTGCACTCCGCCGTGACGGGCGCGGTCGGTGCGCTCAAGGGCCCCCTGCACGGCGGCGCCAACGAGGCCGTCATGGCGACGTTCGCCGAGATCGGGTCCGCGGACCAGGCGGCGGCCTGGCTCGACGCCGAGATCGCCGCGAAGCGCAAGGTCATGGGCTTCGGGCACCGCGTCTACAAGCACGGCGACTCGCGCGTCCCGACCATGCGCGCGTGGCTCGGCCGGCTGATCGAGCACTACGACCGACAGGACCTGCTCGACCTCTACGTCGCGCTCGAGGACGCCATGACCGCGCGCACCGGCATCCTGCCCAACCTCGACTACCCGACCGGGCCCGTCTACCACCTCATGGGGTTCGACACCCCGACCTTCACGCCCCTGTTCGCCGCGGCCCGCGTCGTCGGGTGGACCGCGCACGTCATGGAACAGCTCGCGTCGAACTCCCTCATCCGCCCGCTGAGCAGCTACGACGGCCCGGCCCGACGCGACATGACATAAACATCTTCTTCTGGCCGTACGGTTCGGTTTATAGTCGATCCCATGGCCAAGCGCACCTACGCCTACCTCCCGGCGACCCTCGCGGCCGTCGAGACGCTCGGCGTGCAGGTCGCGATCGCCCGGCGGCAGCTGGGGTGGACGGTCGCCGAGCTCGCGGGGCGCCTCGGCGTCAGCACGGCCGTGGTCGGGCGCATCGAGAAGGGCGCGCCCGGCACCGCCGTCGGTACCGTCCTGGAGGCCGCCGTGCTGTGCGGGGTTCCCCTGTTCGGCGCCGACGCCCGGGACCTGCCCGACCTCGCCGCGCGGCAGCGCGCGACCCTGGCCCTGCTGCCCGAGCGGGTACGTCCGAAGCCTGCGGAGATCGACGATGACTTCTGAGGCCGCTGCACCTCAGCGCGCGTTCGTCTGGACGTGGCTGCCCGGCGCGCACGAGCCCGTCGTCGCCGGCGTCCTCCAGGCGACACCCGCGCGCCTCGCCGGTCAGCCCGTCCTCGCGTTCCGCTACGGCGCGAGCTACCGGGCACGGCCGGACGCAGTCTCGCTCTACCCGCCGGAGCTGCCCCTCACCGACCGGGCGCTGGACCCGACCGCCGTGCCGCGTCGCGAGCCACTCGCACTCGCCGGGTGCCTGCGCGACGCAGCCCCTGACGCGTGGGGACGACGCGTCCTCAACCTCGAAGTCGGCTCCGACCCCGACGCAGAGCTCTCGGAGCTCACCTACCTGCTGCGCTCCGGGAGCGACCGGATCGGCGCCCTGGACTTCCAGGGGTCGGCACAGGAGTACGTCCCGCGCGACGAGCGCGCCTCGCTCGCGCAGCTCATGGAGGCCGCCGAGCTCGTCGAGCGCGGCGAGCGGCTGCCGCCCGCCCTGGAAGCGGCGGCCGGGCACGGCACGTCCATCGGCGGCGCACGGCCCAAGGCGCTGCTCGAGGACGGCGGTCGGCACCTCGTCGCGAAGTTCTCCTCCAGCACCGACGACCGGCCGGTGGTGAAGGCGGAAGGTGCGGCGATGCTGCTCGCGGCCCGGGCCGGCGCGCAGGTCGCCCCCGTCTCCGTCGTGCGCGCGGGCGGCAAGGACGTCCTGCTCGTCGAGCGGTTCGACCGGTACCCCGTGACCGCACCGGACGGGTCGCCGCGCACGGCGCGCCGCCAGATGGTGTCGATGCTGACCGTCCTCGGCCTGGCGGAGAGCAGCGCGCGGTACGCGTCGTACGCGGACATCGCCCGCGAAGTGCGCTCCGGCCCCTGGACGCGGGTCCCCGAGACGTTGACCGAGCTCTTCCGGCGGCTCGTCGTGAACGTCGTGGTCGGCAACACGGACGACCACCTGCGCAACCACGCGGCGTTCTGGGACGGGCAGCACCTCACGCTCACGCCCGCGTACGACGTCGCTCCGCAGCGACGCTCGACGAGCACCGCGACCCAGGCGATCGGCATCACCGCCGACGGCGCGCGCGCGAGCCAGCTGCGGCTGTGCCGCGCAGTCGCCGGCGAGTTCCTGCTGAGCGCCGGACGGGCGCAGGAGGTCATCGACGAGGTCGAGGCCGCCGTCGCCGACGGGTGGGACGACGTGTGCGACGAGGTCGGTCTCTCGCGCGCCGAGCGGGCCACGCTGTGGGGACGCGAGTTCGCCCACCCGTACACCCGGTACGACGCCTCCTGACGCCGCACGGACCGCGTCGCGACCTCCGTGCGGCGCCGGTCACCGCCGGTTCCGGCGGCCCTGTGGAGAACTGTGACGCCCGTTTCGTCCGGATCGGTACCTTCGGCGCCGATCACACGAAGGGGGCCCCATGCGCCGCGTCATGTCCGTGCTGTCCGTCACCGTCGGAGCCGTGCTGCTCGTCCTCGGTACCGGCGCCGCAGCACTCGTCGGTCCCGACGACCAGATCGACCTGAGGACGATCACCGCACCCGTCGGTGCCCGCGCCGTCGTCCTCCCGCACGACCTCGTCCCCCTCACCGGCGTGACGCTCGCCGTCACGGCGCACGCCGAGCACGGCGACGTGCTGGTGGGCGCCGCGCACCCCGTCGACGTCGCGTCGTACACCGCGCCGATGCAGCGCCTCGTCGTCCTGCGTGCCGGGCTGGACGGCCGGCTGGCGGGCGACGTCCGCGGGCGTCCCGAGGAGGCACCGTCCGACCTCGGCGCCGCGCGCTTCTGGACGGTCGAGGACCGCGGCTCGGGTGAGCGCACCGTGCGGGTGCCGCTCGACGACGCGTCCGTCGCGGTCGTCGCCGTCGCGGCGGAGCCCGGTTCGCGACTCCACGTGGGCGTCGGGGTCGAGGTGCCGTCGTCGTTCGGCGTCGCGGTCGGGGCCGCGGCCCTGGGAGCCGTCCTCACGGGTGGTGGCGTGGCGCTCGGGCGACGGCGTCGTGGTCGTGACCGGACGGACGGCCCCGGGCCCGACGCCGCGTCGGGTGAGGTCCACCAGGAGGCCCGCCCCGACACAGCGGCCGACACGGCGGGCGCAGAGTCGATCGGCGCGCGCCTCACCATGCTGACCACCGCCACCCTCGTCGGGACGGTCGGACTGGCGGGATGCGCCGCGGTCCCGGGCGTCGCAGCACGCCCCGAGCTCCCCGAGCGCCCGGCGCTGACAGCCGCGGAGCGCGCCGCACCGGAGCCCACGCCGCACCCGTACACGGAGGCCGCAGCCGCCGCCGCGGCGGGCGACCCGACGGCCTGGGCGCGCGTCACGAGCGGCCCGCAGCTCGCGGTCCAGGAGTTCGACGCACGCGTCGAGCTCGCCCGGGCGGCACGCGACGGGACCCAGGTCGACGCCTCGACGTTCCCGATGACCACGCTGGAGGAGATCGCGCCCGCGTTCACGTCCTACCCGCTGTACCGGGTCGTCGTGTCACGTCGCGAGGACGACGAGGCGGCCGTGCCGCTCCTGCGCGTGGAGGAGCGGCAGGACGTCCTCGACCCGTGGCGCATCCGCGCGGAGACCGACGTCGAGTCCGGCACGACCCTGCACGGAGGCGGCCGCGGTGCGACGCACGCGCCCGACACCGTCGACCTCGACCGGGCGCAGGCCGCCCTGGATGCCGTGCAGCGCTACCTCAAGGCCGGCGACGCGTCGGGCGTCGAGGACCTCGGCGACCTCGAGGAGGTGCGTCTCTCCCTCTCCTCGGACGAGGTGGTCGGCACCGTGGTGCAGTCCCTGGTCGTCGCGCCGTGGGGTGACCGTGCGGCACCGTTCGGGCCTGCAGGGGGCTCGCGCGCAGTCGCCGTCGCCGACGGGACCGTCGCCGTCCTCACCTTCGACGTCGGTGTCACGCTCTCGTCGACGTCGGCCGACGGGCTCCTGCAGATCGCGGACCAGGCGCAGGCTGAGGTCGTCGGCCAACCGGGCTGGCGGTCGTCGTTCGACCTCGACTACGTCCTCGTCGTCGCGGCCGACGTGTCGTCGGCGGGCGCGGTCGTGATCCGGGGCGCCGACCTGTCGCCGGTGCTGCGGTGACGCCCGGATGCACCCCGGAAGCGCCCGGAGCCGTCGCCGGTGCCGAGCCGGCGGCGCGACCCGAGCGCCACGGTCAGCGGGTCGGCGGCCGACCCGCGCGGCGCAGGACCTGCTCGGCGTGACGCAGGACAGGTCCGTCGACCATGCGCCCCTCGAAGCGGAAGACGCCGTGCTGACCGGCGGCCGCGTCGAGGACTGCGCGCGCCCACCGCACGTCCTGCGGCCGCGGCGTGTAGGCCGCACGCACGACGTCGACCTGGGACGGGTGCAGGCACGCGGTCGCCGTGAAGCCGCTGGCCGCGGCGTCGGCCGCTTCGGCGGCGAGGCCCTCGGTGTCGTCGAGGTCGACGTGCACGGCGTCGACCGCGGCCTTGCCGTGCGCGCCCGCGGCGAGCAGGACGGCGGAGCGCGCGTGCCGGACGACGTCGCGGTAGGTGCCGTCGTCACGGCGGCTGGCAGTGCCGCCCAGGGACGCGACGAGGTCCTCCGCGCCCCACATGAGCGCGACGACGTTGGCCTCGGCGGCGATCGCGGACGCCTCGACGACACCGGCCGCCGTCTCGACCAGCGCGACGACGTCGTAGGCCGCGAGCTCCCGGACGTCCGCGCGGCCCGCGGTCTTGGCGAGCATGAGGGTCCGGTACGGCGTCCCCGCGAGCGCGTGCAGGTCCTCGACGAGGTCGGGCGTGCCGGCCGGGTTGACCCGGACGACCGTGCGCGCCGGGTCGAGGTGCACCGCTGCGAGGTGCTCCCGCGCGGCCGCCTTGTCGGCGGGCAGGACGGCGTCCTCCAGGTCGAGGATCACGCCGTCGGCGCGGTCGGCCGCCTTGGCGTACCGGTCGGGGCGGTCCGCGGGGCAGAACAGCAGCGCGGGGCCGAGCGTGAACGCGGTCACGGCGCGGCGTCCCGGCACCAGAACAGGACGGTGCGGGTCGCCTCGGCGACGACGACGCCGTCCTGGTTGCGGCCCGTGTGGGCGAGCGTGACGACGCCCTGCCCCGGCCGGGACGACGACGGCCGCTTGGCCGTCACGACCGTCTCGGCATACAGCGTGTCGCCGTGCCGCAGCGGGTGCGGGAAGCGCACGTCGGTGAAGCCGAGGTTCGCGACGATCGTGCCCTGCGTGAGCTGCGCGACGGACGACCCGACGAGCACCGCGAGCGTCAGCATCGAGTTCACGAGGCGCTCGCCGAACGGCTGCGACGACGACCACGCGGCGTCGAGGTGCAGGGCCTGCGGGTTCATCGTCAGGGTGCTGAACAGGACGTTGTCCGCCTCGGTCATCGTGCGGCCGGGGCGGTGCAGGTACCGGGCGTCGAGGTCGAGCTCCTCGTAGTACAGCCCGCGCTGCAGCACGTCGTGCGCGACGCCGCCGGCCCCGGCGTCGACATCGAGCTCGGCCGCGGCGACCTCGACGTCCGCCTCGTCCGTCATCGGCTCGCCCCCGCGAACCCGAGCTCGCGCGCGATGACCATGAGCTGCACCTCGGTCGTCCCCTCCCCGATCTCGAGGATCTTCGAGTCGCGGTAGTGCCGGGCGACGGCGTTCTCGTTCAGGACGCCGTACCCGCCGAAGATCTGCGTCGCGTCGCGCGCGTTGTCCATCGCGGCCTCGCTGCCGATGAGCTTGGCGAGGCTGGCCTCGAGCTTGAACGGCTGCCCCGCGAGCAGCAGGCGCGCGGCGTCGTACCAGGCCAGGCGGGCGGCGTGCACCCGGGCCTCCATGCGCGCGATCTTGAACGCGATGTGCTGGTTCTCGCCGATGGGGTGCCCGAAGACGTTGCGGCTGCGGGCGTACCGCATGGCCTCCTCCAGGCACCCCTGCGCGGCCCCCGTGCACAGCGCGGCGATGGCGACGCGGCCCTCGTCGAGCGCCTGGATGAACTGCGCGAAGCCGCGCCCGCGCGTGCCGAGCAGGTTCGCCTCGGGGACGCGCAGGTCCTCGAACCGCAGGGGGTGCGTGTCGGAGGTGTGCCAGCCGACCTTGTCGTACGGCGGGAGGACCGTGAGGCCCGGGGTGCCCGCGGGGACGAGGATCGCGCTGAGCTCCTTCTTGACGGTCCCGTCGTCCCGCACGGACTCCCCCGTCACGGCGGTGATCGTCAGCAGCCGCGTGATCCGCGTGCCGGAGTTGGTGATGAACTGCTTGCTGCCGTCGATGACCCACTCGCCGTCCTCGAGGCGCGCGGTCGTGCGGGTGCCGGCGGCGTCCGAGCCCGCGTCGGCCTCGGTGAGCCCGAACGCCGCGAGACCCCGGCCCGACGTGAGCAGCGGCATCCACTCCTGCTTCTGCTCCTCGGTGCCGTGCCGGAACACCGGCATCGCGCCGAGCCCGACGCCCGCCTCCAGCGTCACGCCGATCGACTGGTCGACGCGCCCGAGCTCCTCGACGGCCAGGCACAGGTCGAAGTAGTCGCGCCCCTGACCGCCGTAGTCGCGCGGGAAGGGCAGGCCGAACAGCCCCATCTCCCCCATCTGCGCGAGGATCTCGTAGGGCAGCTCCCGCTTGGTGTCGTACTCGTAGGCCGCGGGGGCCACGACGTGGTCGGCGAAGTCGCGCACCTCGTCGCGCAGCTTGCGCTGCTCCGGGGTCAGCTCGTGGCTCATGACGGGTTCCCTTCGTGGGGGTGGGGGGTGATCGTGGCGACCACGTGGTCGAGCGACACCCGGTCGGCCGGTCGGACCGTGAGGGTGACGACACCGTCGGTGGGAGCGGCGAGGCGGTGCTCCATCTTCATCGCCTCGATCGTGAGGAGCGGCTGGCCGGCGACGACCTCGGCACCGCTCTCGACGTCGACCGCGACGACGATCCCGGGCATGGGTGCGCGGACCGTCGGGTCGGCGGGACGCTCGCCGCGGGTGACGGCCGCGAGGTCCTCCGCGAGGCGCTCGACGCGGCTGCGGAAGCGGACCTCGGCCGCGGCGCCGTCGACGCCGACCCAGGTGACCGGTCCGTCGGTCGCGAGGCGCACGACGTGCACGACACCGTCGACGTCGACCTCGGCCGTGTCGGGGGTCCGGCGGGTGAGGCGGGCGGAGACGGGCGTCCGGTCGGCGACGGTGACCGTGGCGGCGGACCAGTCCTCGCGGAGGCCGTCCGCGACCCGCGGTGCCCCGACGAGGACCGCGACCTCGACGACGTCGCCGCCGTCGACCGCGACCTCGTACCGGGTCGGTCGCGGGTCTCCGAGCCGCCAGCCGTCGTGCCGCCAGGCGTCGCTCCGCCGCGGCCGCGTGCCCTCCGGTTCCGCGGCGAGGTCCGTGTGCCGCCACAGGACGGCCGCGACGGGTGCGAGGACGTCGGCGGCGAGGTAGGTCGTCGCACCCGGACCGCCGTCGACGCTCGGCGCCACCGGCACGCCGCTCGACGGCGGCTCCCCGCCGGGACGTCCCGCGGGCGTCAGCCGACCCAGCAGCCCCGTGTCGAGCCGCCCCGCGCGGACGTCGGGGTCGACCAGCACGTGCCGCAGGTACGAGACGTTGGTGCGGACGCCCAGGACCGTCGTGCGGGCCAGCGCGCCGTCGAGCCGCCGCAGCGCCTCCGCCCGGTCGGGCGCCCACGCGACGACCTTCGCGAGCATCGGGTCGTACGTCGACCCGACCTCCAGCCCGGCGCGCAGGGCGCTGTCGACGCGGATGCCGTCGCCGGTGGGCTCGTCGAGCACCCGCACGGTCCCGGTGGTGGGCAGGAAGTCGCGCGCGGGGTCCTCGGCGTAGACGCGCGCCTCGACGGCGTGCCCGGTGAGCCGCACGTCGTCCTGCCCGAACCCCAGCGGCTCGCCCGCGGCGACGCGGACCTGCCACTCCACGAGGTCGAGGCCCGTGACGAGCTCCGTCACGGGGTGCTCGACCTGCAGCCGCGTGTTCATCTCCATGAAGAAGAACTCCGTCGGGGCGTCGTCGGACACGAGGAACTCGACCGTCCCCGCGCCGACGTAGCCGACACTGCGCGCGACGTCGCACGCGGCGGCGCCGATCCGGGCGCGCGTCGCCGCGTCGAGCAGGGGCGACGGCGCCTCCTCGACGACCTTCTGGTGCCGCCGCTGCAGCGAGCACTCCCGCTCGCCGAGGTGCACGACCGCACCGTGGGCGTCGGCGAGGAGCTGGACCTCGATGTGCCGCGGCGTGGCGACGAGCCGCTCGACGAGCAGGGTGTCGTCGCCGAACGCCGCGGCGGCGACGCGCCGCGACGTGACGAGCGCGTCGGCGAGGTCGTCGGGCCGCTCGACGACGGTCATGCCCTTGCCGCCCCCGCCGGCCGACGGCTTGACGAGCACGGGGTAGCCCAGCCGGGCGACGGCGTCCGCGGCCTCGTCGTCCGTCAGGCCCGCGAGCGCGACGCCCGGGGTCACCGGCACGCCCGCGGCGACCACGTGCGCCTTCGCGCGGACCTTGTCGCCCATGAGGTCGAGCGCCTCGATGCCCGGCCCGACGAACACGACCCCCGCGTCCGCGCAGGCACGCGCCAGGTCCGCGTTCTCGGACAGGAAGCCGTACCCGGGGTGGACGGCGTCGGCGCCGGACGCGACCGCGGCGCGCACGACCGCGGCGACGTCGAGGTAGCTCGCGCGCGGCTCGGCCGGTCCGAGGCGCACCGCGACGTCGGCGAGCCCGACGTGCACCGCGTCACGGTCGGCGTCGGACCAGACGGCGACGGACCGGATCCCGAGGCGTCGCAGGGTGCGGATCACGCGGCACGCGATCTCGCCGCGGTTGGCGACGAGCACGGTCGCGAACAGCCCGGACGGCGGTGCGGGCGTCGACCCGGCGCCCGGCACGCCAGCCGGGACGACCGGCGCGAGGGGAGGACGCGCGCCGTCGACCGAGGCGGGCGCGGGTGCAGCGGCGGGCACGGGGGTCGTCATCGCCGTCACATCCGGAACAGGCCGAGGCGCGGCTCGCCGAGGGGCACGGTCGCGCACACGTCGAGCGCCATCCCGAGGACGCGGCGGGTGTCGGCGGGGTCGATGATCCCGTCGTCCCACAGCCGTGCGGACGAGTAGTACGGGCTGCCCTGCGTCTCGTACTGGTCGACGAGGGCAGCCCGGAACGCGGCCTCGTCGTCGGCCTCCCACGTCCCGCCGCGGGCCTCGACCTGACCGCGCCGGACGGTCGCGAGGACGGACGACGCCTGCGCCCCTCCCATCACCGAGATCCGCGCGCCGGGCCACATCCACAGGAACCGCGGCGAGTACGCGCGCCCGCACATCGAGTAGTTCCCGGCGCCGAACGAGCCGCCGATGACGACGGTGAGCTTGGGGACGCGGGTGGTCGCGACGGCGGTCACCATCTTGGCGCCGTGCTTGGCAATGCCGCCCGCCTCGTAGTCGCGCCCGACCATGAACCCGGAGATGTTCTGCAGGAACACCAGCGGGACGCCGCGCTGGTCGCACAGCTCGACGAAGTGCGCGCCCTTGAGCGCGGACTCGCTGAACAGCACGCCGTTGTTCGCGACGATCCCGACGGGGTGCCCGTGCAGCCGGGCGAACCCGGTGACGAGCGTCGGCCCGTACTCGCGCTTGAACTCGTGCAGCTCGCTGCCGTCGACGAGCCGCGCGATGACCTCGCGCACGTCGTACGGCGACTGCAGGTCGGTCGGGACGACCCCGTAGAGG
>NZ_BIMR01000068.1 GCF_004306155.1 Cellulomonas biazotea
CGTCGAGGTCCTCGGCGGTCGACGGCCGCTCGCCCAGCTCGCTCGCTGGCTCACGCCCGGGGTGTACGACGCGCTGCAGGTCCGCACCGACCTCACCCTGCGGGTCCGGCGCGGTCGCCCGACGACACGGGCGCCGCAGGTCCGCCGCGTCCGCACGTGCGCGGTCGACCCGCACACGCTCGAGGCGAGCGCCGTCGTCGACGACGGCGCGGTCGTGCGGGCGGTCGCGGTGCGACTCGAGTCGCACCGCGGCGCGTGGCGGGCGACGGTCCTGGAGGTCGGCTGACCCCGCTCACGCCGACGGCGACGCGCGGCACGTGCCGCACGTCGCCGTCAGCTCGACGCAGGTGGGTGTCAGCCCTTGCGCTGCTGCCGCTGCGCCCGCCGGCGCGCCTCACGGTTGCCGGAGCCCGCCGCTCCGCCGTCCGACTGGCCGGCGGCGGGGCTGCCGCCGCTGCCGCGGGTCACGGTGCCCGCGTCGCCGTCCACGGACGGCGCGGAGTACTGCAGCGGCACCTGGCGGTCGGGGCCGTCGAGGCCCTTGGCCACGAGGCGACCGGGCGTCGGGCCGTCGGCCACGCTCCGCGGCGCCTCGGTGGTCGCCGTCTGTGCGGCCGAGTCGGCCGTGACGAGCGGCGCGGCCGGCTCGGCGTCGGCCGCCGGGGCGACCTGCACCTCGAGGTTGAAGAGGTACCCGACCGTCTCCTCCTTGATGGCGTCGGTCATCGCGTTGAAGAGCTGGAAGCCCTCGCGCTGGTACTCGACGAGCGGGTCGCGCTGCGCCATGGCACGCAGGCCGATGCCCTCCTTGAGGTAGTCCATCTCGTAGAGGTGCTCACGCCACTTGCGGTCGAGGACGGACAGCGTCACGCGCCGCTCGAGCTGGCGCATGTTCTCGGCGCCGATGGCCGCCTCGCGCTCGGCGTACGCGTGGTCGGCGTCGGACAGGACCTCACGCTCGATGAGCTCGGACGTGAGCCGCGTGACGGCCCCCGCCTGCTCGACGACCTCCTCGGGCGTGATCGTCACGGGGTACACGCCCTTGAGCGCGGTCCACAGGGCGTCGAGGTCCCAGCCCTCGGGACGGCCCTCGACGGTCGCGCCGGTGATGTAGGCCGACAGCACGTCGTTGCGGAAGTGCCGGACCTGCTCCTGCAGGTCCTCCCCCTCCAGGACGCGGCGCCGCTGCTCGTAGATGACCTCGCGCTGGCGGGACATGACGTCGTCGTACTTGAGGACGTTCTTGCGGATCTCGAAGTTGCGGGCCTCGACCTGCGCCTGCGCCGACTGGATGCCGCGCGTCACCATCTTCGACTCGAGCGGCAGGTCCTCGGGGAACCCGGCGCGCGTCATCATCGACTCGGCGAGGCCCGAGTTGAACAGGCGCATGAGGTCGTCCTGCATCGACAGGTAGAACCGGGACTCGCCCGGGTCGCCCTGACGGCCCGACCGGCCGCGGAGCTGGTTGTCGATGCGGCGGGACTCGTGGCGCTCGGTGCCGAGCACGTACAGGCCACCGAGCTCGACGACCTCGTCGTGCTCGGCCGCGACGGCGCCCTTGGCCTTCTCGAGCGCACCCGGCCAGGCGGCCTCGTACTCGTCGGCGTTCTCGGCCGGGTCGAGACCGCGGGACGCGAGGTCCGCGACGGCCATGAACTCGGCGTTGCCGCCGAGCATGATGTCGGTGCCGCGCCCGGCCATGTTGGTCGCGACGGTCACGGCGCCCTTGCGGCCGGCCTGGGCGACGATCGCCGCCTCGCGCGCGTGCTGCTTGGCGTTGAGCACCTCGTGCGGGACGCCCTGCTTCTTGAGCTTCGAGGACAGCAGCTCGCTCTTCTCGACGCTCGTCGTGCCGACCAGGACCGGCTGGCCCTTCGCGTGCCGCTCGACGATGTCCGCGACGACGGCGTCGAACTTCCCGTCCTCGCCCTTGTAGACGAAGTCCTTCTGGTCGATGCGCTGCATCGGCCGGTTCGTCGGGATGGGCACGACGCCGAGCTTGTAGGTGCCCTGGAACTCGGCAGCCTCGGTCTCGGCGGTACCGGTCATGCCCGCGAGCTTGCCGTAGAGGCGGAAGTAGTTCTGCAGCGTGATCGTGGCGAGAGTCTGGTTCTCCGCCTTGATGTTCACGCCCTCCTTGGCCTCGATGGCCTGGTGCATGCCCTCGTTGTAGCGACGGCCGGGCAGGATGCGGCCCGTGTGCTCGTCGACGATGAGGACCTCGCCGTTCATCACGACGTAGTCCTTGTCGCGCTTGAAGAGCTCCTTGGCCTTGATCGCGTTGTTGAGGAACCCGATGAGCGGCGTGTTGAGCGACTCGTAGAGGTTGTCGATGCCGAGGTAGTCCTCGACGCGCTCGATGCCGGGCTCGAGCACGCCGATCGTGCGCTTCTTCTCGTCGACCTCGTAGTCGCGCTCGGGCTGCAGGCGGCGCACGACCTTCGCGAACTCGGCGTACCAGCGGTTGGTGTCGCCCGACGCCGGGCCGGAGATGATGAGCGGGGTCCGCGCCTCGTCGATGAGGATCGAGTCGACCTCGTCGACGATCGCGAAGTTGTGGCCGCGCTGGACGAGCTCGTCGACGCTCCACGCCATGTTGTCGCGCAGGTAGTCGAAGCCGAACTCGTTGTTCGTCCCGTACGTGATGTCGGCGGCGTACTGCTCGCGACGCTGCGTGGGGTTCTGCGACCCGAGGATGACGCCCGTCGTCAGGCCGAGGAAGCGGTAGACGCGACCCATGAGCTCGGACTGGTACTCGGCCAGGTAGTCGTTGACCGTGACGACGTGCACGCCCTTGCCGGACAGCGCGTTGAGGTACGCGGGCGCGGTCGCGACGAGCGTCTTGCCCTCGCCGGTCTTCATCTCGGCGATGTTGCCGAGGTGCAGCGCGGCGCCGCCCATGAGCTGGACGTCGAAGTGGCGCTGCCCGAGGGTGCGGCGGGCGGCCTCGCGGACCGCGGCGAAGGCCTCGGGGAGCAGGTCGTCGAGCGACTCGCCGTCGTCGAGCCGCGCCCGGAACCGGTCGGTCTCCTCCCGCAGCTCGGCGTCCGAGAGTGCGAGGAAGCTGTCCTCCAGCGCGTTGACCTGCTGGGCGATGCCCGACAGCTTCTTGAGGATCCGACCCTCACCGATGCGCAGGACCTTGTCGACGATCGTGGGCACGCACTACTCCCGACGTGTTCGCGCCCCGGGCACGCGCGGCGTCGGAGCGTCTACTGGCTGACCGGCCGCGTGGCCGGGCCCGACCATCGTAGTCGGCACCGTCGGCGCGCGGGGGCGAAGGACCACCACGGCGGCGGCCAGGAGCACCCCGCCGACCAGGCCGCCCGGACCGAGTCGCTCGTCGCGGAGCACGACCGCGCCGACGGTCGCGGTCAGCGGCTCGAGCAGCGCGAGGAGGCTCGCGGTCGTCGCGGGCACGCTGCGCAGGCCCGTGAAATAGGCCCCGTAGGCGGCCGCGGTCGGGACGACCGCGAGGAACACGAGCAGCCACCAGCCCTCGGCGTGCGTCGGTGCGGTGAGCGGGTCGCCGAGCAGCGGCGCGACCGGGACGAGCAGGATTCCGCCGAGCGTGAACGCGGCCGCGGTCATCGGGACGGGTCTCGCGCCGGGTACCTCGCGGCGCCCCAGCCCGGTCATGCCGGCGAACGACGCGGCCGACACGAGCGCGAGCGCGACACCCACGAGCGGCGCCCGTCCGGTCCCGCCGGACGTCCCGACGAGCGCCACCAGCCCGACCAGGGCGAGGGCCGTCGCGGCGACGGTGCGGCGGGAGGGCGCGCGGCGGGTCGCGACCGCCGTGCCGGCGGCGACGAGGACGGGCGCGCCGCCGAGCGC
>NZ_BIMR01000069.1 GCF_004306155.1 Cellulomonas biazotea
CGGTGCGGGCGATGCTGACGAGCAGCAGCGACGGTGTCGCGACGGTGAACACGACGCGCGCGAGCACCGCGGGGGCGTGCGGGCCGAGCACGCGGAACCGGCCGAGGAGCCAGCCGGCGAGGACGACGGCGGTGAGGGTGCCGAGCGCGGTGAGGACGGCCCCCATCAGCGACCGCGGCGCTGGGGGGTGAGACGGGGCCGGCCGTCGGGCTGGGTGGCGCGGTGGGCGCTGCCGTCGGGCTGGGTGGTGCGGTGGGCGCTGCCGTCACGCGCGGTGGACGGGTGGGTCCTGCGGCCGGGAGCGGCCGCGGGGCAGCGGTCGTGGTGTGCGGCGTGGTGGTGCGGTTCGGGCACCGCGTCATCCTCCCACGACGGGCGGTCGCCGGAAAGCGCTTGCCTAGACCGTCGTCGGCGTGACACGATCGCCGTGGCGCGACCCCGCAGCGGGTCCGCCCACGCTCCGACCGAGGGAAGGCAACGATGCCGGCAGTCGCACTGGTGACCGGGGGGAACAGGGGCATCGGCCTCGGGATCACGCGGCGGCTGCTCGCCGACGGGTACGCCGTGTCGATCCTCGCGACGCGCGAGGAGCCCGCGGACGTCCTCGCCGAGCTGCGCGAGCTCGCCGGCGCCGACGACCGGGTCCGCTACGTGCGCGGCTCCGTCGCCGACCTCGACGACCACGCCCGCTACGTCGACGACGCCGTCGATGCCTGGGGCCGCCTCGACCTGCTCGTCAACAACGCGGGCGTCGCCCCGTCCGTCCGGGCCGACATCCTCGAGGCCGGCGCGGAGTCGTTCGACCGCGTGCTCGGCATCAACCTGCGCGGCCCGTACTTCCTCACCCAGACGTTCGCGAACCGCGTCCTCGCCCTGCGCGGCCCCCTCGACGCCCTCCCCGAGCCGCCCGCCGGTCCCGTCGCGACCGTCGTCAACGTGTCGTCGGTGTCCGCCGCGACCGTCTCGACGAACCGCGGCGACTACTGCGTCTCCAAGGCGGGCGTCGCGATGGCGACCCAGCTCTTCGCGGCGCGGCTCGCACCCGAGGGGATCGTCGTCTACGAGGTCCGTCCCGGCGTCATCGCGACCGACATGACCGCGGGCGTCTCCGCGAAGTACGACGCGCTGTTCGAGGGCGGGCTCGCGCCGATCGCGCGCTGGGGCCGTCCCGCCGACGTGGCCGGCGCGGTCGCGATCCTCGCGTCGGGCCAGACGCCGTACTCGACGGGCGAGATCTTCCACGTCGACGGCGGCATGCACATCCCGGTGCTCTGACCCCGCCCGACGGCCCGCACCCCCCGCACCCCGCACCAGCCCCGCCGACCCCCGGCGACGACGCACGAGGACGACGATGAGCGACACGACCGACGCCCCCACCGCCGACCGGCACGAGCCGCGGACCGTCCGGATCGGCGGCCACGACGTCCCCGTCGTCACCGCGCGCACCGTGGTCGTCGGCACCGGCTCCGCGGGCTTCAGCGCCGCCGACCGCCTGTGGGAGCTCGGCCACGACGACGTCGTCATGGTCGCCGACAAGGTCAACGCGGGCGCGTCGCGCAACGCGGGGTCGGACAAGCAGACGTACTACAAGCTCACGCTGTCGGGCGGCGACGGCGACTCGGTCCGGGAGATGGCCGAGACACTGTTCTCGGGCGGTGCCATGGACGGCGACAACGCCCTCGCGGAGGCGGCCCTGTCGGCACGCGGGTTCCTGCGCCTGTGCGACCTGGGCGTGCCGTTCCCGCAGAACCGCTTCGGGGAGTTCATCGGCTACAAGACGGACCACGACCCGCGTCGCCGTGCGACGTCCGTCGGGCCGTACACGAGCCGGTCGATGGTCGAGCAGCTCGAGAAGAAGGTGCACCGCAACGGCACGCGGATCTTCGACGAGTGCCGGGTCGTCGACGTCGTCGTGCGCCCCGTGGAGCCGGGTGCGTCGGCTGTCGGCGAGGGCGTCCCCGTCGACGACGGTGCGACCGCGGCCGAGCGGCAGACCGAGGTGGTCGGCCTGCTCGTCCTGCGTACCGACGTCCCGCACGACGGCGAGCGGTCGCCGTTCCTGCTGTTCCGCTGCACGAACATCGTCTACGCGACCGGCGGACCCGCGGGGATGTACGCGACGCGCGTCTTCCCGAACGGCCAGTGGGGCGCGTCGGGCGCGGCGTACCGGGCGGGCGTGCATGGCAAGAACCTCACCGAGTGGCAGTTCGGGCTCGCCTCGACCCACCCGCGCTGGAACGTGTCGGGCACGTACATGCAGGTCATCCCGCGGTTCGTGTCGACCGACGCCGACGGCGGCGACGAGCGCGAGTTCCTCACCGAGGCGATCGGCGACTACGGCCGCCTCATGTCGATGGTGTTCCTCAAGGGCTACCAGTGGCCGTTCGACATCCGCAAGGCGCTCGACGGCTCGTCGCTGGTCGACCTGCTCGTCTACCGGGAGACGGTGCTGCGCGGGCGGCGCGTGTTCCTCGACTTCCGCCGCAACCCCGTGCAGGACGAGTTCGACCCGTCGGCGCTGTCGCCCGAGGCGTACGAGTACCTCGACCGCGCGGGGGTGCTGTTCGGCACGCCCATCGAGCGCCTGCGCCGCATGAACGAGCCCGCCTACCAGTTCTACCTGCAGAAGAACCCGTACGTGGACCTCGAGAAGGACCTCCTCGAGGTCGGCGTCTGCGCGCAGCACAACAACGGCGGCCTCGTCGTCGACGCGTGGTGGCAGTCGAACGTCACCGGGTTCTTCCCCGTCGGCGAGGCGGGCGGCGCGCACGGCGTGTACCGGCCGGGCGGTGCCGCGCTCAACAGCGGGCAGGTCGGCGCGACGCGGGCGGCGCAGTTCATCGCGGCGCGCCGGTCGGTGGACCCGCTCGACGCCGACTCCTTCGCGGCGGCCGCCGCACCCGTCCTGGGCGGAGCCCTCGACCTCGTCGCGCGCGCGTCGGGCCGGGCCGCGTCCGGCGTGCCCGACAACACCGGCGACCTGCTGACCGCCGTCCAGGTGCTCATGAGCGCGAAGGCAGGTCCCGTCCGGTCCGCGGCGTCCATCCACGAGGCGCTCGTGCAGGTCCACACCTGGCTCTCGACGTACGACGACCTCGTCTCCGCCGACGCGTCCTCGCGCCGGTCCGTCAACCGCACGTTCCTCGTCCGCGACATCCTCACCAGCGCGTACGTGTACCTGTCGGCGATGGCCGACTACGTCGCGCACGGCGGCCGGTCGCGCGGGTCGGTCCTCTACAGCGACCCCGAGGGCGTCCTGCCTCGCGTGGGCTACGGCCCGTCCGCGGGCGACGAGCTCGACCTGCCCGACGTCTTCCGGTTCCGGCTGGACGGCGGTGCGCTGGACGACGTCGTGCAGGAGACGGGGTGGCTCGCGCCGGCGGCCGACGGTGCCGACGTGGCGGCGGGTGGTGCTGGTGCGGCTGCCGGTGCCGGTGTGTCCGACGGTGCCGGTGCGCTCGACTGGGTGCCCGTCGTCGAGCGCAAGGCCGACGACCCCGCCGGTGCCCCGGTCTTCCGGTGGCGCCCGCGGCGGCCCATCCCCGAGGACGACGACTTCTTCGAGAACGTCTGGCGGGAGTTCCGGGCCCACGGGAACGTCTTCTGATGACCGCACCGGCCGGGCAGGACCGCGGGGTCGACCTCCCGGTCGTCGTCCGGCTGCCCGACGACCGGGTCGAGGTCCGTGGCGCGTCGTGGCTCGAGCCGACCGACCGGGGGCTCCTGCCGCACCGGCTGCCCGCGTGGACGCGCGCGCAGTTCCCCGACCGGTTCGTCGCGCTGTGCGACGAGCAGCCCGCGGGGGTCCGGCTGCGCCTGCGGACCGCCGCGACCCGGCTGCGGCTGGTCGTCGACGTGCTGCGCGTGGCGGTCGACCCGCAGCCGCCGGGCGCCCCGCAGCCCTACGACGTCGTGGTCGACGGGGCGATCGTCGAGCAGCCCGCCGGTCACGGTGTCGCGGTCGGCGGTGGGGTCGTCGAGCTCGAGCCGCTGCACGGGACGACCGTCGAGCGGGCGGCGCCGGCGACGCACGTCGACCTGCTCCTGGGTGCTGTGGACGGCGACCGGGACGTCGAGGTGTGGCTGCCGTACGGGGAATCGACGAGGCTGGTCGCGGTGCAGGCCGACGCGCCGGTGCGGCCACCCACGCCGGCATCGGGACCGCGCTGGGTGCACCACGGGTCGTCGATCAGCCACGGCGCGGCCGCCGACCGGCCGACGGGGACCTGGCCCGTGGTCGCGGCACGGTCCGCCGGGCTCGACGTCGTGAACCTGGGGATGAGCGGCAACGCCGTGCTCGATCCTTTCGTCGCGCGGACGTTGCGGGACACGCCCGCCGACGTCGTGAGCGTCAAGCTCGGGATCAACGTCGTCAACCACGACGCGATGCGCCTGCGCGCTTTCCTGCCCGCGGTGCACGGCTTCCTCGACACGGTCCGCGAGGGGCACCCGACGACGCCGCTGGTCGTGGTGTCGCCGCTGCTGTGCCCGCTCGTCGAGGACTCGCCGGGGCCGACGTTCATCGACCCGGCGTCGCCGCCCGGGCGGCCGCGGTTCGCGACGCGGGGACGGCCGGAGGAGGTCGCGGACGGCAAGCTCGCCCTGGGTCTGATCCGGTCGGTGCTCGCGCACGTCGTCGAGCAGCGGCGCGCGGCGGGCGACGACGCGCTGCACCTGGTCGACGGTCGGGACCTGTACGGGTGGGCGGACTGGGAGGCGCTGCCGATGGCGGACCTGCTGCACCCGGACCCGCCCGCGCAGCGGCTCGTGGGGGAGCGGTTCGCGGAGGTCCTGCGGGGACTGCTCGACGCCTGAGTGCAACTCAGGGGTTGCTTTCTCGCTGGGGCTGGTGCAACTGTAGGGTTGCATCCGTCGTCCACCGGAAGGACAGCACCGTGAGCACCACCGAGCCGCAGCCCGTCGCCGTCGCCGACGTCGACACGTTCACCGTCACCCGCACCATCCACATCGACGCCCCGCGCGACCGCGTCTGGCTGGCCCTCACCCACGAGGACCACATCAGCAGCTGGTTCGGCGACACCGCCACCCTCCCCGACCGCCGCGTCGGCGGCGAGGGCGTCTTCGGGTGGGCCGACCACGGCGACATCCCCGTCCGCATCGAGGAGTACGACGAGCCCGCCGTGTTCGCCTACACCTGGGGCGCCGTCGGCCAGCCGCTGCTCCCCGAGAACTCCACCCTCGTCCGGTTCACGCTCGACGCCGACGGCGACGCCACCCGCCTCACCGTCGTCGAGACCGGCTTCGGCACCCTCACCGACCGGGACCCGCGCACCGAGCTCGACGAGCACCGCAAGGGGTGGACGTCCGAGCTCGACGAGCTCGTCGCGCACCTCGAGCGCGACCTCGACGGCGACCTCGGCCTCGACCGGGCCGCCGTCGGGACCGCGAGGCCCGCATGACCGTGACCGCCGCCGAGACGCTCGTGCCCGTGTTCGCCGCCCTCGCCGACGAGACCCGGTGGCGGGTCCTGTCGGAGCTTGGCCGCGGGGAGGCGTCGGCGTCCGCGCTCGCGGGCCGCCTGCCCGTCACCAGGCAGGCCATCGCCAAGCACCTCGCCGTGCTCGCCGAGGCCGGGCTCGTCGAACCCGTGCGCGTCGGGCGAGAGATCCGCTACCGGCCCCTCGGGTCCCGGCTCGACGAGACCGCCCGCGCGCTCGACGCCGTCGGTGCGGCGTGGGACCGCCGCCTCGCCGACATCAAGGCCGTCGCCGAGTCCCTCTGACTCGCACCGGTCGGTCACCCGCGGCGGGACGCACGACGGCGGTGCGCCGGGAGGGACCCCTCCCCCTGGCGCACCGCCGTCCTCGCCACGTCGCCCGGATCGGCGGACGACGCGACCCGCCCCCTGTCACCGTGCCCCCGCGCCGCCGCTCGCTCAGCCGCCGACGCGGTGCCTGCTCACAGGTGCGGTAGCACGTGCCGGACGTACCGCTCGGCCATCGTCGCGAGCGTCTCGTCGCCCGGCGCGGACCACACGTCCTCGTGGAAGATCTCGACCTCGACGTCGCCCGTGTACCCGGCGTCCCGCACCCAGCGGGTGATCGACGCGAAGTCCACGTACCCGTCGCCGACGTGCCCGCGCGACAGCAGCGGGTCGGCCGCGAGCGGCAGGATCCAGTCGCACACCTGGTAGCCCGCGATGCGTCCCGCGGCACCCGCCCGGGCGATCTGACGCTGGAGGTCCGGGTCCCACCAGACGTGGTACGTGTCGACCACGACGCCGACGACGTCCGACGGGAACGGCTCCGCGAGGTCGAGCGCCTGCCCGATCGTCGAGATCACCGCCCGGTCCGCCGCGAAGATCGGGTGCAGCGGCTCCAGGACGAGACGCACCCCGTGCCCGGCCGCGAACGGTGCGAGCTCGCCGATCCGGTCCGCGACCCGCTGCCGCGCCGCGACCAGGTCACGTGCGGGGTCGTCGGCGCCCTGGACCCGCACGCCTGCGCCCGACCGTGCCGGGTAGGGGAGCGCCGGGCCGCCCGGCCCGCTCGCCGCCGGCAGGCCGCCGACGACCATTACCAGCTCGTGCGTGCCCAGCGTCGCCGCCTCGACGATCGCGCGGCGGTTGTCGTCGAGCGCCGCCCGCGCCGCCGCGTCGTCGTCCGTCGTGAGGAACCCGCCCCGGCACAGCGACGACACGCGCAGTCCGGCGTCGGCGATGATCCGTGCCGCCTCGGGGACGCCGACCTCCTGCACGCGGTCGCGCCACGGCCCGATCGACGACAGCCCGGCCCGGACCGCCCCGTCGACCGCCTCGCGCAGCGTCCAGTGCTTCGTCGTCGCGGTGTTGAGCGACAGGCGCGACAGGTCGGCTCGCGCGCCCTCGTCTGCGGCAGGTTCCGCCTCGTCGCCCACCGTCGTGACCTCCGTCGTCACAGCGTGATCTCCGGCACCGGCAGACGACGCCCCTCCGCCGACGACTTCAGGCCGAGCTCCGCGAGCTGCACGCCGCGGGCCGCCGACAGCAGGTCGAACCGGTGCGTGCGCCCCGCCGCGACGTCGCGGAGGAACTCCTCCCACTGCAGCTTGAAGCCGTTGTCGAGGTCCGCGTTCGCGGGCACGTCCAGCCACTGCTCGCGGAACGGCTCCGTGACCGGCAGGTCCGGGTTCCACACCGGCTTGGGCGTGTGCGCGCGCTGCTGCGCGACGCAGTTGCGCAGGCCCGCGACCGCCGAGCCGTGCGTGCCGTCGACCTGGAACTCGACGAGCTCGTCGCGGAACACGCGGACCGTCCACGACGAGTTGATCTGCGCGATCACCGGGTCGCCGCCGGGCGTCTCGATCTCGAAGATGCCGTACGCCGCGTCGTCCGCCGTCGCCGCGTACTCCTTGCCCTGCTCGTCCCAGCGCGTCGGGATGTGCGTCACCGCCTGCGCGTTGACCGTCTTGACCTCGCCGAGGATGCCCTCGAGCACGTAGTTCCAGTGGCAGAACATGTCGACGACGATGCCGCCGCCGTCCTCCTTGCGGTAGTTCCAGCTCGGCCGCTGCGCCTCCTGGCCGTCGCCCTCGAACACCCAGTAGCCGAACTCGCCGCGCAGCGACAGGATCCGCCCGAAGAAGCCCTCGTCGACGAGCCGGCGCAGCTTGACCAGGCCCGGCAGGTACAGCTTGTCGTGCACGACCCCCGCGGTGACGCCCGTCGACTCCCGCAGGCGGGCGAGGTCGATCGCCTCCTCCAGCGTCTCCGCCGTGGGCTTCTCCGTGAAGATGTGCTTGCCGGCCTTCATCGCCGCGGTGAGCGCGGCGTAGCGGCGCGAGGTGACCTGCGCGTCGAAGTAGATGTCGACGGTCGGGTCGCCGATCACGGCGTCCGCGTCGGTCGTCCAGTGCTCGATGCCGTGCAGCTCCGCGAGCTCGCGCACCTTGTCGGCGTTGCGGCCGACCAGGATGGGCTCCACCTGCAGACGGGTCCCGTCCTCGAGCGTGACCCCGCCCTGGTCGCGGATCGGCAGGATCGAGCGGACGAGGTGCTGGCGGTAGCCCATGCGGCCGGTGATGCCGTTCATGGCGATGCGCAGGGTGCGGGACGTCATGTCTTCTCCGAGTGTCGTGACCGCGGTGTCGGTCGGAGGTGGAATGCGCTTTCCAGCGTAGCGCACGCGACGGCTCAGTCAAGAGGCGCCGCCGACTGAGGCGCCCGACAAGGGGTGCGACGACGGGGTGGGGTGCGACGACGGGGTGGCGTGCGACGACGCGGTGGGGTTGCGACGGAGACGCTGCCCCGGTGCGGTTCGGCGGTTCGGTCCGGCGCGGGATCGGCGGTCCGGTGCGGCGGCGTCGGACGCGCGACGGCGCGAGCGTGGTCCGGCTCGCGCAGGGGCACGCGCCGGGTGCCGCGACGGACGTCAGGCCGGGGCGAGCGTCCGCAGGTGCGCGCGGACCGCGTCGTGCAGCTCGGTCGACTGGCCCAGATCCGCACCGAAGACCTGCCGGACCGCGAGCAGCCGGGCGGTCAGCCCGTCCACGGGCCCGGCGGCGGCCTCGGCGAGGACGTCGGCCAGCGGGTCGTCGAGAGTGACGCGACGTCCGCCGACCTCCAGCCCTGTCTGGGTCGTGGCGTGCACGTACGACATCCACGCGGCGATGGAGGCGGCCGCGGCGTCCGGTACGGCGCCGGCGGCGATCCGGTCGCGGACCGTCCCGAGAAGCCGCTGCGGGAGCTTCGCGGACCCGTCCATGGCGACCTGCACGGTCGTGTGCCCGGTGTTGGGGTTGGCGAAGCGCGCGAGCACGTCGTCCCGGTACCCGGTCAGGTCGAGCCCGTCGGGCGCCGCGAGCGTCGGCAGGACGTCCTCGTCCACGAGCGCACGTGCGACGGCCTCGAGGTCCGGGTCGGCGACAGCCTGCGCGATCGTCGCGTACCCGCGCAGCGCCCCGAGGTAGGCGAGCGTCGAGTGGGACGCGTTGAGCACGCGCAGCTTCGCGCGCTCGAAGGGGGCGACGTCGGACGTCAGCGTCGCGCCTGCCAGCTCCCACGGCGGGCGTGGCCCGGCGAACCGGTCCTCGACGACCCACTGCGTGAAGGGCTCCCCGACGACGAGGCCCTCGTCGTCGAGCCCGAGCAGACGGGCCGCCTCGTCGCGGTGGGCGGGGGTCGTCGCGGGCACGATCCGGTCGACCATCGTCGACGGGAACGCCACGGACGCCTCGACCCACGCCGCGAGCCGCTCGGCGCCCGGCACCGAGCCGAGCAGGTCGCGGACGAGCGACTCCACGACCGTGCCGTTGTCGGCGAGGTTGTCGCAGCACACGACCGTGATCGGGCCGACGTCGGCCCGGTGTCGCTGCGCGAGGCCGCGGACGAGCAGCCCGATCGGGGACCGTGCGGGATCGCTCGCGACGTCGCCGCGCAGCTCCGCGGTCAGCGCCGCGACGTCGGCCGCGAGGTCGGGGTCGGCCAGGTCGGGCCGACCGTCGCCCCGCCGCCGGTAGCCCTTCTCCGTGACCGTGAGCGTCACGACGTGCGTCGTCGGTGCGGCGATCGTCGCGAGCACGCGACCGGTCGCCGTCCCCGGGAACGCCACGTCGCGCAGCGACCCGACGACCCGCAGCGAGGTCTCAGACGTGCCCTTGGTCAGGACGCCGTAGAGGCCGTCCTGCGGGGCGAGCTGCTCGGCGACGCGGGCGCTGCGCTGCGTGACCCCGAGGATGCCCCACGACGACGAGCCGGCGGCCGCAGCCGCGTCCTCCGTGTAGACCGCCTGGTGCGCCCGGTGGAACGCCCCCAGCCCCAGGTGGACGAGGCCGACCGTGGTGCCCGCCGGGTCGACGGCCGGGCCGCGGACGTCGGCGTGACCGCCCAGGTCGACACCGGCGAGAGTCGTGCGGGACAGGCGAGGCGTCATCGGTCGCTCTCCGAGGTCGGTCGGGCAGGGGCTGTGGTCGTCGACGCGCGCACGACGAGCTCGACGCGCAGGCGAACCGCCGCGGGAGTCGGCCCGCCGGACCCGGCGGCCGCGGCCGGCGCGACCGCGAGCTCGTGATGCGTGCTCGTCGCGCCTGACGACGTCGCCACGCCGGACGAGCTCGTCTCGCCGGAAGAACTCGCCGCGCCTGACGACGTCGCCACGCCGGTCGCCGTCGTCTCGGCGGGCCAACTCGCCTCGCCGGGCGCCCCGGTCTCGCCGGACGCGCTCGTCTCGCCCGCCTCTCTCATCCCGCCCGACGCCCCCTCTGCACGGCCGGTGACGGCCGCGGCGATCGCCCGCTCCGCGGCGGAGTCGCGTCGTCCGCCCAGCCCGCTGCTCACCAGAAGGTCGACCGCCTCCCGGCCGAGCCGCGCGAGCGGGACGGTCACGGTCGTCAGCGAGGGGGAGACGAGCGTCGCTGCGGGGATGTCGTCGTAACCGACCACGGACACGTCGTCGGGCACCCGGATCCCCCGCGCCTGCAGGCGGCTGAGGATTCCGAGCGCGACGAGGTCGTTGTGCGCCAGCACGGCCGTCGCGCCGCTGGCGGCGACCAGGTCGGCGGCGGCGACGCCGCCCGCGAACACCGGTGCGAAGTGACCCAGGTCGACGACCTCGACCTGGCGCAGGCCGTGGGACGGGTGCTGCAGGCCGATCCGGCGTCGCCCGTCCGACCACGAGTCGGCCGGGCCGCCCGCGTAGGCGATCCTCCGGTGCCCGAGCGCGTGCAGGTGCGTGACGGCCTGCCGGACGCCGTCGGCGTTGTCGATGACCACCGACGGAAGGGTGCCGTGCTGGCGGTTCACGAGGACGAGCGGGACCTCCTCCGACAGGTGGTCCAGGTCCTCGTCGGACATCCGCGGCGAGCAGAGGACGGCGCCGTCGACCTGGCTGCCCAGGTGCGCGACCAGCTCCGACTCCATGCGGGGGTCCTCCTCGGCGTCGGCGACGAAGACCGCGTAGCCGAGCGTGCGCGCACGGGCCTGGACGCCCTTGGCGACGGCCGCGAAGAACGGGTTCTCGAGGTCCGGCACGACCAGGCAGAGGTTGCCGGTGCGGCCCGTGATGAGCTCGCGCGCGGCGCGGTTGGGTCGGTAGCCGAGCTCGCGGGCGACCCGCTGGACCTGCTCGCGCCGCAGGGGGGCCACGAGGTCGGGGGCGCTGAGCGCGCGGGAGGCCGTCGCGGGGGAGACGCCCGCGGCGCGCGCCACGTCGCGCAGTGTCACCACCACGTGCCCGCCTCCACCCCTCGTCGGTCCGTCGCGGGCCGTCGACCCTGCGTGCGGGCCGGTCGGACCGCGATGAATGCGATTTCAGCACGACGTGCCGTCGGACCACAAGCCCTGGTCCGCCACCCGAGAAGTCCGGTCCGGACCCTTGCCTCGGAGGTGTCCCTGCTGCTTGGGTAGGCGATGAAACCGATTGCAGCCCGCTTCATCCTCGACCTCGAGGTCCGGTGGGCACGACAGGGAGGTCGCCCGATGGCGCACGCCGCCTGGACGCTGCACCCCGACCGCGCGCTGCCCAGCGACCCGACGATCCGGCCCCTGGCCCGGGAGATCCTCGACCAGACGCGCGGGCTGCCCATCGTCTCGATGCACGGGCACGTCGACGCCGGCTTGCTGGCGCGCGACGAGCCCTTCCCCGACCCGGCGACGCTGCTCGTGGTCCCCGACCACTACCTGGTGCGCATGCTCGTGTCCCAGGGCGTCCCGCACGACGCGCTGGGCGTGCCGCGCCGCGACGGCGTCCCCGTCGAGACCGACCCGCGGGAGATCTGGCGCACGTTCGCCTCGCGCTGGCACCTCTTCCGGGGGACACCGACGCGGTACTGGATGGAGCACGTGCTCGTCGAGGTCCTCGGAGTCGAGGAGAAGCCGTCCGCGGCGTCCGCGGACCGGGTCTACGACCACCTCGTCGACCGCCTGGCGCAAGAGGCCTACCGCCCCCGCGCGCTGTTCGAGCGGTTCGACATCGAGATCCTCGCGACGACCGACGCGGCCACGTCGACGCTGCCCGACCACGCGGCGCTCGCGGCCGAGGGATGGGGCGAGCGCGTCGTGCCGACGTTCCGCCCCGACGCGCTGCTCCACGTCGACCGGCCCACGTGGCGCGACGACGTGGTGCTGCTCGGAGAGGTCACGGGGTCGTCGATCCACGGGTACCGGGACCTCGTCGCCGCTCTGGAGGAGCGGCGGCGCGTCTTCGTCCGTGCCGGCGCCCGCGCGACCGACCACGGCCACGTCGCCGCGGACGCGACGCCGCTGAGCGACTCGGTCGCGGAGCGCATCGTCGCCGACGCCCTGCGGGGATCCGTCCGACCCGAGGACGCCGAGGCGTTCGCGGGGCACATGCTCTTCGAGATGGCCCGCATGTCGACCGAGGACGGGCTCGTCATGCAGCTCCACCCGGGTGTCCTGCGCGACCACGACCCGGGCGTGCTCGCGGCGCGTGGGCCGGACGTCGGGTACGACATCCCGCTGCCCACGGAGTACGTCCGCGCGCTGCGTCCGGTGCTCGAGACGTTCGGGCACCACCCGAACCTGCGTCTGGTGCTGTTCACAGTCGACGAGGACACGTTCAGTCGTGAGCTGGCGCCGCTCGCCGGCGTCTACCCGGCGGTCAGGCTCGGAGCGCCGTGGTGGTTCCTCGACACGCCTGACGGCATGCGGCGCTACCGCGAGGCCGTGACGGACACCGCCGGCTTCTACAACACCACCGGGTTCGTCGACGACACGCGCGCGTTCTGCTCGATCCCCGCCCGGCACGACCTGGCACGCCGGGTCGACGCGGGGTTCCTCGCCCGGCTCGTGGCGGAGCACCGTCTCGACCTCGACGAGGCGGTCGAGACCGCGGTGGACCTGGCCTACCGCCTGCCGCGCGAGGCGTATGCTGCTCCACGTACGGGAAACGCTTTCCAGAACGAGCTCGAGTCCGACCGGGCCACCTCCACCGTTGCGAAGGAGCACGTGTGAGCGACACCGACATCCTCGACCGCCTGGCGGCGCACCGACTCGTGCCTGTCGTCGTCCTCGACGACGCCGCGCACGCCGACCCTCTCGCGAAGGCGCTCGTCGCCGGGGGCCTGCCCGTCGCCGAGGTGACGTTCCGGACCGCCGCGGCACCGGACGCGATCCGCGCGATGAGCGCGCGCGGCGACATCCTCGTCGGCGCCGGGACCGTCCTGACCCCCGCCCAGGTCGACCAGGCGGTCGCCGCCGGCGCCAGCTACGTCGTGTCGCCCGGGACCAGCCGAGCAGTCGTCGAGCGGTGCCAGGAGCACGGCATCCTCGCCCTCCCGGGGGCGGTCACGGCCTCCGAGGTCATGGCGGCGCTCGAGCTCGGGCTGACGACGGTGAAGTTCTTCCCGGCGGGGACGTCGGGCGGTGCAGCCGCCGTCGCCGCGCTCGCCGCGCCGTTCGTGGGCGTCGGGTTCGTGCCGACCGGCGGCATCGGCCCGGGCAACCTCGCCGAGTACCTGGCGCTGGCCTCGGTCCGCGCGGTCGGGGGCTCGTGGATGGTGCCGCGCGACCTGGTCAACGCGGGCGACCTCGACGGCATCCGCACGCTGACCGCGGCCGCCGTCGCGCTCGCGACCGGCGGCCCGACCGCCTGACACGGCGCACGTCCCTCGCACGACCCACCGGACCGCACGAACCGTAGGAGCAGACCGATGTCCGACCTGGTGATCCGACCGGCGAACGAGACCCGATACGACGCCGTCTCCCTCGGCGAGGTCATGCTGCGCCTCGACCCGGGCGAGGGGCGGATCCGCACGAGCCGCTCGTTCCGCGTGTGGGAGGGCGGTGGCGAGTACAACGTGGCGCGCGGCCTGCGCCGGGCGTTCGGGCTGCGCACCGCCGTCGTCACGGCCCTGGCCGACAACGAGGTGGGCCGGCTCGTCGAGGACTGCATCCTCGCGGGCGGCGTGGACACCGACCTCATCCGCTGGCTGCCGTACGACGGCGTCGGCCGGTCCGTCCGCAACGGCCTGAACTTCACCGAGCGCGGCTTCGGCGTCCGCGGCGCCGTCGGTGTGAGCGACCGCGGGCACACCGCCGCGTCCCAGCTCGCGCCCGGCGACGTCGACTGGGAGCACCTGTTCGGCGAGCTCGGCGTCCGCTGGTTCCACACGGGCGGGATCTTCGCGGCGCTCTCGGACAGCGCGGCCGAGACCGTCATCGAGGCCGTCACGGTCGCCCACAAGCACGGGACGGTCGTGTCGTACGACCTCAACTACCGGCCGAGCCTGTGGAAGGCCATCGGCGGCCAGGCGCGCGCGCAGGAGGTCAACCGCGCCATCGCTCCGCACATCGACGTGATGATCGGCAACGAGGAGGACTTCACGGCCTCCCTCGGCTTCGAGGTCGAGGGCGTCGACGAGAACCTCAGCGAGCTCGAGATCGGGTCGTTCGCCGCCATGATCGACCGGGTCGCCGAGGCGTACCCGAACTTCCAGGTGATCGCGACGACGCTCCGGACGGTGCGCAGCGCGACGGTCAACGACTGGGGCGCGCTGGCGTGGTCGCGGGGGACGGGCGTCGTCCGGGCGACGCACCGGGAGCGGCTCGAGATCCTCGACCGTGTGGGAGGCGGCGACTCGTTCGCGTCGGGGCTGGCGTACGGCCTCATCGCCGGGGAGGGGCTCGCGACGGCCGTCGAGTACGGCGCCGCGCACGGGGCCCTCGCCATGACGACGCCCGGCGACACGACGATGGTGACGAAGGCGGAGGTCCTCAAGCTCGCCGGCGGCGGCGGCGCCCGCGTCGACCGCTGAGCCGCGTCGACGGCGGAGCCACGACTGAGGCACGTCGACGGCTGAGCCGCGTGGTCCGTTGGGTCGCCAGGTCACAGGAGCCGACGAACCGCTGAGACGCCTCGACGCCGGGGCCGAGCATCAGGTGCTCGACCCCGGCGTGGGCCGTCCCGTCGTCCGGGGAGGCGCGGGACGTGTCCGGTGCTCCGCGGGTCCGGGGGGTGCCGCGGGACCGGTGTCGGTCGTGCCGCCGCGGAGCCCGAGGACGCCGCGGCGGCGGCGGTCAGACCGCGGCGACGGACCGGTCGGTCGGGGTCGAGCTCGCAGTGGCCGGACCGGTGGTCGCGTCGAGCGCCACGTTGGCGTCGCGGACCTCGCGGTACGGACGCAGGTGCGTGAACAGCTCGTCGCGCAGCGGGTTGCGGCGGCGGGTGACGATGACGCGCACCTGGTAGACGGCGACGGCGACGTTCGCGGCGAGGGACAGGGCCGACACGACGAACAGGGCGGTCGGGTCGTGCGACGAGTCCACCGCGAACGGCGACGAGCTGACGAATGTCGGGAACGCCATCGTGAACATCATCCACAGCGCGAGGGTGTGCGCGCGGTGCTGCAGCCAGGCGCCCTTCTTGAGGAAGAACGCGGGGATGGTGCACGAGATCAGCAGGGCCGCACCGGCGTAGAACGCGTGGTCGCCGACGCAGTTGTAGACGTAGGCGAAGTTCCACAGGTCGTACGCGATGATCCAGAACCACAGCATGTCGGGCCAGATCATGTCCTTCGAGCGGTCGCGCGACACGATGATCCCGGCCCACCCGCAGATGGTGAGGATGTTGAGGATCCCGGCGATGCCGTTCATGTAGTTCCAGGCGCCGCCGACCATGAACACGCCGTCGTGCAGGCCCTGCAGCCCGGCGACCTGGAAGTCGCGGGCGACGGCCTCGCCGATGTTGATCGCGAGGATCAGCGCGGGGAACATCAGCATCCACTTGTTGCGCGACAGCCGCGGGACGTACCGCAGCGCCATGAAGCCGAGGCAGCCGGCGAGCGCCGAGTAGACCTTGACCCAGTGGAACCAGGTCCCCGTCGAGGAGCCGGCGGCGGCGGTCGTCGGCCAGACGAACACCGTGAGGACGAGCGGCAGCGCCACGAAGAAGCCGAGCCCGGCCCACTTCCAGCGCCGGGTGACCTCGTTGAGGGCGATGAGGGCGACGAGGACGACGCACCACATCACCCACGAGTGCCACGGGATCGAGTCGAACAGGAACATCGGACCTCCTCGTCCACGGCCCGCGGCGTGTGTGCCTCCGGGGTCTTCGACGCTAGGAAGGCGGCGCGGTCGGGGCACTGGACAGGGGGCGGGATGTGTCCAGCCGACGGCGCCCGGGACCGCCCCGCGGCGGCGGACGCGGCCGTCGTCGGGACCTTCGGCCCACCAAGTCCGGGGCGTGGACGGCCGTAGCGTGAAGGATGCGCGAGTCGAGGGGTCCGGGTGCCGTGGTGCGGCGGACCGACGCGCGCGACGCCCTTGCTGCGGCGCTCAAGCGTCGGCTGACGACGGAGCCCCTCGCGCGGGTCACGGTCACCCAGCTCACGCGCGACTGCGGTCTGACGCGGCAGGCGTTCTACTACCACTTCCGCGACGTGCAGGACCTCGCGGTGTGGGTGTTCGAGTCGGAGGTCGCGGAGCAGGTCCGGGTGTCGGCCTGCCAGGACGCGTGGGCCGACGGGCTGGTGCGGCTGCTGCTGTACCTGCGGGACAACCGGTCGTCGACGGTCGCGGTCCTCGACGGGCTCGGGCGGGCGGGCCTCGAGCGGTTCCTGTTCCGGCAGATGCGGCCCGTGACGGAGGCCGTCGTGGCGGAGGTCGGGGGTGGCGGGCCCGCGAGCCCGCACGACCGCGCGCTCGTCGTGGACTTCTACACCTCGGCCGTGCTGGCGGTGGTGCTGCGGTGGGTCGCCGACGACATGGCCGCCGAGCCGTACCGCCTGGTCGGGGACGTCGAGCTCATGCTGCACGGCGCGGTGCGCGAGTCGGTCGCGCGGCTCGACGCCCGCCGCGTGACGCCCGTCAGGTGACCGCGCCGAGCTGCCAGGGGACGAACTCGTCGGCGCCGAGGTCGAGCTCCTCGGAGACGGTCTGCCGCCCGGATGCGACCTCGACGACCAGGTCGAACAGCTCCTCGCCGACGGACGCGACGGTCGCGGTGCCGTCGACGATCCGCCCGGCGTTGAGGTCCATGTCCTCGCGCATCCGCAGGTAGGTGGCGGTGTTGGTCGACACCTTGATGGACGGCGTGGGCTTGCAGCCGAGGACGGAGCCGCGCCCGGTGGTGAAGACGACGACCGTCGCGCCGCCGGCGACGATGCCGGTGACGGAGACGGGGTCGTAGCCGGGGGTGTCCATGAAGGTGAACCCGCGCGTGCGGACGGGTTCGGCGTACTCGTAGACGGCGGTGAGCTCGGCGGTGCCACCCTTCGCGACGGCGCCGAGCGACTTCTCGAGGATCGTCGTCAGGCCCCCGGCCTTGTTGCCGGGCGAGGGGTTGTTGTCGAGGGTGCCGCCGCCGGCGGCGGTGTACTGCTTCCACCAGTCGATGCGGTCGAGGAGCTTCTGCCCGACGTCGGGCGACACGGCGCGGCGCAGCAGCAGGTGCTCGGCGCCGAACACCTCGGGGGTCTCGGCGAGGATCGACGTGCCGCCGCGGGCGACGAGCAGGTCGGACGCGTGGCCGAGGGCGGGGTTCGCGGTGATGCCGGAGTACCCGTCGGAGCCGCCGCAGTTGAGGCCGAGGACGAGCTCGGAGACGGGCTGAGGCGTGCGGCGCAGCGCGTCGACGGCGGGCAGCATCTCCTCGATGGCGGCGACGCCGGCGCGGACCGTGGCGCGGATGCCGCCGTTGTCCTGGATGACGAGGGTGCGCACGGGCTTGTCGGCGGGCAGGTCGAGGCCGTCGAGGAGCGACTGGGCGGGCAGCATCTCGCAGCCGAGGCCGAGGACGAGCAGCGCGGCGATGTTCGGGTGGTCGGCGTACCCGCGCAGGGTCCGCAGGGTGATCTGGGCGCCCTCGGATGTCGGGACGAGGCCGCACCCGGTGTCGTGCGTGAGGGCGACGACGCCGTCGACGTGCGGGAACGCGTCGAGCGCGCGGCCGCGGAACTGGTCGGCGACGAGCCGTGCGGTCGACGCGGAGCAGTTGACGGACGTGACGATGCCGACGTAGTTGCGCGTGCCGACGCGCCCGTCGGCGCGCAGGTAGCCGTCGAACGTGCGCTCGGGCCCGGTGGGTGCCGGGAGCGTGACGCGGGCCGTCCCGACCTCGTAGGCGCGGTCGGCGTCGTCCATGCCGAGGTTGTGCGTGTGGACGTGGTCGCCGACGGCGATCGCGGTGGTCGCGCGCCCGATGGACTGCCCGTACTTGCGGACCTGCTCGCCGGCGGCGACGGGCCGCAGCGCGAGCTTGTGCCCGCGGGGGACGCTCTGCCGCACGACGAGCGTGCCGTCGTGGTCGCCCGCGCCGGGGGCGTCGTCGTGGCCGCCGCCGGGGAACCCGGTGAGCACGGTGCCGTCCTGCAGGTCGCGCGTCGCGACCCCGACGTGGTCGTCGGGGCGGAGCACGAGCACGCAGTCGGCGAGGTCGGTAGTGGCCGTCTTCATCGAGAGCCCTTCGGGAGACTGGACGCTCAGGATACCGCTTTCCCGACGCCGGGAGCAGGGCTCCGGCCACACACGCGCGACACGCGTCGCACCTGTGACAGGGCGCTGTGCCACCGCTGTGCCACCCCGAACCCCTACCCTTCGACCATGGCAGGTTCCGTGACCCTGAGCGACGTCGCCCGTGAGGCCGGCGTCTCCCTCGCGACCGCGTCGCGGGCGATCAACGGCAGCGCGAACCGGACCGTCAGGGCGGACCTGCGCGACCGTGTCCTCGCCGCCGCCGCGAAGCTCCGCTACACCCCCGACGCGAACGCGCAGGCCATGGCGCGGGGCCGCACGACGTCGCTCGGCCTGGTCGTGCACGACATCGCCGACCCGTACTTCTCCTCGATCGCCGCGGGCGTCACGCGCGCCGCCGACCGGGCGGGTCTCCAGGTCACGCTCGCCAGCACCCAGCACGACCCCAGCCGTGAGGCCGGGCTCGTCGACCTGCTCAAGCGCCAGCGCGCCCGCGCGATCGTCATCGCCGGTGGCCGCCTCGACGACCCGTCGACGACCGACGAGCTGCGCGACGCCCTCGCGGACTACAAGGCGGTCGGCGGCTCCGCGGCCCTCATCGGGCAGCCGGTGCTCGGCGTCGACTCGGTCGTCGTCGCGAACGCGCAGGGCGCCGCCGACCTGGCACGTGCGCTGCACGAGCGCGGCTACCGGAAGTTCGCGATCCTCGCCGGGCCTGAGGGGCACCTCACGGCGCGCGAGCGGCGCGAGGCGTTCGTCGCCGCGCTCGCCGAGCTCGGCACCGAGGTCCCCGACGACGCGGTCGTCACGAGCGCGTTCACGCACGAGGGCGGCGAGGACGCGATGCGCGCGCTGCTGCGCTCCGGCCCGCTGCCCGACGTGGTGTGGGCGGTCAACGACGTCATGGCGCTCGGCGCGCTCGCAGCCGCCCGTGACGTCGGCGTCGAGGTCCCGCGCGACGTCGCGCTCGCCGGGTTCGACGACATCTCGACCCTGCGGGACGTCGTCCCGCCGCTGACGACGGTCCGGATCCCGCTCGTCGACATCGGCATCGCGGCGACCGAGCTCGCGCTCGCAGAGCCGTCGGACGAGCCGCGCCTCACGCACGTGCCGACACAGGTCGTGCTGCGCGACTCGACGCCGCAGCGCTGACCCGGACGCGGCAGCGCTGACCCGACGACCGACGGCCCGCTCGGCGGGCTAGGACGGCGCGCCGACCTCGACGACCTCGTCGCCGTCGCCGACCCGCGGGTCCCCGACGCGCGCGTCGCCGTCCTCGCCCGCGTCCGCCGCGCTCTCCGCGTCCTCGAGCCCCAGCAGGTGCGTCGCCATCCGCAGCCGCGCCCGGTCGGGGTCGCGTGCGACGAGCGCGGCGAGGATCGCCTCGTGCTCGACGAACGTGCGGTCCTCGAGCCCGTCGTCGTGCTCGGACGCGCGGATGCGGCGGCGTGAGGTCCGTCCGGCGATGCCGTCGATGAGCGCCGCGAGGACGGAGTTGCCGGACGCGCGCGCGATGACGGAGTGGAACGCGACGTCGGCGTCGGCGAGCCGCTCGTGGTCGACGGGCACGACGGAGATGGCGCACGCGGCCTCGGCGAGCGCGGCGCGCGCGGCCTGCACGTCGGTCTCGTCGATGCGGAGGGCCGCGAGCCCGGCGGCCTCCGTCTCGAGCAGGCGGCGGACGGCGTGGAACTCGGCGTCGTGCTGCAGGTCGGCGACGAACGAGACGGGCGCGAGGAGCCGCGCGGGGTCGAGGGTCGTGACGTAGGTGCCGTCGCCGTGCCGGGAGTCGAGGATGCCGAGCGTGCCGAGCGCGCGCACGCCCTCGCGCAGCGAGCCGCGGGAGACGCCGAGCGTGCCGGCGAGGTCCTTCTCGGCGGGCAGCCGGTCGCCGGGCCCGAGCAGGCCGTCCAGGATCATCTGCTTGATGCCGTCGACGACATCCTCGGAGCGGGACACGTCCAGCAGTATTCCGTGCGGCGGCGCGCTGCGGGCGCGGTCCGTCAGAGGTCGTCGAGCGGGAGCCCGTAGACGCGGTTCGCGGTGCCGCCGAGGACGAGGGCGCGCGCGTCCTGCGGGAGCTGGTCGACGGTGCTGCGCAGTCCGTGCCAGACACGCCCGTAGCAGTCGCCGTCGACGGTCGCGGACGGCCAGTCGCTGCCGAGCATGAGCCGGTCGGGCCCGAACAGCTCGAGGGCGCGGTCGACCGCGGGCTGCAGGTGGTCGGGGGTCCAGCCGGGTCCGGCGGCACCGGCGAGGCCGGAGACCTTCGCGACGACGTTGGGGGCCTGCGCGACGGCGCCGAGCATCGCGGACCAGTGCGTCCACGCGTCGCGGTCGCCGTTCCGCAGGGCGGCGAGCGGGGGTGCGCCGAGGTGCTGGAGGACGAATGTGAGCTTGGGGTGCTGCTCGGCGAGCGTCGCGACGTGCGCGAGCAGCGTCGGGGTGTGCGCGGGGAGGTCGAGCGTGAGACGCCGCTCGGCGAGCAGGTGGAGCGACTCGTCGACGGTCGGCTGCAGCAGCCAGTCGGGGTCCGGCTCGTCGTGCACGCGGTGCCCGACGCCGACGACGGGCTCCATGCGCCAGGCGTCGAGCTGGGCGGCGGCGTCGTCGGGCTGCGTGAGCGGCACCCAGGCGACGACGCCGGCGACCCGCGGGCACGACAGGGCCTGGAACAGCATGAGCTCGGAGTCGGCGCGGTTGTCGGCGGCCTGGACGAGGACGACCTTCGCGACGCCCTCGTCGAGGAGCTGGCACTCGACGTCGGGGACCCGGAACGGGCGCTCGATCGCCGCGAGGTCCCGCGTCATCCAGGGGTAGTGGACGGCGTCCGGGTTCCACACCTGAAGATGGGCATCCACGACATCGTGCATGGCTCGGACGCTAGCAGTGGTCGAACCTCTGGGAACCGGAGGGCTGGTGTTCCTCATCGAACCCTCATGAACTGCCCGTTCGGCGGGCAACTCATCGGACGACTTCGCCGCCGACGAGCCCCCGTGGGACGTCAGCGGCCGACGGCGTACCCCTGCATGCCGCGCGGGTTCGCGGCGGCCACGAGGAACCCGTCGGGACGCAGCCCGGCGGCGCTGATCCGGCCGAGCGACCACGGGCCGGCATCCTGCACGGCGTGCCCGCGCGCGGCGAGGCCGTCGAGCACGGCCGAACCGAGCCTGGACTCCGCGACGAGCCCCCGCGGCACGTGCGAGCGCGGGTAGAACGACTCGGGCACGTGCGTCGAGTGCCACGACGGCGCGTCGATCGCCGCCTGCAGGTCGAGGCCGCCGAGCAGGTGCCGCAGCAGGAACGGCACGGTCCACTGGTCCTGCTGGTCGCCGCCGGGCGTGCCGAACGCGAAGCCCGTGCCGTCGTCGGCGAGCACGAGCCCCGGGCTCAGGGTGGTCCGCGGGCGTCGGCCCGGGACGAGCGAGCCGGGCAGGCCGGGCTCGAGCCAGAACATCTGCGCGCGCGTCGGCAGCGGGAAGCCGAGGCCGGGGACGACCGGGCTGGACTGCAGCCAGCCGCCCGACGGCGTCGCCGACACCCGGTTGCCCCACCGGTCGACGACGTCGACGTGGCAGGTGTCGCCGGGGGACAGGCCGATGGTCGACCCGGTCGGCTCCCCGACGCCCGCGCCGCCGTCGACGGGGCGCGCGGCCCGGCGCACGACCTCCGGCACGACGGGGTCGCGCCCGTCGGGACGGCCCGGGCGCAGGCCGTCGGACGCGTCCGGTCCGACGAGCCGCGCACGCTCCGCCGCGTACGCGGACGACAGGAGGGTGTCGAGCGGGACGTCGGGCACGTCGCCGTACCACGCCTCGCGGTCGGCGAACGCGAGCTTCGCGACCTCGACGACGGTGTGCACGAGCTCGGTGAGCGCGCCGTCCGCGCGCCCCTCCGACGAGCCGTCGCGCGGGCCGAGCGTGTCCCGGACCAGGTCCTCCACGCCCAGCGCGTCGAGGACCGCGAGCTGCTGCAGCAGGACCGGACCCTGCCCCCACGCGGCGGTCTTGTGCACCGTGCGGCCCGCGAACCGCAGGGTGGTCGTCGGCTCCTCGGTCGCCCGCCACGACGCGAGGTCGTCGGCCGTGAGGAACCCGGTGTGCGCGCGGCCGGACGAGTCGACGACGGGCGTCCCGCGGACGAACGCGTCGACCGCCTCGGCGACGAACCCCTCGTAGAACGCGCGTCGCGCAGCCTCGATCTGCGTGTCCCGGTCGGGTCCGGCGGCGCGTGCCTCGGCGAGCAGCCGCTCGAACGTCGCGGCGAGCGCCGGGTTCGTGAAGCGCGCCCCGCCCGCGGGGACGCTCCCGCCCGGCAGCCAGACCTCCGCCGACGTCGGCCAGTGCGCCGCGAGCATGTCCTGCACGGTCGCGATGGTCCGGGCCGCGGACGGCAGGAGCGGGAAGCCGTCGCGCGCGTACGCCGCGGCGGGGGCGAGGACGTCGTCGAGCGTCATCGTCCCGTAGCGCGCGAGCAGGTCGAGCCACGCCCCGAACGCGCCGGGCACGACCGCCGCGAGGTGGCCGGTGCCGGGCACGAGGTCGAGGCCGAGGTCGCGGTAGGCGTCGACCGTCGCACCCGCCGGCGCGGTGCCCTGCCCGCACACGACGAACGTGTGCCCGTCGGACGCCCGGTGGCCGATGATCGGCGCGTCGCCGCCCGGCCCGCACAGGTGCGGCTCGACGACGCTGACGACGAACCCCGCGGCGACCGCCGCGTCGAACGCGTTGCCGCCCGCCTCCAGGACGCGCATCCCGACGCCGCTCGCGAGCCAGTGCGTCGAGGCGACCATGCCGAAGGTGCCGGTGAGCTCGGGGCGCGTCGTGAACACCCGCCGATCCTCTCCCACCCGGTGCGGGCGGCGCGCGGCGCCGGCCCAGGTCACCCCGCGCGGATGAATGCTCCGCGAGACGACGGCGAACGTTCGGTGAACGTCGGTCGACGTGTCCGATCTGCCCGCTGACCTGCACAGATGATCTCCCGGTGGACGACGACCTGACCCTCCTCGCCGACCGGCTCTCGCACGCCGTCGGCGACTACCGCACGACCGCCGCGACGACCGTCGCCGAGCTCGCGCACGCCGTCGACGTCATCGACGCCGACCTGCCGATGGCGCGTCTCGACGTGCTGTTCCGCTCCCCGCACGTGGCGACGGTCGCGGTGCGGGACGTCGAGGACCACGGCCGCCTGGGCCTCGTCACGCGCACCCGGTACACCGCCGCGATGACGGGTCGCCTCGGCTTCGGCCGTGCCGTGCACGCACGCCGGACCACGGGCGACATCGCCGACTGGGCGCCGCTCGTGACGACGCCCGACGCACCGGTCTCCGAGATCGCGGTGAAGGCCATGGAGCGCCACGGCGAGCGCCGCTACGACGACGTGCTCGTCGCGGGCGCCGTGTGGGGCGTCGCGAGCACCGCCGACCTGGTCCACTCGCTGTCCACGCAGCTCGCGGTCCGCTCCCTGCACGACCCGCTCACCGGTCTGGAGCACCGCTCGATGCTGCACCACCGGCTCGCGCAGCGGTGCGCCGACGAGTGGGGCACGACCGCGCGCGTCGCCCTGCTGCTGCTCGACGTCCGCGACTTCCGCGGCCTCAACGTGCGCCGCGGGCACGCGTTCGGCGACGTCGTCCTGGCCGCCCTCGGCGCACGCCTGCGCGCGGTCGCACCCGTCCGGACCGACGTCGCCCGGACCGGCGGCGACGAGCTCGCGCTCGTCGCGACGCTGCACGTCCGGGACGACGACCACGCCGCCGAGGTGGCCGAGGGGCTGCGCGCGCAGGTCGTCGAGCGCCTCGCCGCCGCCGCGCAGGGCGTCGACCCGGCGGACTGGCCCGCCCTGCACTCGGTCGCCGTGTGCTCGGGGCCCGGGTCGGGCACGCCCGACGAGCTGCTGCGCGACGCCCAGCGCCGCCTGGGCGAGACCAAGTCCGCGTGGCGCCGCCGCGCGGTCCTCGACCTGCCCGAGGTCCGCTCCCTGCTGGGCCACCCGGACGACGCGGTCGAGGTCGTCGACCTCTGACGTCGGCCCGGTCGGTGACGGACACGGCGGCCGGCTGTCTCCGGGTCGCCGGGAGGGGTCCGGTCGGACGCCTGCCGCGGCGCGCGGCGGTCAGGCGCCGCCCGGGAAGCCGAGCTGGCGCCACGCCTCGTACGTCGCGACGGCGGCGGCGTTCGAGAGGTTCATCGAGCGGCGGCCGGGCAGCATCGGGATGCGGACCTGCTGCGTCACGCGCGGGTGGTCCAGGACGTCGGCGGGCAGGCCCGTCGGCTCGGGGCCGAACAGCAGTGCGTCGCCGTCGCGGTAGGCGATCTCCGCGAAGGACGTCGTCGCCTGCGTCGTGAACGCCCACACGCGGGCGTCGGGCAGCGCGGCGAGGAGCGCGTCGAACGAGGGGTGCACGACGACGTGCGCGAGGTCGTGGTAGTCCAGACCCGCCCGCTTGAGCCGCGCCTCCGACAGGTCGAAGCCGAGCGGCTCGACGAGGTGCAGCGTCGCACCGGTGCCCGCGGCCATGCGGATCGCGTTGCCGGTGTTCCCGGGGATGCGGGGCTCGAAGAACACGACGTGCAGCACGGGCCGATCCTAGGCGGGCGGTCGGTTGGAACGATTCGATCGCGCGCGCCCCGGCCGGATACCGTGAGGGTGCACTCCGTTCACCGCCGAGAGGACGCCCCGCGATGCCCACCGAGCCCGTGTTCCGCGCCGCCGACGAGCGCTACGACACGATGACCTACCGCCGGACCGGGCGCAGCGGCCTCGACCTGCCCGCGCTGTCCCTCGGCCTGTGGCACAACTTCGGCGACACCACACCGCTGGAGACGCAGCGCGCCGTCCTGCGCCGCGCGTTCGACCTGGGCATCACGCACTTCGACCTCGCGAACAACTACGGCCCTCCGTACGGCTCCGCCGAGGCGAACTTCGGCCGGGTGCTCGGCCGCGACCTCAAGCCGTACCGCGACGAGCTCGTCATCTCCTCCAAGGCCGGCTACGACATGTGGCCCGGCCCCTACGGCGACGGCGGCTCGCGCAAGTACCTGCTGGCCTCGCTCGACCAGTCGCTCGCGCGGATCGGCGTCGACTACGTGGACGTCTTCTACTCGCACCGCCCCGACCCGAGCGTCCCGCTCGAGGAGACGATGGGTGCCCTGCACACCGCCGTGACCAGCGGCCGGGCGCTCTACGCGGGCATCTCGAACTACTCGCCGTCGCAGACCCGGGAGGCGCACCGCGTCCTCGCCGACCTCGGCACGCCGCTGCTCATCCACCAGCCGTCGTACTCGATGTTCAACCGGCACGTCGAGAACGTCGCCGACGGCCAGACCGAGTCGCTGCTCGACGTCGTCGGGGACCTCGGGATCGGCACGATCGTCTTCTCGCCGCTCGCGCAGGGCCTGCTCACCGGCCGGTACCTGTCCGGCGACGTGCCGTCCGACTCGCGCGCCG
This sequence comes from Cellulomonas biazotea, assembly GCF_004306155.1. GTDB lineage: Bacteria > Actinomycetota > Actinomycetes > Actinomycetales > Cellulomonadaceae > Cellulomonas > Cellulomonas biazotea. Next base: position 25,814 of record NZ_BIMR01000069.1, read on the forward strand.
CGGTCGGCCACTTCCTCAAGCCGTCGGCCCTCTCGGAGACGTACCTGACGCGCGCACGGGCCCTGAACGAGATCGCCGCCGGACGCGGCCAGTCGCTCGCGCAGCTCGCGCTGTCGTGGGTGCTGCGGGACGAGCGCATCACGTCCGCGCTGGTCGGGGCGTCGTCCGTCGCGCAGCTCGAGGACAACGTCGCCGCCCTGTCCGCCGCGCCGCTGACGGCCGACGAGATCGCCGCCATCGAGCCGCACGCCGTCGACGGCACCGGTCGGTGAGCACCCCGCTCGTCCTCCTGCACGGCCTGACCGACTCCGGCGACTGCTGGCCCGGGGTCGTCGCGCACGTCCGCGACCGCCAGGTGCTGACCCCGTCGGCCCTCGGGCACGGCGACCGGCCGCTGCCCGAGCGGTTCGCGATCAGCGTGCTCGGGGCGGACACCGTGGCGACGATGCGCCGCGAGCTCGACCGGCCCGCGGTCGTCGTGGGGCACTCGATGGGCGGCCTCATGACGCAGGAGGTCGCGCTCACCGCGCCCGACCTGGTCGCGGCCGTCGTGCTCGTCGACCCCGCCTGGGTCGGCACCGACCACGCCCCGGACTGGCTCGCCGGCACCGTCGCGTCGCGCAGCACCCCGGTCGAGGAGCTCGTCGCGCGCTCGCGGGTCGACGAGCCGGGCTGGCCCGAGGACGAGCGTGCCCCCTGGGCCGCCGCGCGCGGCCGGCTGCACCCCCGGCTGGCCGAGGTGCCGCACGCGTGGGCCGAGCGCGACTGGCCGGAGGCCGTCGGGGAGATCGTGGCGCTCGGCATCCCCGTCACGCTCGTCACGGGCGACCCGGCGCGCACGATCGTCGGCCCGGCCCTCGTGGGGCGGGCGCTCGCCGCGGCGACGGCGGACGGTGAGCCGGTCGCGCCCGCTGCGGACGGTGAGCCCGCCGGTGACCCCGGACGCCGTGCCGCCCGGCTGACCGTGGTGAACCTGCCCGGCACCGGCCACAGCATCCACCGCGACGCCCGCGCGGCCTTCCTGACGACCCTCGACCAGACCCTCGCGACCGCCGACGCCTCCCGAGCCGCGACCCCGTCCTGACGCCCGCATCACGCCGGCCCG
>NZ_BIMR01000070.1 GCF_004306155.1 Cellulomonas biazotea
ACCCGCGGAGGCGGCACTGTCGGAGCCGACGCGCCCGGGCGGGTCCGCCGGTGCCCGCAGCCGGGCCGGCGACGCCAGCGCGGACCGCACCGCGGCGGCCAGCGCGTCGACGCCGTCGCCGGTGCGCGGGTCGACGCCGACGACGGGCACGCCCAGTGCGGCGGACAGCGCCGACGGGTCGACGACGATCCCGCGCGACGCCGCGACGTCCCGCATGGTCAGCGCGACGACGGCGGGCGTCCCGGTGCGCGCGACCTGCCCGACGACGTACAGCGAGCGGGCGACGGCGGTCGCGTCGACCAGGACGACCACGAGGGACACGTCCCGTCCGCGGCCCGCGACGGTGTCGGCGGTGACCTGCTCGTCGGGGGTGCGGGCCAGCAGCGAGTAGGCGCCAGGCAGGTCGAGCACCTCGACGTCGGCACCGCGCCACACGCCCGACGCGAGCTCGACGGTCGTCCCGGGGGCGTTGACGACGCGCTGCCGGGCGCCGGTCACGGAGTTGAACAGGGTCGACTTGCCGACGTTCGGGCTGCCGACGAGCGCGACCGCCGCCTGCCCGTCGACGGCGACCGCGACGTCGCCGGTGTCGTGGCAGGTCATGCGCGGGGCTCGACGTGGATCCGGGCGCAGGTCCGCACGTCGAGCGCGAACCGCTCGGCGCCGACCCCGACGACACGCCCTTGCAGGCCGACGTCGTGGGTCACGGCGACCACCGCCCCGGGACGCAGGCCGAGCTCGCGCAGACGCAGCCCGGCGTGGTCGGGCACGTCGACGCCGACGACGGTCGCCTGGGCGCCCACGGCGCACTCGGTGAGGTCCACGAGGCGAACGTACGAGTGAGGCAAGCCTCACCTCATGGGTCGAAGGTCCTTCGTCACTCCGGCGCCTGGACCGCGCCCGCACCGCGACCGGCGCGTCGCCGCAGCCCACGGCGCCGCGAGCCTTGACCGCGGCTCGCCCGCGGGTGAACGGTGGCGTCGGGCGACCTGGTGATCGGGAACCGATCCCGCCCGGACGGCCGGACGGCGACGCCCGGCCGACGCAGCGAGGGAGAACCTCATGGCGAAGGGCTCCGACGCCGGCGGCGCGGGAGGCGGGGCGGTCTACGGCCTCGGCCTCATCGGCGCGGCGGTGTACTACTTCTCGCAGGGCGAGGGGTTCTGGGACTTCGTCCTGGCGATCCCCAAGGCGATCGTGTGGCCGGCGATCGTCGTCTTCGAGCTGCTGAAGAGCTTCTACGGCGGGTAGCGACGACGGGTCGGTCGCGGCACCCCGGCGTAGCGTCGGGCGCTCGCGTCGCCGTGAGCGGCCGCACCGCGGCGACGGTCGACGCGGCCGTCGCCCGGATCGCCTGCCCTTGACGCAGCCTCAGTCGGCGGGCCGGCGTGCTGCCGCGACGAAGGACCGCCACATCTCGTCCTCGGCGGTGGCGGTGTCGCGCGCGGCGACCGCGTCGCGCAGGCGGCGTGCGCGGTCCGGGTCGATGACGCCGAACGTCGACGGGTCGTTCGCGACGTACCAGAGGGCCCGCGCGGTGAGCGTCGCGGCGTGCTCGACGAGCCGCCGGTTGGGGCAGTGGTCGTCGATCGCGGCGGTGACCAGCCCGGACGCGTGCAGCAGCGCGTCGAGCGACCGGGCCTCCGCCCAGGCGGGCAGCGTCGCGTCGAGGGCGGCGGCCAGGCCGTCGGGGTCGTGCTCGACGCCCAGCCGGATCGCGAGCCGGCGCAGCACGCCCAGCGCGCGCAGGACGTGCCGCAGCCCGTCGGGCGACATCTCCGCGACCCGGGCCGAGCGGTGGTGGGACTGGACGACGAGGCCCCGGACGGCGAGGGCGGTGAGCGCCTCCCGGACCGGCGTGCGGGACACGCCGAGCCAGGTCATGAGGTCGGACTCGCGGATGGTCTCGCCCGGGCGCAGGGTGCCGTCGTGGATCGCCCGCTCGATGGCCTCCGCGGCCCGGCTGCGCAAGGTGGTCGTCGCCTGTGGCCGGGGCGGGTGGTCGGCCTCACCGGTGACTGCCGCGTCGGCGAGCAGGACGTCGACGAGGTCGCCCCAGGCCGCTCGGGCGGCGTCGGCGTCGCCCGCGAGCGCGTGGTCGACGGCGGTGCGCATCCTCGCGTGGTGCGTGGACCCGAGGGTGTCGGCGTGCAGGGCCGCGAACCTGTCGACCACCGGGGACACGGCGGCGCACAGGCGGACGTACTCGGTGTTGCCGGTGCCGCGGACGACGGCGTCGAACAGGGGCCGCAGGCGGCGCGCGCGGATCGCGTCCCGGTAGGCGTCGGCGTCCCGCAGGACGGTGTCGCGTGCGGCGGCGAGGGTCTCGCGCAGGCCGCCGGGGAGCCCCGCCGCGGTGACCTCGGCGACGGACTGGGCGATGACGGCTCCGTCGATCTGGAGCGACTCGCGGGACGCGCGGCCGTCGAGCTCGGTGACGTGCGTGGAGCGGCGTGGGGCGACGTCGACGAGCCCGACGGCGGCGAGCTGGTTGAGGGCCTCGCGCAGGGGCGCGCGTGAGGTGCCGGTGAGCTGGACGAGGTCGTCGTCGGTGAGTCGCGCGCCCGGCGCGAGGGTGCCGGTGACGAGCTCGTGCTCGAGGAGCGCGTGGACGTCGTCACGGAGGGCGTTGCGGGTGAGCGGCATCGGTTCGCGCGGGATCGGCACAGCGCCCATCCAACCGGAGCGGCGTCGTCTTCGCATGAGGACGTTGGTCCCTGACTGTGGCTGTCTTCGCTGAAATACATTAGAGAACATCAGCGACGCAGACCGCAGGGGAGACCGGTTCCGATGACCACCGCACCGAGCACCACGTCCCGCACCACCCGCGCGACCCGCCGCGCCCGCACCGCGCTGGGCGCCGGCCTCGCCGCCACGCTCGCGGGCGGCCTCGTCGTCGCCGCGTCTCCGGGCGCCCACGCCACGCCCGGGCACCCGGGCGTCCCGGCCGACGCCCCCGTCGTCTTCCACGAGGACTTCGAGCGGGCGCCCGACAGCGGGCCGCGCACCATGCTCGACGCCTACGGCGGCGGGCTCTACACCGCCGACCCGTACTGGATGAACGCCACCAAGGCCAACGGCATGGTCCTGTCCTGGGGCAACACCGCCGTGAAGGGCGACGGCACCGGCGCGCAGAACGGCACCGAGGACACCGCGTTCGCGACCCTCCGCCAGCTCGCCGAGGCCATCGGCACCGTCAACGGCAGCACGGACCCGCGGACCAACACCGTCGTCTCCGCCTACACGCAGAGCAAGGGCGACGCCCCCGCGGGCGGCAAGGTCATGTTCGCGACCACGCCCGCGAACCCCGTCACCGTCCCGGACGGCAACGGCCGGTTCCTCGCGTTCTCGATGTCCGCAGCCGCCGCCAACTGCCGCGACGCCGCCCACCCCGACCGCCGCGACCCCCAGTACGCGCTGTTCGTCGCGCAGGACGGCGTCGAGACCGCGCTCTCGACGAGCCCGATCAACCCCTGCAAGGACCCCCGCGCGCGGGCCGTCCCGGTCAGCAAGCTCGCGAACGGCACGACGAGCACCGTGTTCGCCGGGCAGTTCGCGTCCGAGCACTCGTTCCTCTACGACGGCGAGGAGTTCGGCTTCGTCATCCGGAACACCACGTCCGAGCACCTCGGGGACGACGGCGCGTTCGACGACATCAAGGTCCTCGACGTCACCCCGCAGCTCGACAAGGCCTTCGGCGTCTCGCAGGCAGCCACCGGCGAGTCCGTCCGCCTGACCTTCACCGTCACCAACACCGCCGAGCTCGCGAACAAGAAGGGCTGGGCGTTCACCGACGCCCTGCCGGCGGGCCTCGTCGTCGCCGACGTGCCGAACCTCGTCGTCGACGGCACGGCCACGGTCGTCGCCGAGCCCGGCAGCGACGCGGTCACCGTCACCGCGGGCGACCTGGAGGCCGGCGACGCCGCCCTGACGATCGCGCTCGACGTGACCTCGACCGTCGCCGGGACGTACACCAACGGCCCCGCCAACATCACCGTCCGCAAGGGGCTCGACGCCCCCGACAGCACGACCGTCACGTTCGTCGACCCCGCCCCGGCGACCGGCTCGCTGATCGTGCGGCACGTCGACGAGCACGGCGAGGACCTCGTCGACCCGGCGACCACCACCGAGCCCGTCGGGACCACGTACGGCACCGACGCACGGTCGTTCCCCGGGTACGAGCTCGTCGAGGTCACCGGCGCGACGTCCGGCACCTACGCCGAGGGCACCACCGAGGTCGTCTACGTCTACCGGCCCGTCCCTGCCCCGAAGGTCGGCGACCTGGTCGTCCGGTACGTCGACGAGCACGGCGTCGAGGTCGCCGGGACCGACCGGTCCGACGGCACGCCCGGCGACGCGTACGACACCACCGCCAAGGACGTCCCCGGCTACACGCTCGTCACGCGTCCCGAGAACGCCGCCGGGCGGCTCGTCGAGGGCACCACCGAGGTCGTCTACGTCTACACGAAGGACGTCCCCGCACCCGGCCCCGCCGACCTGACGGTCCGCTGGGTCGCCGAGGACGGCACGCCGCTGGCCGACCGTCTCGACCGCACCGGCGTCGTGGGCGAGGACTACACCACCGAGGCGCGGTCGTTCGACGGGTACACCCTCGTCGCCGTCCCCACGAACGCGACCGGCACCCTCGCCGTCACGCCGACCGAGGTCGTCTACGTCTACCGCAAGGACGTCCCGGCGCCCGAGCCCACCCCCGCCCCCGCGCCCGCCGACCTGACGGTCCGGTTCGTCGACGAGGCCGGCAACCCGCTCGCCGACCCGACGCACCGCGACGGCACGCAGGGCGAGCACTACGACACGACCCCGGCCGCCCTCGCCGGGTACGAGCTGGTCGCCGTGCCGGCCAACGCCTCGGGCGAGATGGAGCCCGGGACCGAGGTCGTCTACGTCTACCGCAAGCTCGACGTCACCCCGCCGACGGAGCCCCCGTACCTCTCCGAGGTGCTCGCGGCCCCCGACGCCACGACGACCGGCCCGCAGCGGCTGGCCAGCACCGGTTCCCCGGCCGGTGCACTCGGTGGACTGGCGCTCGTCCTCGCGCTGGCCGGAACGGCGCTGCACCTCGTGCACCGCCGTGGAGGCCAGAAGGAGGCCTGAGCACCACCACCCTCACGACCGAGGGCCGCCCCGCCTCTCCCCTTCAGGCGGGACGGCCCTCGGCCATGCCCACAGCGGGTGGCGGCCTCAGTCGCGGGTCAGGAGCCAGAGCACCGTGTCGTGGACGTGCCGCGCCTTGTCCTCGCCGCGGAACGTCGCCTCGTGCGTCGTCGAGCCGACCGTGAACGCGACCGTCGCCGACGTGTGGAAGCGGCCGAACGCGGACTTGTCCGCCACGAACGACACCGACGAGATCGAGCGCACGGGCAGCGACGTGACTGCCGTCCGGCCGCCGACGAACGACTTGTCCTGCAGGATCACGCGCAGGCTCGTCACCGCGAGGAACCCCGTGCCGGCCCCGGTGCAGTCGTAGACGGCGTAGATCTCCTCGCCCTCGATGAGCCCCGCGACGACCTTCTCGAGCTGCTCGGCCTTGTCGTGCGGGACCTGCGTGCCCTGCGTCATGAACGTCCTCCCGGTCGTGTGCCGGCCGCCGCGCGGCGCCGTGCCCGCTGTTCTACCGCACGTCGGCCGGGTGCCCACCTCCGACCGTGCGCTCGGCGCGTGTCGACTCCCGGGCCGCGCTCAGCGTGGGACGTTTGCGCTCGGCGACGTCGTACAGGTGGCCCGCCGCGCGGAGCCGGTCGACCAGGACGTCGCCCAGGCCCGACGCCGGGGTCAGCGAGCCGGCGCGGTCGGGGAGGTGGGGCTCGTCGAGGGCGAGCGCGAGACCGGCCTCGCCCAGCATGACGGCCGTCGCCGCGTAGCCGGGGTCGCCCGGTCCGCCCGCGACGGCCCGGTACCGGCGGCCGTGGGTCGTCGTCGCGTCGACCGTCATGCGGAACCAGCCGCGCTCGCGGGTCGCGGCGTCGGGGCCGGTGCCGGGTCCGGGCAGCACACGGTCGAGCAGCGCGCGGGTGGGGGCCGTGGCGGACGCGGCCGCGACGAGGCCGAGCCCGACGGCGAGGCCCGCGCTGATCCCCGCGGCCAGGACGGCGCCCCGGGGGCCGCTGCCCACGCCCATGACCTCGCCGTACCGCAGCGTCCGCCCGTACGCCCAGCCCTGCAGGGCGTTGCTGCGGCGGACGACCCGCGAGTTGAACGACGCCATGACGAACGGCGTCGTCCAGCGGCCGTCACGGCCGCGCCGCGGCAGGGGGGCGTCGGGCGGCTGCGGCACGTCGGGCTCGGCGCCGCGGTCGGGGCTGAGCGAGAAGGGGTCGGCGAGCAGGCGGCGGACCGACCGCGACCGGAGAGACAGCTCCGCGATGCCGCGCATCGACGCGACCGTCCCGCCGCTGACGCCGCCGCGCGCGGTCGCGACGGTGCGGACCGTGCGCAGCGTCCCGGCGTCGTCGGCGGTGCACCGCCGGTGCAGCAGCAGGACCGCGAGGTCGGACGGCACCGAGTCGTAGCCGCACGCGTGCACGATCCGGGCGCCGGACGCGCGCGCGACGGCGTCGTACCGGTCGGCCGCGGCTCGCACGAACGGGACCTCGCCGGTGAGGTCGGCGTAGTGCGTGCCCGCGCGGGCGCACGCCTCGACGAGGGGCAGGCCGTGCCGCAGGTACGGGCCGACGGTCGAGACGACGACGCGCGCCGACCCGGCCATCGCGGCGAGCGACGCCGAGTCGCCGGAGTCGGCGGCGACGAGCGGCCAGGCCTGCGCGGCCGCAGGCAGGCCCGCCCGGACCTCCTCCAGGGCGGCGCGACGACGCCCCGCGAGCGCGATCCGCGTCCCGGGCGGCGCGTGCTCCGCGAGGTACGCGGCGAGCAGCCGCCCGACGAACCCCGTGGCACCGAACAGGACCAGGTCGTGCTCGCGTGCGGACGGCGTCATCGGGCCACGCTCGCGCGGGCGGGCGGCACCCGCAAGCGCGAGCGCCGCGGTGCCGCGCCGGGCGTGACGCCGGCCCGGCGCGACACCTCGGGCGTCAGGCCTCCGGCTCGGCGTCGTGGCCCGCGGAGGTGAACGACCGCACGACGACCT
>NZ_BIMR01000071.1 GCF_004306155.1 Cellulomonas biazotea
GGCGTCGAGCAGACCGCGCGTCACCGACGTCGCGGCCGCAGCCGCCGCGGCCGCGACGAGCCGGCGCAGCACGCCGACGCTCACCCCTGCGTCCCCTCGGTCCCGCCGTCGCCGGCGGCCGGTGCTCCCGCGTCGGCGGTCGGCGTGCGGTCGACGGGCGGCAGGGACACGGCCTCCGGCAGCACCGTCTCCCCCTCGCCGAACCCGTAGTGCCCGTTGTTGCCCGCGATCCGAGCCGCGAGGGCCAGCGGCGTCGACACCTGGCCGGTGACGACCTGCGTGCCCGACACGGTCGTCAGGGCGTCCGCGAGCGCGTCGTCACCGAGCACGACCGAGGTCAGGCTGTCCGACCCGGGCGGGCCGTCGGCGAGCACCGCACCCTGCGACCGCTCCTGCGCGGCCGACAGGACGGCGATCCACGCCGCGGCCGTCTCCTCCGCCTGGTCGGGGTCGGCCGACGCGGCGTCGCCGGTGGCGCGCTCCGTCGGGGCGATCACGACGACGGCGTCCGCCGCGGTCTCGACCGTGTCCTGGATGGTCACGAGCGGGTAGTCGCCGCCCGAGAGCAGCTCGAGCAGGAACGCCGAGTCGGACGCGAGCGCGTCGGGCGCGGCCGGGTCGGCCGCGACGAGGCCCTGCACGAGGGCGGCCGCGAGCTCGTCCTGCACGCCCGCGTCGTCGGGCACGGCGGGGTTCAGGTACCCGACGAGCTGACCGCCGAGCGCCTGCCGGAAGCTGTCGAGGTCGGGGTCGGTCCACGACTCGGTGAGCGTGACGTGCGCGGTGACGGTCGCCCCGGACTGCGCCAGCCGGTCGTCGATCCCGGTGCGCACGGACTCGCCGACCTCGCCGAGCGACACGACCGCGACGCGACGGTCCGCGAGCGCGCCCTCGAGCAGCTGAGGGCCGGCCGCGTCGATGTACGACGCGGCGTGGCCCAGCTCGTCGGCGGTGCGGTCCAGCTCGGAGCGCAGCGCGTCCTTCTCGCTGCGCAGCTGCTCGACCTGGCCCGTGAGGGTGTCGCCGATCGTCTCCTTGAGGGGGCCCGCGCCCAGCGCGATGCCGACGGCGAGCGCCAGGAACACGGAGATGAGCGAGACGATGTGGTAGCGGAAGTCGATCACGGTACGAGGTCTCCGTCGGGGGCGGCGGCGGGGGCCGCCACGGTCGAGGTGGGGCGGGCGGTCAGGTCGGCGTGGTCGGCCTCGTCTCGGGGGGCGACGGGGCGACCGCTCACGGGGCTCCCCCGAACAGCCCGCCGACCCACGACGTGAGGTCGTCGATGCGGGCGCCGAGCAGGCCGAGCAGCGTCTGACCGGCGGCCGTGGACGCGAGCGCGACGCCGAGCGCGAGGAGGCCCGCGACGATGAGCAGCGCGACCTGCAGGTTCGAGATGCGGTGCTTGTAGAGGCGCGACACGCCCTTCGCGTCGACCAGCTTGCCGCCGACGCGCAGCCGCGTGAGGAACGTGCTGGCCATCCCCGAGCGGCCCTTGTCGAGGAACTCGACGAGCGTCGCGTGCGTGCCGACGGCGACGATGAGCTCGGCGCCCTTGTCGTCCGCGAGCAGCATCGCGACGTCCTCGCTGGTCCCCGTCGCGGGGAAGACGACGTGCTTGACGCCGAGCTGCTCGACGCGGGCCAGCCCGGGCGCGCGGCCGTCGCGGTAGGCGTGCACGACGACCTCGGCCCCGCAGGTCAGCGAGCGGTCCGACACGGAGTCCATGTCGCCGACGATCATGTCCGGCTTCCAGCCGGCGTCGAGGATCGCGTCCGCGCCGCCGTCCACCCCGATGAGCACCGGCCGGTACTCGCGGATGTACGGACGCAGCGTGACGAGGTCCTCCTTGTAGTGGTACCCGCGCACGACGATGAGGACCTGGCGGCCGTCGATCACCGTGTCGATGTCGGGCACGCCGACACCGTCGAGCAGCAGCTCCCGCTCGCGGCGCAGGTAGTCCATCGTGTTGGCCGCGAACGACTCGAGCTGCACCGACAGCCCGGCGCGCGCCTCCTCCATGGTGGCGGCGACCGTCTGCGGGGTCTGCTCGACGCCCTCGGCGACGAGCGTCTCGCCGTCGTACACGCAGCCGTCGACGACGCGCAGCTGGTGGCCCTCGGGGAGCGCCATGACGTCGGCGCCGAGGTCGTCGACGAGCGGGACGCCCGCCGAGACGAGGATCTCCGGCCCGAGGTTGGGGTAGCGGCCCGACGTCGAGCGGGCGGCGTTGAGGACGGCGGCGGGCTGGCACGCGACCAGCGCCTCCGCGGACACGCGGTCCAGGTCGAGGTGGTCGATGACCGCCACGTCACCCGGCCGCAACCGCTTGGTCAGGGCCTTCGTCCGGGGGTCGACGCGGGCCGGACCGGCGATGACGCCGGCCTCGGGCGCGGGGGTCCGTCGGCGCAGGGAAGCTCTCATCGTGCCTCATCGTCCCACGGCGGAGAGGTCCAGGAGCTCGGCGGCGTGCGTGCGGGCCGCCGCGGAGTCGTCCTGACCCGAGAGCATGCGGGCCAGCTCGCGGACCCGGTCCTCCCCTGTGACGAGACGCACGTCCGACTCGGTGACCACGTCCACCCCGCCGGCGCTCGACTTCGTGACGACGAGGTGCCGGTCGGCGAACGCGGCGACCTGCGCGAGGTGCGTGACGACGAGCACCTGCGACGTGCGCGCGACGTCGGCGAGACGCCTGCCGATCTCGATCGCGGCCCGCCCGCCGACGCCCGCGTCGACCTCGTCGAACACGAACGTGCCGGGTCGCGTCGCGCCGGAGTCCGGCGCCGTCGCGAGGCTGACCTCGATCGCCAGCATGACGCGCGAGAGCTCGCCGCCCGACGCACCCTTGCCGAGCGGGCGCGCGGGGGCACCCGCGTGCGGCACGAGCAGCATCTCGACCCGGTCCGCACCGGACGGCCCGGGCTCGCCGGGCTCGACCGCGACGCGCAGCTCCGCCCCCGCCATCGCCAGGCCGGCGAGCTCCGCCGACACCGCGCGCGCCAGACGCTCGGCCGCGTCGGTCCGGGCCCGGGTGACCTCGGCCGCGAGCGACCCGAGCTGCTCGTCGAGCTCGGCGAGCCGGCCGCGCAGGTCCTCGACGTGCTGGTCGCCGCCCTCCAGGTCGAGCAGCCGCCGGCCGGCGTCGTCCGCCCACGCGAGCACCTGCGCGACGTCCGCGCCGTAGCTGCGGGTCAGCGTCCCGAGCTCGGCGCGACGCTGCTGCACGGCCTCGAGCCGCAACGGGTCGGCCTGCAGGCCGTCGAGATAGGACGCGAGCTCAGCGGCCACGTCGGCGAGCAGGTAGCCCGCCTCGGCCACGCGCGTCGCGAGGGTCGCCAGCGACGGGTCGTGCCCGCCGGCCTGCTCCAGCAGGCGCCGGGCCCGCTCGACCACGTCCGCCGCGGCGAGCGCCTCGTCGGCCGTGTCGGCGTCGCCGGCGAGCGCACCGTGTGCCCCTGCCGCCGCGGCACGCAGGTCCTCCGCGTGCGCCAGCCGCTCCGACTCCTCCGCGAGCGCGACGTCCTCGCCGGGCTGCGGCTCGACCCGCTCGATCTCGGCGAGCCCGAGGCGCAGCAGCTCGGCCTCGCGCGCCCGCTCCTGGGTCCGTGCGACGAGGTCGTCGAGCTCGGCCGCGGCCCGGTTCCGCTCCGTCCACGCCGACCGGTACCGCGCGAGCGTGTCCCGGTGCTCCGCACCGACGAACGCGTCGAGGGCGTCGCGCTGGTGCGCGGGCGAGCGCAGGCGGGCCTGGTCGGCCTGGCCGTGCACCGTCACGAGCGCCTCCGCGAGGTCCGCGAGCACCGCCTGCGGGACCGACCGGCCCCCGACGTACGCGCGCGAGCGGCCGGTCGTCCCGTCGCTGCCCGCCCCGACGGTCCGCACGAGCAGCAGGCTGCCGTCCTCGTCGAGCTCCGCCCCGGCCTCCGCCGCGCGCTCGAGCGCAGGCGCGTCGGCGGGCAGCAGGACCCGGCCCTCGACGGCCGCCGACGCCGCGCCCAGCCGGACCGTCGCCGGGTCGGCCTTGCCGCCGAGCAGGAGCGACAGCGCCGTGAGCACCATCGTCTTGCCCGCACCCGTCTCTCCGGACAGCACGGTCAGGCCCGGGCCGAGCTCGACGTGCGCCCGGGTGATGACGCCCAGGTTGTCGATCCGGATCTCCTCGATCACGTCGCCTCCCCCGTGCCGCTCGTCCCGTCCATGCCGCCTGTGCCGTCCGTGCCCCTGATGACCGCGTCGACCGCACCCGCGTCGGCCGCAGCCCTGTCGCTCGCCGCCGCGCGCGTCGCGACCGCGGACACCGCACCCCGGCCCCGCCAGCCGCTCACCGGCAGGCCGAACTTGTGCACCAGCCGCGTCGTGAACGGTGCGGGCGACAGCCGCGCGAGCCGCACCGGCACGTCGCTGCGTCGGATCTCGACACGCCCCCCGCGCGGTACCTCGATCTGCCGGCGCCCGTCGCACGTGACGAGCGCCGTCGCCGACGAGCGGTCCAGCACGTCGAGCGCGAGACGGCTGCGGGGCCCGACGACCAGCGGACGCGCGAACAGGGCGTGCGCCGAGATCGGCACGAGGATCATGCCGTCGACGTCGGGCCACACCACGGGCCCGCCCGCCGAGAACGCGTGCGCCGTCGAGCCGGTCGCGGTCGCCGCGACCACGCCGTCGCACCCGAACGAGGACAACGGGTGCCCGTCCACCTCGACGAGGACCTCGAGCATCCGGGAGCGCTCCGCCTTCTCGACCGCGCACTCGTTGAGCGCCCACCCGTCGCGCGTCGTGCCGTCGGGCAGCACGACGCGCACGTCGAGCGTCCCGCGCTCCTCGACCTCGAAGTCGCCGACGGTCAGCCGTCGGACGGCCTCCCCGACGTCGTCACGCTCCGCCTCCGCGAGGAAGCCCACGTGCCCCAGGTTGACGCCCAGCATCGGCACCCCGGTGCCGCGCGTGAGCTCCGCGGCGCGCAGGATCGTCCCGTCGCCGCCGAGGACGACCGCGAGCTCGAACTCGGGCAGGTCGCCCGGGTCGCCGTCGTCGGGCGCGACCACGGGCTCGATGCCCGCGGCCTCGAGGACGCGGACCGCCTCCTGCGTCGCGACCACCGCCTCCTCGCGGCCGCCGTGGGTCACGACGAGCGCGCGGCGCGTCACGACGCGCTCCCGTCAGTCGGCGCGACCGCTCGGGCCGCCGCGTCGCCGACGACGACGTCCCGCACCGCCTCGGCCAGGTCCGCGACGTCCGTCGTGCGCGACCCGTGCGCCGCGTGCGGCCCGCGCCGCAGCCACAGGAAGAACTCGACGTTGCCGCTCGGTCCCGGCAGCGGGCTGCGCACGACCGCGCGCACGTCCAGACCGGCGGCGACCGCCGCACGCGCGACGTCCAGCACGGCCTCGGCACGCAGTGCAGGGTCGCGCACCACACCGCCCGACCCGAGCCTCTCGCGGCCCACCTCGAACTGCGGCTTCACCATGAGCAGCAGGTCGGCGTCCGGCGCGGCGACCGCGGCGAGCACCGGCAGCACGAGCGTGAGCGAGATGAACGACAGGTCGGCGACGACCACCGACGGCGCAGGCACGAGGTCGCCCGGCGCGAGGTCGCGGACGTTGACGCCCTCGCGCGACTCGACGCGCGGGTCGTCGCGCAGCGCCTCGGTCAGCTGGTCGTGACCGACGTCGACCGCGACGACGTGTCGTGCGCCCCGCCGCAGCAGCACGTCCGTGAAGCCTCCGGTGCTCGCGCCCGCGTCGAGGCACGTGGCGCCGTCGACGACCGGTCCGCCCATGCCGAGGTCGGCCAGCGCGTCGAGCGCGCCCGCGAGCTTGTGCGCGGCACGCGACGCGTACCCGGGGTCGGTCGGGTCGCGCACGACGTCGACGACGTCGTCGGCGGTGACCTGCGCGGACCCGCGCTTCACCGACTCGCCCCGCACGGACACCCGTCCGGCGGCGATGAGCTCACCGGCGTGCCCGCGCGAGCGGGCGAGACCGCGGCGCACGAGCTCGCTGTCGAGACGTGTCGTCACGGACCCTCAGCCCTCCGCGTCCGCGAGCCGGTCCTGCAGCGCAGCGTGCACGGCCTCGAAGACGGCCACGTGGTCGCGCACGGGTGCTCCGTCCAGGTCGTCGAGGCGCGTCAGCGCCTGGTCCACCTGGTCGTCGCCCGTCGCCGGCCGGCCCTGCGGCTCGGCCGTGGACGTCTCGCTCACGTGTTCCTCCTCGCTGCCCGACGACTCCCGGCCGTGCCCGCCGTGCGGCGGCCGGCCGCCCCGTCGCGCCCCGCGCGGGAGCCCGTCAGGTCCGCGCCCACGGTACCCGCCGCAGCCCGCCGCGCCGCCCGACGCACCCACAGGCCGGACCGACGGTCGGACCTGCGGGTGGGGGCCCTCACGAGACGGCCTGCGCACCCCGGCCGAGGATCGCTGCGTCAGCCCGCCGTCACCGCGACGTCACGACGTGCGCGCGTCGACGACGAGCTCGGGCACCGACGACGCGTCGAGGGAGCCCCCGGCGTCGACCGTGGCCCACGCCGCCGCGCACGCCGCCCGTACGCGGTCGACCTGCTCGTCACGCGACGCCGGCTCTGCCCGACCGAGGTCGAGCACGCCGTCCACGACCCGCGCGCCCATCCGCCCCGACGTCCACCAGCCCTCGGCGTCCTGCTGCGGCTCAGGGTGCGGCTCCAGCAGCGACAGCAGGTCCGCCCCGATGAGGTGCGGCCGCTCCTGCGGCGCCGCGAGCACGTCGTCGCGCGCGGTGCTCACGCCCGTGAGCACGTGCAGCCCGACGTACCCGCCCGCACGCGCGCCCGCGAGGTCCGTGTCCAGCCGGTCCCCGATGACGAGCGTCTCGCGGGCACCCGCCCGCTCGACCGCCATCCGGTACATCGTCGGCGACGGCTTGCCCGCGCTGTCCGGCGTGACGCCCGTCGCGTTGCGCACCGCACCCACCAGCGAGCCGTTGCCGGGGGCGAACCCCCGTGCGGTCGGCAGGCTCAGGTCGAGGTTCGACGCCACGTGCCACGCCCCCCGCTCGACGGCGTAGGCCGCCTCCGCGAGGTCCGACCAGCCGAGGTCCGGCGCGAAGCCCTGCGCGACCGCGACCGGCTCGTCGTCCGCCGAGTCGACGACCACGTAGCCCGCCGCACGGACCGCCGTGACCAGCCCCTGCCCGCCGACGACCAGCACCTTCGCGCCCGGCTCGAGCCGCGTGCGCAGCAGCTGGGCCGCGGCCTGGGCGGCCGTCATGACCTCACCCGATCGCGTCGGGATGCCGAGGTCCGTCAGCTGGTCGGCGACCGACTCGGGCTCGCGCGACGCGTTGTTCGTGACGAACACCAGCCGCATCCCGCGCGCCCGCGCCTGCGTCAGCCCGTCGGCCGCGCCGTCGATCGGCTCGTGCCCCCGGTACGCGACCCCGTCGAGGTCGACCAGCGCGAGGTCGAACCGGTCCGCCAGCGCCGTCGTCGACCCGATCAGCCCGCCGCTCACGCCTTCTCCTCCGTCACACCGGCACCACGGTCGTCCGACCCCTCGCCACGAGGCCCGTCCTCGTCCGACGCCCCTTCGTCCGACACGTCCCCGTCGTCATCAGGCGCAGCGTCGTCAGACACGTCCTCGTCAGACACGTCATCGTCAGACACGCCGCGGTCAGACGCACTGTCGTCAGGCTCGTCGTCGCCGGAGACGTCCTCGTCAGACAGGTCCTCGTCGAGCACGTCCTCGTCGAGCACATCGCCGTCCAGCGCGTCGTCGTCGATCGCGTCGTCCTTCTCCGACGGGTCCTCCTCGTCCGACTCCTCGGACTCCTCGGACTCCTCGGACTCCTCCGCGAGGTCGAACACGACCACGTCGTCCTCGGGGGCCTCGCCCGACGCCTCGGCGAGCTGCGCCGCGGTGTACGGGGCGAGCTCCGCCTCGGCCTCCTGCGTGCGCCCGGCAGCCTCGAGCGCGGTCGCACGCGCCTGCGCCACGCGCACGCCGAGCGGCCCGGCCGCCGCCCGGACCGCGGGCGACGAGAGCACCGCGACCGCGGCCTCCGCCTGCCCGAGGTCGAGCCGCGCGCCCGAGACCACGATCGCCAGCTCGACCCGCGCGTCGGCGTCGAGCGTCTCCGCCTCCGGCTCCTGGGCGAGCGCGATGGCCCGCTCCGGACGCCCGAGGCCCCGCTCGCAGTCCGCCATCACGGGCAGGTGCTCGGACGAGCCGTTGAGCCGTCGCACCGTCCGCAGCTCGCGCAGCGCCTCGGCGTACCGGCCGGTGCGGTACGCGGCCAGACCGGCCGCCTCACGCACGACGTCGATGCGCCCGGCCCGGCGGACCGCCGCCTGCGCGTGCTCGTAGGCCAGCTCGGGATCCTCGTCGAGCAGCCGTCCGACGACGACCAGGTGCAGGCCGACGCGCTCCGCGTTGTCCTTGCTCAGCGACCGGAGGCGTCCACGAACGGCACGGTCGAGGTCGCTGAACGCGACGTCGTCCGGCAGCGGCGGCGCGGGGATGCGCACGTCCTGCGGCGGACGCGAGTCCCTGCCCTCGCCGGCCGAGTCGTCCCGCCGTCCGTACGACGTCGCCCCGCCCGGACCGGCGCCGCGGCCGTGCGAGGCACCCGACGCGTCGCGTCGCGGCCCTCCGTACGCACCGGCCCCACCCTCACCCCGCGGTCCGCCGGGTCCACGCTCGTCACGACGCGGTCCACGGTCGTCGCCGCGAGGACCACGCTCACCGCGCTGCGGCGCGCCGGTGCCGCCCGGACGCTCGGCTCCCGCACGGCGCTCGTCGCCCTGCCATCCACCGCGACCGCGCTCGTCGGCGCGAGGGCCGCCACGCTCGCCCTCGCGCGAACCCCACGACCCACGGTCGTCACGACCGGGGCCACCAGGACCACGTGCGCCACCGCGCGGCGCACCGCCACGGTCATCGCGACGCGGTCCCGCACCGCCACGGTCATCGCGACGCGGTCCCGCACCGCCACGGTCGTCACGACGCGGACCACCGGGGCCAGGCTCACCGCGGTCCGGGCCGCCGTACCGACGCTCGCCCTCTCGGGAGGCGTCCGACCGACGGTCGTCACCACGCCAGCTGCCGGCCGGCCGGCCGGCGTCCCCAGCCGGCCCACGAGCACCGGACGGCGCTCCGCGGTACCCGCGCCGGTCGTCGCCGCTGGGACGGTCGTCTCGGCGCGGACGGTCGTCGTCGCGCAGACGGCCAGCATCGTGGCGGTCGTCCCGCCCGTACGGCGGCCGGCCCGAAGCTCCGGGACCCGATGCCCCGAACCCGCCGGCGCGCCGTTCTCCGGCGATCCAGCCTCGACCGGACCCGCCCCCCTCAGGACGACGGTTCGGCGTCGTACGGTCGCGCGAGGCACCCGCGTCCGACGCGCCGTCGCGGTCCCGACGCTGGCCCTCGCGCCGGTCGCCGTCGGCCCGCCACGCACCGCGCGACGCACCCGGACGGTCGTAGCCGCCCGCGCCGGGACGTCCACCGTCGCGGGAGTACCCACCGCTCTGCGGACGACGCTCGCCGCCGCCGTACCCACCGCTCCGCGAGCGATCGCCGCCACCGGACGGGTACCCACCGCTACGCGGACGATCCCCACCGGACGGGTACCCACCGCTACGCGGACGATCCCCACCGGACGAGTACCCACCGCTCCGCGGACGATCCCCACCGGACGAGTACCCACCGCTCCGCGGACGATCCCCACCGGACGAGTACCCACCGCTCCGCGGA
>NZ_BIMR01000072.1 GCF_004306155.1 Cellulomonas biazotea
GTCCCGGCACCGCCGGAGCGGCCTCCGCCACCGGTGCCGCCGGAGCGGCCTCCTCCGGTGCCGCCCGGGCGGCCGCTGCCGCCGGTGCCGCCGTGACGTCCCGAGGACGCTCCCGGCCTGTCGCCTCGCCGCTCCTGCGGACTCATCTGGTCTCTCCGATCGCCTGGTCGACACCGTCGAGCGCGTCGATGTCCGGCAGGTAGGGGGCAAGCGGGGGCAGCTCGTCCAGGCTGGACACCCCCATGCGCTCCAAGAAGTATCCCGTGGTCGCGTACAGCAGCGCGCCGCTCGTCGGGTCGGTGCCGACCTCGGCGACCAGACCGCGCGCCGTGAGGGTGCGGACGACCCCGTCGACGTTGACGCCGCGGACCGCGGACACCTGCCCGCGGGTCACCGGCTGCCGGTACGCGATGACGGCGAGCGTCTCGAGCGCGGCCTGCGTGAGCCGGGCGGTCTGACCCTCGAGCACGAACCGTCCGACCACGTCGGCGTACGCGGGCGCGGAGTAGATGCGCCACCCCTCCCCCGCCCGGCGCAGCTCGAAGCCGCGAGGGCGACCGGCACCCGCGCCGCGGTAGTCGGCCGCGAGCTCGTGGAGCAGGTCCTCGACGCGGTCCAGAGGCAACGCGAGGACCGCGGCCAGCCGCACCGCGGGGATGGGCTCGTCGGCGACCATGAGGACCGCCTCGAGCGTCGCGAGCGCGCCACCGGGCAGGTCGTCGACGTCGAAGGCGAGCTCGTCGGCGCCCGGCGGCTCCGCGTCGGCCGGCGGCGTGACGTCGGCGTCGACGGGGGCGACCGGGTCGGCCGCGGCGTCCAGGGGGTCGGTCATGAGGCAGGTGCTCCCTCGTCGGACGGGGTGTCGGGCGGAAGGGCGGGCGGTGACGGCTCCGGGTCGGCCGGCCCATCGACGGCGGCGACCACGTCCCCGCCCGCGGCCGTCCCCGCGGTCGTGTCGAGCTGGTCGAAGTCGTCCGACACCTCGACGTCCCCGTCCTCGGTGCCGGTCCACCGCACGGTGAGCTCGCCGAGCGCCTCGACCTGGTCGAACGCGACGGCGCCCTCCCGGAACAGCTCGAGAAGCGCGAGGAACCGGGCGACGACGACCACGGTCGCGTCGGCGTCGGCGGTCAGCGCCCGGAACGACGCCGCACCCGCGTGCCGGAGCCGGTCGACGAGGACCGCGGCCTGCTCGCGGACGCTCACCGCGGGGGCGTGCAGGTGGCTGATGTCGACGCCGGGCGGGGGCTGCCGGGGTGCCAGGGCCCGGGCGGCGAGCCGCGCGAGCTCCTCGGGCCCGATCTGCCAGACGAGCTCGGGCAGCAGCGCCGCGAGGTGCGGCTCGAGCGTCACGGTGCGCGGGAAGCGGCGTCCCTCGGTCGCGAACCGCCCCTCGAGGTACGACGCGACCTGCTTGTAGGCGCGGTACTGCAGGAGCCGGGCGAACAGCAGGTCACGCGCCTCGAGCAGCTCCAGGTCCTCTGCGTCCTCGACCTCGGCCGACGGCAGCAGGCGCGCGGCCTTGAGGTCGAGCAGCGTCGCGGCGACGACGAGGAACTCGCTGGCCTGCCCCAGGTCCCAGTCGCGCTCGTGCGTGCGGATGTACCCGACGAACTCGTCGGTCACGCGACCGAGCGCGACCTCGGTGATGTCGAGCTTGTGCTTCGCGATGAGGCCGAGCAGGACGTCGAACGGCCCGCTGAAGTTGTCCAGGTGGACCTGGAAGCCGTGCGTGCCCGCCGGCGCCGCGTCGGCGTCGGCCGTCTGCTCGGGCGGGACCGCGCGCTCGTCAGGCGGCGTCGCCACGGGCGACGAGCTCACGCGCGAGCTGCCGGTAGGCCGCCGCACCGGCGTGCGTCGGGGCGTAGGTGGTGATGGGCTCCGCGGCGACCGTCGCGTCGGGGAACTTCACGGTCCGGCCGATGACGGTGTGCAGCAGCGTGTCGCCGAACGCCTCGTGGACACGCGCGACGACCTCCCGCGCGTGCAGCGTCCGCGAGTCGTACATGGTCGCGAGGATCCCGTCGACCTCGAGCCGCGGGTTGAGCCGGTCGCGGACCTTCTCGATCGTCTCGATGAGCAGGGCGACGCCACGCAGCGCGAAGAACTCGCACTCGAGCGGGATGATCACGCCGTGCGACGCGGTGAGGGCGTTCACGGTGAGCAGCCCGAGCGACGGCTGGCAGTCGACCAGGACGACGTCGTAGTCGTCGAGCACGGGGCGCAGCACGCGCGACAGGACCGACTCGCGGGCGACCTCGCCGACGAGCTGGACCTCGGCGGCCGACAGGTCGATGTTCGCGGGCAGCAGGTCGAGGCCGGGCGTGGCCGTCGAGCGCAGGACCTCCGCGATCGTCGCGTCACGCTCCATGAGCAGGTTGTAGACGGTCCGGTCGAGCTCATGCGGGCTGACGCCCAGGCCGACGGACGCCGCGCCCTGCGGGTCGAAGTCGACGACGAGCACCCGGCGGCCGTACTCGGCGAGCGCCGCCGCGAGGTTGATGGTGGTCGTCGTCTTGCCGACGCCGCCCTTCTGGTTGCACATCGCGATGACGCGCGCGGGGCCGTGCGACGCGAGCCGTGCCGGCTCGGGGAACGTGGGCAGCGCGCGTCCGACGGCGTCGAGCTGCGGTTCGGTCGTCTGCTGGCTCACCACGCGGGACAACCTACCGGAGCGGAGCGCGCGCGGGCCGTGCGACAGACCGTGCGGACACGAATCGGGCCGCGGGTCACCGCGCGTGCGGGTGGGCGGCCGCGTACGCCGCCCGCAGCGCCTCGTCACGCGCCGTCGCGTACAGCTGCGTCGTCGACACCGAGGCGTGCCCCAGGAGCTCCTGCACGACGCGCACGTCCGCGCCGCCCGCGAGCATGTGCGTCGCGAACGAGTGCCGCAGCGTGTGCGGCGAGATGCCGTCCGCGTCGGGCAGGCCGGCGCGGTGCGCGGCGGCCCGCAGCACCGCCCAGGCGCTCTGCCGGCTGAGGCGCGCGCCGCGCGAGTTGAGGAACAGGGCGACGCGGTCCGCGTCGGGCGCGCCGGTCGCCAGCACCGGCCGCGCATCCGACAGGTACCCGTCGAGCGCCTCGAGGGCCTTCGTGCCCAGCGGGGTCATCCGCTGCTTGCCGCTGCCCACGGCCAGGCGGACCGCGGCGTGCCGGGCGCGACGGTCCACGTCCACCAGGTCGAGGCCGACGACCTCGGAGATCCGCGCCCCGGTCGAGTACAGCAGCTCGAGCAGCGCGCGGTCGCGGGCCGGGACGGGTCCCTCGCCGTGCCCCGCGGCGTCCAGCAGCCGGTCGACGTCCTCGACCGTCATGGCCTTGGGGAGTCGTCGGGGCAACGAGGGCGTGCGGACCTCGCGGGCCGCGTCGTCGACCGTGATCCCGTCCCGCGCGAGGAAGCGGTGCCAGCCGCGCACCGCCGCGACGAGCCGCGCCGCGGACGACTCCGACAGCGGCCGGCGGCCGTCCGACCCGGACCGCACGGCGTCGACGAAGCCCTCGACGTCCTGCCCGGCGATCTCGTCGGGCGCGCGCCGCCCGATCGACTCCAGGAACGCAACGTAGCGCTCCAGGTCACGCTGGTACGCGAGCAGCGTGTTGTCCGACAGGCCGCGGTCCGCCAGATGCCGGACGTATCGGGCGAGCGCAGGGCGGAGAGCGCCCCCACGGCCGAGGGCGTCCTGGTCGGGGTCCGTCACCGGGCGTCAGAGCGGCAGGAAGACGTCCACCGCGATGGCGACGGACAGCAGGGTGAGGTACGTGATCGACCCGTGGAAGACCGTCATGGCGCGGAGCTTGCCGCGCGCCGGGTCGTTCGCCCGGCGCAGCAGCGTCAGGCAGGACCACAGGAACCAGCCGCCGAGCGCGGTCGCCACGACGGCGTAGACCCACGTCATCCCTGCGACCGGGACGAGGAGCAGCGTGCACGCGATCATCGCGACCGTGTACGCGACCATCTCCCGCGCGACCTTCGTGTCCTTCGCGACGACCGGCAGCATCGGTACGCCCGCGGCCGCGTAGTCGTTGCGGAACTTCATCGACAGCGGCCAGTAGTGCGGCGGCGTCCAGAAGAAGATGACGCCGAACAGCACCAGCGGCGTCCACGACACCCCGCCCGTGACGGCCGACCAGCCGATGAGGACCGGCATGCAGCCCGCCGCGCCGCCCCACACGATGTTCTGCGGCGTGCGCCGCTTGAGGATCATCGTGTAGCCGACGACGTAGATGAGGATCGCCGCGGCGGTCAGCCACGCGGACGCCGGGTTGACCACGAGCCACAGCCACGCGAGCGACAGCACCCCGAGGGTCAGGCCGAACAGCAGCGCCGCCCGCGGGCTGATCTCCCCCGTCGCCGTCGGACGCCGCTTCGTGCGGTTCATGACCTGGTCGATGTCGCGGTCGATGTAGCAGTTGAGGACGTTCGCCGAGCCGGC
Source organism: Cellulomonas biazotea (assembly GCF_004306155.1). Lineage (GTDB taxonomy): Bacteria > Actinomycetota > Actinomycetes > Actinomycetales > Cellulomonadaceae > Cellulomonas > Cellulomonas biazotea. Next base: position 4,434 of record NZ_BIMR01000072.1, read on the forward strand.
GGCCGCAGCCCCGCCCACGAGCGTCGCGAGCACCAGCCCGAGGCTCGGGAAGCCGCCCTGCGCGAGGATCATCGTCGGCAGCGTCGTCACCAGCAGCAGCTCGATGACGCGCGGCTTCGTCAGCGCGACGTAGGCGCTCAGCACGCGCCGGGCCCGGGCCCACCCCGTCAGCGGGGCCGACGGACCGGCCGGCTCGGGCGCAGCCGTCAGGCGCGGACGCGGCGTCGGCGCGGCCGACGCTCCGGCGTCGTCGACTGACAGAGGACTGCTGAGGCGCACGCGCTGCGGTTCCGTTCCTGGTCCGGCGGGGGTCTTCTCGCGCTGCCATGCTACGGCCTGGACCAAGGTCCCGGGTGGCCAGGACGCCCCGAACGTGGCGCGCCGTGGTGTGAGATCGGTCGCTGCGGCAACCGTCCACGCCTGGCCGCGACGCCCTGGACGCACGCTTTCCCGGCGCGTGGGCACGGTGAACGCCCGACCCCGCGTGAGATATAGGCTCGACGGCGCAGGGATCGTCGGCCGTCGCCCCCCACGGCTCGCGCCACGGCCCGCCGGCACCCCGTCGCGGGTCGCCGCCAGTACGTCGGAAACAGACACCCGGCCGCCGGTGCGGGTGGGAATGAGGTGCGGTGAACGCGAAGGCCCCCCTGGCGGAGACTGTCGGCTGGACCGACCTGGACCTGCGAGCCGTCGACACGGTGCGTGTCCTGGCCGCGGACGCGGTCGAGAAGGTCGGCAACGGCCACCCCGGGACCGCGATCAGCCTCGCGCCCGCGGCCTACCTGCTCTACCAGAACGTGCTCCGGCACGACCCGACCGACCCGCACTGGCTCGGCCGCGACCGCTTCGTGCTCTCCGCCGGCCACTCGGCGCTCACCCAGTACATCCAGCTGTACCTCGGCGGCTTCGGGCTCGAGATCGAGGACCTCCAGGCCCTGCGCACGTGGGGCTCCAAGACCCCCGGGCACCCCGAGTACCGCCACACGGCTGGCGTCGAGATCACCACCGGCCCCCTCGGCCAGGGCCTCGCGTCCGCCGTCGGCTTCGCGATGGCGCAGCGGCGCGAGCGCAACCTCCTCGACCCCGGCGCGGCGCCCGGCACGAGCCCGTTCGACCACTACACGTACGTCATCGCGTCCGACGGCGACCTCCAGGAGGGCGTCACCAGCGAGGCGTCGTCCATCGCCGGCACGCAGGAGCTCGGCAACCTCGTGGTGCTGTGGGACGACAACCACATCTCGATCGAGGGCGACACCGAGATCGCGTTCACCGAGGACGTCCTCAAGCGCTACGAGGCCTACGGCTGGCACGTGCAGTTCGTCGACTGGACCGCCGGCGGCGAGTACCGCGAGGACGTCGACGCGCTGCACGCCGCGATCGAGGCCGCCAAGGCCGTCACCGACAAGCCGTCGTTCATCGGCATCCGCACGCTCATCGCGTGGCCGACGCCCAACAAGACGAACGACCACTCGTCGCACGGCTCCAAGCTCGGCACCGAGTCCGTCCGGGGCCTCAAGGAGCTCCTGGGCTTCGACCCCGAGGCGTCCTTCCCCGTCGAGCCCGAGGTGCTCGCGCACACCCGCGCGCTCGCGGACCGCGCCGCCGCCGCCCGTGCCACGTGGCAGGAGGGCTTCGACGCCTGGCGTGCCGCGAACCCGGACAACGCCGCGCTGCTCGAGCGTCTCGTCGAGCGCCGCCTGCCCGAGGGCTGGGAGGCGGCGCTGCCCGTCTTCCCCGCCGGCAAGGCCG
>NZ_BIMR01000073.1 GCF_004306155.1 Cellulomonas biazotea
GGGCCCCCGCCCCCCCCCCACGTCCGCCCGCGGGCGGTCAGTCGCCCTTGGAGACGCTCACCGGGCTGCCGTCGGTCCACACGTTGCGGGCGACGGTGAGCACCTTGGTGGTCGTGCTCGGCGCGATGATCGCGCAGTTCGGGACGCGGGTGTCGCGGCTGAAGACGTTGTCGGTGATGACGACGCCCTGGAACGCGCCCTTGCCCTTCTCGGCGAAGTTGATGGTGCAGCCACCGCCGCCCGCCCAGTTCTTGGTGATCGTCACGTTGGAGACGACGCCCTGGTCCTGGGTGAACTGGATGCCGCTGTTCGTGGCGTCCTCGATGGTGTTGCCCGTGATGACGATGTTCGAGCCGATCTGGATCTGCACGGTGTCGTCGTGGCTCGGGGTGTTGTTCTGCAGGGGGTCGTTCTCGTAGTGCAGGTTGTCGTGCAGCCAGGACGACTCGATGGTGACGTTGCCGCCCGTCAGGTGGAACACGTCGATGACGTCGTGGATGTTGCTGCGACGGACGGTGACGTTGGACCCGCGGATGCCGTCGATGTGCGCCGACGGTGCCTGCGCGTAGAGCTCGCTGTCCTGGATGAGGACGCTCGCGCCGCTGGTCGTGTTGGAGACGAGCGCGCGCTGGATGCTCGTGGCGTAGCCGCGGACGATCGAGTTCTTGATCGTGACGTTGGCGGCGGCGACCTTGACGAACCCCCGGATGTCGAGCGAGTCGATCACGGTGCCGGGTGTCGTGATGGTGAGGTCGCCCTCGTGCACGGTGAGCGCCGTCCCGGCGGGCACGCCCGTGTTGGACGGTCCGGGCTTGACGCTGCCGGGGGCCGCGCCGCCGCCGCTCCCGCTGCCGTTGCCGGGCGCAGCGGTGGGGGTGCTGCTGGGCTGCGCGGTCGCGGTCGGCTTGGGCGTGGCCGTCGGGGTCGGCGTCGCGGTCGGCGTGGGCGTCGGGGTGGGGGTGGGCGTCACCGTGGGTGTCGGGGTCGCGGTGGGCCGCGGCGTCGACGTGGGTGGTGCGACGGTGACGCCGCCGGGGCCGACGACGTACCCGACGACCTCGGGGCTGACCCGCACGCTCGCGTCGCTGGACGACAGCGTGATGGTGTTGCGGGCGGAGCCGCCGAGCGGCACGAGCGCCTGGTTGCGCGCGGGGGCGTCGGGGGAGGCGACGAGGAACGACGTCTCGCGGCACCCGTCGGACGGCGTCGAGCCGGGGCACGCGGTGAGCGTCGTGGGCCGCCACGCGCCCTTCGCGGTGAGGCGGACCTGGACGGCGGTCGCGTTGGCGGGGACGTCGGCGAGCGTGAGCGTCGAGCTCTTGCCGGACTTCACGACCTTGTCGGCCAGGGCGTCGGGCTCGTCGAGCGTCTGCAGGTTGCCGCCGGTGCTGCTGACGGCGCGCGCGACGTACCAGCCGTCGACGTCGACGGCGACGTGGTGGTCGCCCTGCTGGTTGTAGAGCTGCAGGGTGCTGCCGCTGCCGAGGCGCACGACGAGCGACGCCTGACGGGCGCGGTCGGGGAGCGGGTTGAGCACGGAGGTGGCGGCGCACGCGGCGCTCGTCTGGCCGGTGGGGCAGACGGCGACGTACGAGCCGGCGGTGCTGCCGGTGGCGGTGAGGCGCAGTGCGACGGCGGTCGCGCCCTTGGGGGCGCCGGACAGCGTCACGGTCGTCGTGCCGCGGCCGGAGACGTCGGTCTCGACGGCGCGGTGCGGGTCGACGGGCAGGTAGAGGGAGTCCTCGGCGGACGTGCCCTTGGACGCGTCGACGCCGAAGCCGTGCAGGTCGGCGTAGACGCGCGCGTCGGCGCTCGCCTGCAGGGTGACCGTCGGCTGTGCGGCGCTGACGGGCACGGACACGGTCGCGGAGCCGGGTTCGCCGGCGGGGACGACCAGGGCCGGGGCGGCCGTGCAGTCGGCCGTCACGGTGCGGCCGGGGCACACGGCGACCTGGGTGCTCTCGGTGGTGCGGGCCGCGGTGACCTGGAGCGTCGCGGTCGTCGCGCCCGCGGGGACGGACGGGAGCGTCACCGTCACGGTGCCACCGGCGGCGAGCGCGGTGCCGGAGAGCACGCGCAGCGGCGCGACGGGCCGGTAGACGCCGATGGGCGCGGACTGCGCGGGGGCGATGACGGCGACGACGAGGGCCACGGCGAGAGCAGCGGCGGCGGCGATGCCGGTCGTGAGTCGCCGGGTCGGCGCCGATGCCCGGGGGCGGCGTGCGCCCCGGCGGGTCTGGTGGTGCTGCGTCTCGCTGTGTCGTCCTCGCACGGGCGGTCTCCAGGGTGGGGGCCAGGGCGTCGAGCGGCGATCCGGTCGGCTCCTCGGCGGGTGGTGTCTCCCACTCGACGAGGGCCGGCTGGGCCTGCGCGGCGCCCGGTACTGCTGCATCACCTGGTGGCATGCCCGGCCTCTCCGCGCACGCCGAGCATAGGAGAAACACCCATTCGGTGGAATCGAGGCGAGGCGGACATGCGTCCGACTGCCCGTTACCCGTTCGTGACCTGCATCGGGACCGTCGGGCAACCGTTCTCGCATGTCGAGACCACTTCACCCGCCGGACGTGAACCGGCCGGAAACGCGACGGAGCCCGTCCCGGGATCGCCGGGACGGGCTCCGTGTGGTGCAGCGGGCGGGTCAGCCCTTGCGGACGGTGGCGACGACGCCGTCGGTGAAGTAGTTCCCCGAGTTCGTCACCACGGTCGTGGTCGGCGAGATGATCGCGCAGTTGAAGATCTTCGTCGTGCGGCCGAAGGTGTTGTCGAGGACCTTGACGCCCTGGAACGGGCCCTTGCCCTTCTCGGCGAGGTTGATCGTGCAGCCGCCGCCGTCGAGCGTGTTCTTGTCGACGGTGACGTTCGAGACGATGCCCTGGTCCTGCGTGAACTGGATGCCGGTGTTGAAGGCGCCCGAGATGTTGTTGCCGACGATCCGGATGTTGTTGCCCTTCTGGATCTGGATGCTGTCGTCGTGGCTCGGGGTGTTGTTCTGCGCCGGGTCGACCTCGTAGTGCAGGTTGTCGTGCAGGTAGGAGGCCTCGATCGTCACGTTGTCGCCGTAGATGTGCGCCATGTCGATGACGTCGTGCAGGTTCACGCGCTTGAGGGTGAAGTTGAAGCCGCGCACGCCGTCGACCCACGGGCCGGGCGCCGAGTTGTAGAGCTCGCTGTCGACGACCGTGACGGACGCCGTCGTGAGCGTGTTGGACACGAGCGCGGTCTGCTTGTCGGTCGCGCGGCCGCGGATGATCGAGTTCTTGATCGTCACGTTCGGCGCGGTGACCTTGACGAAGCCGCGGACGTCGAGCCCGTCGACGACGGCGTTCGGGGTGCTGATCGTCAGGTCGCCGTCGTGGACCGTGAGCTTGGTGCCGTTGGGCACGCCGGTCGTGGTGGCGCTGGGCACGTAGGTGCCGGCCGGGCCGACCACGGCGGGCGGCGGGACGGCGGCCTGCGTGCCGGTGGCCTTGACGTCGGCGACGCGGAACGCGAGGGGCGCGTTGGTCAGCGACGAGGCGGTGTAGCCGCCGAACGCGATGCCGCCGGCGACCTGCAGGGGCGCGGTGGTGTCGGTCGCGGAGACCTGCCAGTCGGCGGGCTCGGCGGTGCCCACGGTCCAGACCTTCGCCTGGATCGTCGTCGGCGCGGTGCCGGTCACCTGCAGGCGGACCTGGAGCTGCTTGCCGGCGGTGAAGCCCAGACCCGGCTGCGTGACCGACGCGAGCGTCGTCGTGGTCTTGCCGTTCACGCTGATGAGCGAGGAGCGGACGTTGCCGTCGGCGAGGATCTTGTTGCGCAGGCGGTAGCCGGACGTCGCGTCGACCGCGCGGCCGGTGACGTCGAAGTCGACGCTGCCGCCGACGGGGGCCTTGTCGAGGCTGAGCGCCGCGCGCAGGTCGGTGTCGGTCGAGCGGACCGAGGGGAGCGAGGAGGTGAGCTGCCAGCCCGGCTTGCGCACCGACATCGTCGCGACGCCGTTGGTCACCGAGTAGTCGGTGGCCTCGCCACCGGCGATCGTCCAGGCGCCGCCGGTCGTGGCGGATCCCCAGCTGCCCGAGACCTGCCGGCCGAAGGCGTCGACGGCGACGTCAGCGGGGGCGACGACGTTCGCGGCGAGCGACTCGGCGGTGGTCGTGTAGTCGGGCGCGGTCGCGGCCTGGGCGGGCAGCGCGACGGTGACGAGGCCGGCGCTGAGGGCGCCGGCGAGCACGGCGAGGGCGGTGCGCCGGGCTGTCGTGGGGGCGTGCAGGCGTGCGGAAGACATGCGAGAGCTCCTCGGGGGTAAGAGAGTCGCGCGCACCGCCGACCGGGTGGGTCGGCGGACCGGGCGGGGGCCCGGGAGGGCCGCGGGGGGCCAGACCCGCGGTGGAAGCGACATACCCAAGGTATCGGCGGAAAATGGCGGAACTGAGGCCTCGAGGTCCCGGTCTTATGTCAGCCGTTATGTCTTGGACGTCCGTCCGACAACGTCCGACATAGCGTGACCTGCGCGGTCGTGGAGGGTTGTCCGGATTGCCCCGGTAGACAAATTGCGCCTGTGGGTTATGTCACAAGTGCGTCGCGAATCGCCCATAGCACCAGGCATCGGACGGAAGCGCTTTCCACGGGCGACGGGCCGGGGCGCTCGCGCTCAGCGAGCGGGCGTGGGACGGACCCCCACGGCGGCGCGCAGCGCCGTCACGAGCTCCCCCGCGGACCGGTCCCAGCCGAACGCGGCGACGTGCTCGCGCGCGGCCGCGGCGTCGAACGGGAGACGCCCCGCGAAGGCCGCCTCGAGCAGGTCGGCGAGCGCCGCCGGCGCACCCGGCGCCGCGACGTCGAGATAGGTGCAGGCCGTGCCGCCCGCCTCCGGGATGGCGGTCGCGTCCGACGCGACCACCGGGGTCCCCGCCGCGAGCGCCTCGAGCACCGGGATGCCCCAGCCCTCGCCGCGGCTCGGGAACACGAACACCGTCGCCCGCCGGTACAGCTCCCAGAGCTCGTCCTGCGCGACGTCGGACAGGTGCACGGCGCGCGGCTCGGCCGCGAGCAGCGCCAGCGTCCGCGGGTCCTCGAAGTCGTCCCGGCCCACGACGACGAGCCGCACGTCCGGGTCCGCCACGCGCGCGAAGGCCTCGAGCGCGAGCGCGAGGTTCTTGCGCGGCTCCAGCCGTCCGACCATGAGCGCGTAGCGCGTCCCGGCGGGGACCTGCGCGGGCAGCGTCCCCGACCCCGCGGTCTGCGGCACGTCCACGCCGTTGTGGACGAGCACGATCTCCTGCGACGGTCGGCCGTACACCCGCGCGATCTGCTCGCGGGAGTACTCCGAGACCGTCGCGACCGTGCCCGCCCGCCGGGCGGACCAGCCGACCAGCAGCTTGTTGCGCCAGCGGGTCGCGCGCCCGAAGAACTCCGGGTGCGTCTCGAACAGCACGTCGTGGACGACCACGAGCTGCCGGCGCGGGTACCGCGGCGGGCTGAAGTACTGCGTGACCAGCACGTCCAGGCGGTCGCGGCGGATCGCGCGCGGCCAGAACCGCAGGTTGCGGCCCACCGGCCCGCCCGGCGGCAGCAGCCGGTGCTCGACCGGGACGTCGCCCAGGAGCGCGGCCGACCGGTCCGGGTCGCCCGAGTACACGACGAACGTCAGCTCGGGCGCCAGCAGCGGGGCCCGGCGCAGCGTCTCCAGCACCCACGTGCGCGACCCCTGGAACTTGCCGTCCAGGACGTGCGCGTCCACCCCGACCCGGTACCCGCTCATGCCGCAGCCCCTGCCCTCGTCGTGCTGCCCGCACCCGCGCCGGGACGGGCCGGGCGCAGCAGCGCGCGCACCGCCCACCCCGTGCCCTCGGCCGACCCCCGCACCACGGCCCACACCGGCGCCACCGGGCGCAGCAGCTGGCGCCGCCCGCCGCGCAGCAGCACCTGCCACGCGTAGGACGGTGTGCGCCACAGCCACCGCCGCACGTCCGACCGCGGCAGGTGCTTCGCCGCGAACACCAGCCGGTTGCGGCAGTTGTACCGGTAGTACACGGGCGACTTCGCGCGCGACCCCGCGGTCTCCTGCGTGCCGCCGACGTCGTGCACCACGACCAGGTCCTGACGGACCAGCAGCGCGCCACCGTCGGCAGTCCAGCGGGCCGAGAGGTCGACGTCCTCCCAGTAGAGGAAGTAGTCGTCGTCGAACCCGCCGACCCGCGACCAGCGCGCCACGTCCGCCGCCAGGCACGCGCCCGACAGCCAGCCCTCCCGGCGGGGGTGCGCGGGGGCCTCGACGTTGCGCGTGCGCGCGGCCGCGACGTCGAGGTCGCCGCCGGTGAACCACGGTCGCCCGTCGGGCCGCTCGATGCGGGGCGCCACGAGCGTGTCGGGCGCGGCCGCGACCTGGTCGGCGAGCGCGTCCAGCACGGCGGGCTCGACGCGCGCGTCAGGGTTGAGGACGACGACCGCGGTGCAGCCCAGGTCCGCCGCGCGCGTGACGCCGGCGTCGACCGCCGCGCCGAAGCCCGCGTTCGTGGCGTTCTCGACGAGCTGCCACCCGTGCTCGGCGGCGACCGCGCGCACGTCGGCGCGCTCGCGCGGCCCCCGGAAGTTGTCGACCACCACCACGACGGCCGGTCGGCGCAGGGCGGTGACGTCGACGTCCGCGAGGTTCGCGCGCAGCAGCGAGGCGGAGCCGAAGCTCACGACGACGATCCCGAGCACGCACGAACGCTATCTTGTCGGGCACCCGACGTCGGAGGTCGCGGCGGGTGAGACCGCAGGCCGGACGGCACCCGGGCCCACCCGACGAGCGAGGAGACGCCCGCGCATGACGACAGCGAGCCGGCCCCCGGCGCGTACCGCGCTGCCCCGCGTGCGCCTGTACGAGACGCTGCGCACCGCGCACCTGGAGCGCGCGCACGAGCTCGCGCCCGCCTCGATCGTCTACCGCCGGCGCCGCTACGACTTCGACTCCGACCTCGCCCGCGGGCTGGACCTCGTGGAGGCCGGGCCGCTGCGCGCCGCGTGGGTGCTCGCCCGCTCCGACGTCCGCGAGCTCGAGGTCAACGAGCCGCTCATGGTGTCGAGCCTGCGCCGCACGGCCCTCGCGCTCGCCGCCGTCGACGTCGCCCGCCTGGTCCGGCGTCGCCGGACGCTCGTCGTCACCTACGCGATCGCGAACGACGACCCGTTCCGCCCACCCGCGCGCCCGGGGCTGCCCGGACGTGTCCGGCGCTGGCTCGACGCGCGCCTCATCGCGGCCGTCGCACGCCGCGTCGACCGCATCGTGCTCGGCACGCCCGCCGCGCAGGAGCTGTACGGGGCGCTCGTGCCGTCGCTGCTGCGCCGCGCCGACCACGTCCTGCTGCCCGCGCTCCCGACGGCGTGCACGTGCGGACCGCTCGACGCCGCCGACCCGGACGCCGTCCTGTTCGTCGGGGCGTTCGAGGAGCGCAAGGGCGTGCCGCAGCTGCTCGCCGCGTGGCCGCACGTCCACCGGGCGCGGCCGCAGGCCCGGCTGACGCTCGTGGGCACGGGCCCCCTGGCCGACGCCGTGCACGCGTTCGCCGCGGACCGTCCCGAGGTGAGCGTCGTCGTCGACCCGCCGCGGGCGCGCGTGCACGCGCTGCAGCGCGAGGCGTCGGTGGCCGTCCTGCTGTCGCAGCGCACCCGGACGTGGCGCGAGCAGGTCGGCCTGCCCGTCGTCGAGGGGCTCGCGCACGGCTGCGCCGTCCTGGCGACCACCGAGACGGGTCTCGCCGCGTGGCTCGAGGAGCACGGGCACGCCGTCGTCGACCCCGCGGCGGACCCGGAGCGTGTCGCCGACGTCCTCGTCGGGCTGCTCGACGCGCGCCGACCTGCGGCGACGGTCCTGGCCGACCTCCCCGACGTCGACGGGCGGCTCGCCGCCGACGCCTGGCTGCTGCGCGCGCACTGACCCCGAGGGTGCGGTGTGAGTTACCGCACAGTAGGGCGCATGGGTGAAAAGCAGTCATGGCGGATGAATCCGACATACGCGGCGTAATACGTTCATCCACAGTTCTCGCACGAGGGGGGTGGGTGTTCATGACGTTGACCGCCGGGCACGGGTCCGAGCAGACCGACGCGTGGCTCGAGCGCCGCCGGCCCGCCAAGTTCCCGCGCAGGTCATGGGCGTCCCCTGAGCCCTTCGTCCGCCGCGCCACCGAGCACAACTCCGGCGACGACGCGCTGCGCGCCCTGCCCTGGGTCCGCAGCGCGACCGCCTACCAGCGCATCACCGTCGGCCTCGACGCCCTCGTCGCCGGCACCGGCGTCGCCGTGGCGGCCCTGCTCGGCGGTGCCGACCGCGGCTCCGTCCTCCTGCTCGGAGCGGTGTGCGCCGTCGCGCTCCCGGCGATCGTCGGCCTCATGCGCGGGTACGAGCGGCACAACATGGGCGACGGCCCCGACGAGTTCCAGGTCGTGCTGCGCGCGTCGGTCCTCATCGCCGGCCTCGTCATGGCCCTCGCGTACCTCACGCCGCTGACCGCACCCCGCGAGGTCGTCCTCGTCGGCGTCCCCGTCGTCGCGGCCACCGCCTGTGCCGCCCGCTACGTGCACCGCCGGTTCCTGCACGCCAAGCGCAACCGCGGTCAGGCCATGATGCGGACGATCGTCGTCGGCGACACCGCCTCGGTGACAGACGTCGTCGACGACCTCAGCCTCGCGCCGTACCACGGCTACCTCGTCATCGGCACGTGCCTGTCGGACGTCGTGCCCGACGCCGTCCCCGCGGTGCCCGTCCCGACGCTCGGCGCGCTCGCCGACGTCCCGCAGGTCGTCTCCGACTACGCCGTGTCGGTCGTCGTCGTCGCCGGCAACGCCCTCAGCGGCCAGGCGCTGCGCCGGCTGTCGTGGGCCCTGCGCCGTGCCGGTGCCGAGCTCGTCGTCGCCCCCGGCCTCGTCGAGGTCGCGCAGGAGCGCGTGAGCGTCCACCCGACGGCGGGCCTGTCGCTGCTGCGCCTCGAGATCGAGCCGCCCCGCCGCCGCATGCTCGCCAAGGCCGTCATGGACCGGGCGCTGGGGCTGTGCGCGCTCGCCGTCCTCGCGCCCGTGATCCTCACGGCGGCGCTCGCCGTGCGCCTCACCTCGCCGGGCCCGGCGTTCTACCGGCAGACGCGCGTCGGCGTCGACGGGCGCGACTTCACCATCTGGAAGCTGCGCAGCATGTACCGCGACGCCGACCGGCGCCGCGCCGAGCTGCTCGCGCGCAGCGACGGCGACGGGCTCCTGTTCAAGATGGCGCACGACCCCCGGGTCACGCCCGTCGGCCGCGTCCTGCGCCGGTTCTCCCTGGACGAGCTGCCGCAGTTCTTCAACGTCGTGCGCGGCGACATGTCGCTCGTCGGGCCGCGCCCGCCGCTGCGCGAGGAGGTCCTCGCCTACCACGACGCGGTGCACCAGCGGCTGCGCGTCAAGCCCGGCATCACCGGCCTGTGGCAGGTGAGCGGCCGCTCCGACCTGCCGTGGGACGAGGCGATCCGCCTCGACCTGCGCTACGTCGACAACTGGTCCGTGACCATGGACCTCATGATCCTGTGGAAGACGTTCCGCGCCGTCGTCACGGGGGCCGGCGCCTACTGACCCACCGCGGGGCCCGGCCAGGAACGTGCCGGACACCCACCTCGACGCCGGCGACGACCCGGACGGCGGTAGCCGCCGGGGCCGTCGCCGGACCATGCTCGACACCCGTGCGCGAGACCTGCCCCGCACCCGGCACCGCCGGCGCGTCGGCGGCCGCGCGCGGACGACGGAAGGACGCCCATGACCCGCTCCCACGACGGGCCGCTGCGCATCGCGCTCATCGGCACGCGCGGCGTCCCCGCCCGGTACGGCGGGTTCGAGACGTGCGTCGACGAGGTCGGCGCCCGGCTCGCGGACCGCGGGCACGACGTCCTCGTCTACTGCCGGACGCCCGACCCGGCCGACCGCGTGCCCGCGTACCGGGGGATGCACCTGGTGCACCTGCCGGCGCTGCGGCGCCGCTCGCTCGAGACGCTCAGCCACACCGCGCTGTCCGTCGGGCACCAGGTCGCGCACCGGCACGACGCGGCCGTCGTCTTCAACGCCGCGAACGCGGTCTTCCTGCCGGCGCTGCGGGCCGCACGCATCCCCGTCGCCACGCACGTCGACGGACTCGAGTGGCGGCGCGCCAAGTGGGGCGGTGCCGGTCGCCGGTACTACCGCACCGCCGAGGCGCTCGCGGTCCGCTGGTCCGACGCGCTCATCGCGGACGCCGCGGGCATCGCCGACTACTACACCGAGGAGTTCGGGGCGCCCACCGAGCAGATCGCCTACGGGGCGCCGCTGCTCGACGGCCTCGGCACCGACAAGCTCGCCGGGCTGGGCCTGACGTCGCGCGGCTACCACCTGGTCGTCGCCCGGTTCGAGCCGGAGAACCACGTCGACGTGATCGTCGAGGGGTACCGGCGCTCGGGCGCGACGCTGCCCCTCGTCGTCGTCGGCTCGGCGCCGTACGCGGACGAGTACACGCGGCGCGTGCACGCCGCCGCCGACGACCGGGTCCGCCTGCTCGGCGGCGTCTGGGACCAGGAGCAGCTCGACCAGCTCTACGGGCACGCCCTGACCTACCTGCACGGGCACAGCGTCGGCGGGACCAACCCGTCGCTGCTGCGCGCGATCGGCGCGGGCGCCCCCACGGTCGCGTTCGACGTGTCGTTCAACCGCGAGGTCCTGCGCGACGCGGGCCGCTGGTTCGCCGGACCCGACGACGTCGCCCGCCTCGTCGAGGACGCGGAGACCGACCCCGCCGGTGCGCTCGCACGCGGTGCGGCCGCCCGGCGGCGTGCCGCCGACTACGACTGGGACGACGTCGCCGACGGGTACGAGCGGCTGTGCCGCCGGCTCGCCGCGGGTGACTTCCGCGGCCGGCGGCGTCCGTCGGGCCGCCGACGCCCCACGCCCGCCCCCACGGCGGTACCGTCGCCTGACCCGGCGACCCGGACCGTCCCCTCGGACCCCGTCCCGGCCCGCCCGGACGGTGCCGCATGACGACGACCCTGCACCAGGAGGACCCCGTGCCTGCGTCCACCAGCGCCCCGGCCGCGGAGACGTACGCGCAGACCCTCGCGCGTCTCGGCTCCGTCCAGAAGGGCGCCCGCGGGGCCCCCGCGTACTCCCGGTTCGTCAACCGCCGCGCGGGCCGCGTGCTCGCCGCGTGGGCGTACCGGGCCGGCCTGACGCCGAACCAGGTGACCACGATCAGCGCGGTGTGGACGTTCTCCGCGATCGCGGTGCTCGCGCTCGCACCCGTCGCGTGGTGGACCGGCGTGCTCGTCGCGTTCCTGCTGCTCGTCGGCTACGCGTTCGACTCGGCCGACGGCCAGGTCGCGCGCCTGCGCGGCGGCGGCAGCATCGCGGGGGAGTGGCTCGACCACATCATCGACGCGGTCAAGGTGTCGAGCCTGCACCTCGCGCTCGTCGTCGGGCTGTACCGCGCGGACGTCGTGCCCGACGCGTGGCTGCTCGTCCCGCTCGCGTACTCGGCCGTCTGGTCGGTGCTGTTCTTCGCGATGATCCTCAACGACCAGCTGCGCCGGCAGGCGGGGACGACGATGCGGGCGACCGCCGGTGACGAGCGCCCGTCGGTGCTGCGGTCGCTGGTCGTCGCGCCGACCGACTACGGCGTGCTGTGCCTCGCGTTCGCGCTCTACGGGGCGGTGACGCTGTTCGGTGTCGTCTACGCGCTGCTGGGCCTGGCGACCGCCGGGTACCTCGCGCTGGCCCTGCGGTCGTGGTTCGCCGAGATGCGGACGCTGCGGCGCCCCGAGGGCCAGTCGAGGGGCGGCGAGGCGTGAGCGAGCTCGTCCCGACCACCCCGGACGGCCCGACAGGCCCTGCGCGGCGGGTGCCGCGGTGGGCTGTCGTCGTCCTCGCGGCGGTCGTCGTCCTCATCCTCGGCTGGGTCGTGTGGGCCGCGGTCGCGCAGTCGAGCAGCACCGGCGACGCGGACGGCCCGGGCGGTGCGGCGTCGCCGTCGTCCTCGCGGTCGGCGTCGGCGGACCCGTCCGCGTCGGCTGACGCGTCCGAGCCCGTCGTGACGCCCACGCAGCCCGCGCCCGGCGAGCCGGGCGGTGGCGCGACCGACGACGCCGACCCCGCGGCGCCCTTCGCGCCCGAGACCAAGCCCGCCGTCGGGCTCGACGAGAGCGCGCCGTTCGACTCGGGCGTCGTCGCGCGGCTCGTGCGCGTCGAGTCGGTCGCGGGCGAGGCGCAGGGGCCTGGCGAGGTCGCGGGTCCGGCCGTGCGGGTGACCGTCGAGATCACCAACGGGACGGGTGCGCCGGTCTCGCTCGACAGCACCGTCGTCAACCTCTACGCGGGCCAGGACCTGGCGCCGGCGGAGCCGCTGAGCGGCCCGGGCGCGAGCGTGCTGTCGGGCGACCTCGCGGTGGGCCGCACGGCGACCGGCGCGTACGTGTTCAACGTCCCGGCCGACCAGCGCGACCGGCTGCAGGTCACCGTGAGCTACGACCCGACGGTGACCACCGTGCTCTTCGAGGGTGCCGGACCGGCCGCCTGAACGGACGCGCCGCCGTCCCGGACAGGCCCGGTGCCCGTCCGGGACGGACGGCTGCTCGCGGCGGCCGCAGCCGTCCACGCCGGGCCGGACGTGCGTCCGAGTATCACCCCCTCTGACTGGGGTTTTCACCCGGACTGTCCTGTTTTGGTGTGTTTCCCGCTCGTAGGATCGTGCGCGTTCGCCCACTGTCCGAGCGCCCCGGGGTGTCGCCATGTCTCTACGTCCTGTCACCGACCGGTCGCCGGTCGCCCGTGCGTGGGCCGTCCTGTCCGCCGTCGCGCTCGTCGCGACCGGGCTCGTCGTCGGGGCGCTGCCCGCGCAGGCCGACACGAGCCCGCCCGCGGGCCTGCCTCCCACGGTCGCGGCCGACTCGCTGCCCACCGTGCAGATCGACGGCGTCGTGTGGCAGCAGGCGATGAGCGGCAACTGGGTCTACGCGGGCGGCGAGTTCGCGAACGCCCGCCCGGCGGGCAACGCCGCGGGCGTCGGCAACGTGGCCCGCGCCAACCTGCTGCGGTTCGACGTGCGCACCGGCGTCATGGACAGCGGCTTCGCGCCGAACCCGAACGCGCAGATCCGCGCCGTGGTGCGCTCGCCCGACGGGTCGCGCATCTACATCGGCGGCAACTTCACGAGCGTCGGCGGGACGGCGCGCTACCGCATCGCCGCGTTCGACGCCGCGACCGGTGCGCTCATCACGACCTTCAACGCCGGCACGAACGGTCAGGTCCGCGCGCTCGCGGCGACCAACACGACGGTCTACGCGGGCGGCATCTTCACGCAGGCCGGCAGCTCGAGCCGCACCCGGCTCGCCGCGTTCAACGCCTCCAACGGCGCGCTGCTGCCGTGGAACCCGACGGTCGACGACGGCTCGGTGAGTGCCCTGACGGTCTCGCCCGACGGCAGCACCGTCATCGTCGGCGGCAACTTCCTGTCGTTCAACGGCAGCACCGCCGCCCCCGACGGCCTGGCCCGCGTGGACGCCGTCACGGGCGCCGCGCTCGCGTTCCCGGCGACGTCGCAGATCCGCAACGGCGGCTCGGCGGGCTCGATCCTCGGCCTGACGGGCGACGCCGACAACATGTACGGCGTCGGCTACACGTTCGGCCGCTCGGGCGGCACCCTCGAGGGCGTCTTCGCGGCCGACTGGGACACGGGCGCGATCACCTGGATCGCGGACTGCCACGGCGACACCTACGCGGTGCACGCGCAGGGGCCGGTCATCTACGCCGCGAGCCACCACCACTACTGCGGCAACGTCGGCGGCACGCCGCAGAACGACGAGTGGCTGTTCTACCGGGCGGACGCCTACACCAAGGAGCCGCTGCACAAGCTCGGCCGCGAGCACCTCGGGTACACGAACTTCGAGGGCACGCCCGCGCCGGAGATGCTCAACTTCTACCCCGACCTCGACACCGGCCTGTACACCGGCCAGAACCAGGGGCCGTGGGCCGTCACCGGAGACGACCGGTACATCGTGTACGGCGGCGAGTTCCTCAACGTGAACTTCCGCCGGCAGCAGGGGCTCGTGCGGTTCGCGGTCCCGACGATCGCGCCCAACGACCAGGGCCCGCGGTTCACGGGCGCCGACTTCACGCCGACGGCACGCTCCATCGGCACGGGCACGGTCCGGGTGTCGTGGACCGCCAACGCGGACTTCGACAACGAGGACCTCACCTACACGGTGCTGCGCAACGGCCAGGCCGTCGGGTCGGTCGAGCGGCAGTCGCAGATCTGGATGCGGCCCACGCAGGGCTACACGGACACCTCGGCGACGCCGGGCGCGACCTACACGTACGCGGTCCGGGCGACCGACCCGTACAACAACTCGGTGACCAGCCCCGGCGTGAGCGTCACCGTGGACGGCACCGGGGCGGTCAGCCCGTACGCGCAGGCCGTCATGGCCGACGGCGCGTCGCACTACTGGCGGCTGGGGGAGTCGGGCGGCACGAGCGCGCTCGACACCGCCGGCACGGACGACGCGACGACCGGCACGGGCCTGACCCGCGGCACGGCGGGAGCGATCGCCGGCGACACCACGACGGCGACCACGTTCGCGGGCAACACGACCAGCCGCGTCGTCGCGCCGCAGCGCGAGCAGAACATGAACGAGCTGTCCGTCGAGGCGTGGGTCCGCACCACGTCGACGCAGGGCGGCTGGGTCGTCGGGTTCGGCAACTCCACGAGCCTGACCGGGACGAGCAGCACGCGTGACCGCCAGCTCTACATCGACAGCGCGGGCCGCGTGCAGTTCGGCGCCAGCCCGGGCCAGAACCGCACCGTGCGCTCGCCCGCCGCCGTGAACAACGGCCAGTGGCACCACCTGGTCGGCACGATGGACCAGGACGGCATGGCGCTCTACGTCGACGGCGCGCTCGTCGCGTCGCGCAACGACAACCGCTCGGGCCGCAACTTCACGGGGTTCTGGCGGATCGGCGGCGACAACCTCAGCGGCTGGCCGAACGCACCGGCGTCGAACAACCTCGCGGGCGCGATCGACGAGGTCGCCGTGTACCCGTTCGCCCTCACGGCCGGCACGGTCGCGGCGCACAACACGCTCGGCCGCACGGGCGAGGCGCCCGAGCAGCCCCCGGTGGCGGCGTTCACGTCGACGACGAACGGCCTGACGGCCGCGGTCGACGGCTCCGGCTCGACCGACCCGGACGGCACCGTGGCGTCGTACGCGTGGACCTTCGGGGACGGCGGCACCGGCACCGGTGCGACCGCGTCGCACGCCTACGCGGCCGGCGGCACCTACACGGTGACGCTCACCGTGACCGACGACGACGGCAACACCGCGCAGGTCGCGCACGACGTCACCGTCACGGCCCCGCCGCCCAACCAGCCGCCGGTCCCGGCGTTCACGGCGACGGTCGCGGGCCTCGGCGTCCAGGTCGACTCCGCCGGCTCGTCCGACCCCGACGGCACGATCGCGCAGCGCTCCTGGGCGTTCGGCGACGGCGGCACCGGGACGGGCACCACGGCGTCGCACACGTACGCCGCCGACGGCACCTACACGGTGACGCTCACGGTCACGGACGACGACGGCGCGACCGCCCAGACGTCGCAGGACGTCACGGTCACGACGCCGCCGCCGGACACGCCGTTCGCGGCCGACGCGTTCGCGCGGACCGTCGCGAACGGGTGGGGCTCGGCGGACACGGGCGGCGCGTGGTCCGTCGCGGGAGGCGCGGCGAACTTCTCCGTGGCCTCCGGCGTCGGCGCGATGCGCGTCACGGGCGCGGGTTTCCGGCTCTCGTCGTTCCTGCCGGTGTCGGCGACCAGTGCCGACGTCCGGGCGGACGTCGCGCTGGACGTCATGCCGACGGGCAGCGGGACGGACCTCGAGGTCGTCGGCCGGTCCGTCGGGACGACCGACGGCTACCGGGCGCGGCTCAAGATGCTGAGCACGGGCGTCGTGCGGGCGTCGATCATCGGGACCGCTGCCGGCACCACGACGACCGTCGCGCAGGTCAACGTCCCGGGTGTGACGTACACCGCGGGTCAGACGCTCTCGGTGCGGTTCCAGGTCGAGGGCACGGGCACCACGCAGCTGCGCCTCAAGGTGTGGCCCACGGGGTCGGCCGAGCCGGCCGCGTGGACGCTCACCGGGTCCAGCACGACGGCGTCCCTGCAGGTCGCGGGGGGTGTGGGGCTGTCGGTGTACACGTCGTCGACGACCACGACGCTGCCGCTCACGGCCCGCTGGAGCCAGTTCTCGGCGAAGCCTGTCGTCGCCTGACGCGACCCGTCCCGAGCGTGCCGCGTGCCCGCCGTCCGGCCCTGCCCGGACGGCGGGCACCGTCGCGTCCGAACCGTTTCGTCCGATTCACCCGGATGCGCGTCCAGTTCACCCGGTTCCTCACGCTTACGGGGACTTTGCACTGCATACGATCGGCTCGCGTGGCTCGCCCTGCCTCGCGTGACCCGTCGTCCCGAGGTGCCCCCATGACTCGTCCCCGAGGCCTCGCCGCCCGATCCGCCGCCCTCCTGGCCGCCGCCGCGCTGACGTTCGCGGGCGTGACGCTCGCGACCCCCGCGGCCGCCGACACGGTGCCCCTCGAGGGGACCCCCGTCACCGTCGCCGCCGACTCGCTGCCCACCGTGCAGATCGACGGCGTCGTCTGGCAGCAGGGGATCGCCGGGTCGAAGGTCTTCGTGGGCGGCGACTTCGCGAACGCCCGCCCGGCCGGCTCGGCCGCCGGCACGAACCTCGTGCCCCGCGCGAACCTGCTGGCGTACGACGTCACGACGGGCGTCCTCGACGCGGGCTGGGCGCCGAACCCCAACGCGCAGGTCCGCACCGTGGCGGTCTCGCCCGACGGGTCCCGCGTGTACGTGGGCGGCAGCTTCACGAGCATCGCGGGGCAGGCGCGGTACCGGATCGCCGCGTTCGACGCCGCGACGGGCGCGCTCGTGTCGTCGTTCGCCCCGGGCGTGGACTCGCAGGTCCGCACGATCGTCGCGACGAACAGCACCGTCTACGTCGGCGGCGCGTTCACGAGCGCGAACGGCGTGGCCCGGAACAAGGTCGCGGCGTTCTCCGCGGCGGACGGCTCGCTGCTGCCGTGGGCGCCGAGCGCCGACGACGGCTCGGTGAGCGCGCTGGTGGTCTCGCCCGACGGCACCCAGGTCATCGCGGGCGGCAGCTTCTCGACGTTCAACGGCAGCGGGAACCCGGGCTACGGCCTGGCCCGCGTCGACGCGGTCACGGGCGCGACCCTGCCGCTGGCCATCAACGGCCTCATCCGCAACGGGTCCACGCAGGCGTCGATCACGAGCCTGACGACGGACGCGACGAGCTTCTACGTCACGGGCTACGTCTTCGGCAGCACCGGCAACCTCGAGGGCACGGCGCGCGGCGACTGGGCGACGGGCGAGCTCGTCTGGGTCGAGGACTGCCACGGCGACACGTACGCGGCCTGGCCCGGTCCGGGCGACGCGGTGTACGTCGCGGGGCACCCGCACTACTGCGGCAACATCGGCGGCTTCCCGCAGACGGAGCCGTGGACGTTCTACCGCGGGCTCGCGTTCAGCAAGGCCGTGACGGGCACCGCGACGGCCGACCCGTACGGCTACTACAACTACGCCGGCAAGCCGACGCCGACGCTGCTCAACTGGTACCCCGACCTCAACAGCGGCTCGTACACGGGCCAGGGCCAGGGGCCGTGGACCGTCACGGGCAACGACGAGTACCTGCTGTACGGCGGCGAGTTCACGATCGTCAACAACAAGGGCCAGCAGGGGCTGGCGCGGTTCGCGCGCACGGACATCGCGCCCAACAAGCAGGGGCCCCGCCTCGCGTCGGCCACGTGGCCGCTGTCGGCCGCCTCGTTCCAGGCCGGCACGGTCCGCCTGAGCTGGCCGGCGAACTACGACCGTGACAACGAGAACCTCACGTACACGGTGTCCCGCAACGCCCAGGTGATCCACACGGTGACCGCCGGGTCGGTCGTCTGGAAGCGCCCGCAGATGGGCTTCATGGACACCGGCCTGACGCCGGGGACCACGTACACGTACCGCGTGAAGGCCGTCGACCCGTTCGGGAACTCGGCGATCACCGACCAGGTGCAGGTGACGGTCTCCGACGAGGGCTCGGCGAGCGCGTACGCGCAGCAGGTCGTCGCGGACGGCGCGACCTCGCTGTGGCGGTTCGGCGAGCCGAGCGGGCCCGGGGTGTTCGACTGGGCCGGGTTCAACGACCTCACGGCCGGCACGGGCGTGACCCGCGGCGCGGCCGGGGCGATCAACGGCGACACCAACACCGCGTCCACGTTCGACGGCACGGCCAACGGGTCGGCCGCGACGAGCACGCCGGTCCAGGGGCCGGACTCCTTCGCGGTCGAGGCGTGGGTCAAGACCACGTCGAACCGCGGCGGCAAGATCATCGGCTTCGGCAACCTGCAGACGGGGACGTCGGGCAGCTACGACCGGCACGTCTACATGGACAACTCCGGGAAGATCATCTTCGGCGTCTACCCGGGCGCGGTCCGGACCGTCGTGAGCCCGGCGTCGTACAACGACGGCCAGTGGCACCACGTGGTCGCCTCGCTCGGCTCGGACGGCATGCGCCTGTTCGTCGACGGGCGGCGCGTCGCGCAGCGCGGCGACACGACCTTCGGGCAGGCCTACACGGGGTACTGGCGGGTCGGCGGGGACAACCTCGGGAGCTGGACGAACCAGCCGACGAGCGGCTTCCTCGCGGGCAGCATCGACGACGTCGCGCTCTACCCGGCTCCGCTGACGCAGGCGCAGGTCGAGTCGCACTACACGGCGTCCGGCCGGACCGTCGTCAAGCCCCCGGTCCCCGCCGACGCCTACGGCAAGGCCGTGTACAACGCGGGTGCGGAGCTGTTCTGGCGCCTGTCGGAGGGCTCGGGCTCGACGGCCGCCGACGCCGGGCAGTACGGCGTCACCGGCACCTACCGCGGCACGTTCCTGCGCAGCCAGAGCGGCGCGCTGTCGGGCGTGAGCAACAACGCGGTGCGCACGCTGGGCACGAGCAACACGCTCGTCGCGAGCACGCAGCTCGTCGCCGGTCCGTCGGTCTACAGCGAGGAGCTGTGGTTCAAGACGTCGACGACGAACGGCGGCAAGCTCATCGGCTTCGGCGACCGGGACACCGGCACGTCGAGCAACTACGACCGGCACGTCTACATGGAGACGAACGGGCGGCTGACGTTCGGCACCTACACGGGCGTGGCGAACACGATCACGACGACCGCGTCGTACAACAACAACCAGTGGCACCACATGGTCGCGACGCAGGGCCCCGACGGCATGAAGCTGTACGTCGACGGCGCCCTCGTGGGCACCCACCCGGCGACCGGTGCGCAGGCCTACTCGGGCTACTGGCGGATCTTCGGCGACACCACCTGGGGACCGCAGGCGTGGTTCTCGGGCACGATCGACGAGGTCGCGGTCTACTCGTCCGTGCTGGACGCCCAGACGGTCGCGAACCACTGGTCGCTCGGCAAGACGGGCCAGCTGCCCAACCAGGCGCCCGTCGGCGCCTTCACCGCGACGCCCACGGACCTCGCGGTGGCGTTCGACGCCGCTGCGTCGGCCGACTCGGACGGCACGGTCACGGGCTACGCGTGGGCGTTCGGTGACGGCACGACCGGCACGGGCGTCGCGCCGTCGCACACGTTCCCGGCGACGGGCACCTACACGGTGACCCTGACGGTCACGGACGACGACGGCGCGACCTCGCAGGTCACGCACGACGTGTCGGTGCTCGCGCCGAACCAGCTGCCGACGGCGGCGTTCACCACGGACGCCACGGACCTCACGCTCGCGGCCGACGCGACGTCGTCGACCGACCCCGACGGGGTCCTCACGGGCTACGCGTGGACGTTCGGCGACGGCACGACCGGCGAGGGCAAGACGGCGACGCACACCTACGCGGCGGGCGGCGACTACGAGGTCACCCTCACGGTCACCGACGACCGGGGCGGCAGCGCCCAGCACGTCACCACGGTCACGGTCGTCGCGCCGAACCAGGCGCCCGTCGCGGCGTTCGACGCGACGGCGACGGACCTCACGGTCGCGGTCGACGGCTCGGCCTCCGCGGACGCGGACGGCACGCTGACCGCGCACGCGTGGGACTTCGGCGACGGCGGCACGGGCACGGGTGCGACGGCGTCGCACACGTACGCGGCGGCCGGGACGTACACGGTCACGCTGACGGTCACGGACGACGACGGCGAGACGGGCACCACGACCCGTGAGGTGCAGGTCGCGGCGCCGGTCCCGAACCAGGGCCCGGTCGCGGCGTTCACCGCGACCCCGAACCACCTGGTCGTCGCGGTCGACGCGTCCGCCTCGACGGACGCCGACGGGACCATCGCGTCCTACGCGTGGGACTTCGGCGACGGCGGGACGGCGACGGGGGCGACGGCGTCGCACACCTACGCCGCCGACGGCACGTACACGATCACGCTCGTCACGACCGACGACGACGGCGACACGGGCACGACGACCCGTGAGGTCGCGGTCGCGGCCCCGCTCGCGGACGCCCCGTTCGCGCTCGACCCGTTCGCCCGCACGGCGACGGGCGGCTGGGGCTCGGCGGACACCGGCGGCGCGTGGACGGTCGCGGGCGGTGCGGCGAACTTCTCGGTCGGCTCCGGGGCGGGCGTCATGCGTGTCACGGGCGCCGGGTTCCGGCTGTCGTCCTTCCTGCCGGTCTCCTCGACGAGCACCGACCTGACGGCCAAGGTCGCGCTCGACGTCATGCCGACGGGTGCGGGCACCGACCTCGAGCTCGCGGGTCGCACCGTGGGCACGACGGACGGGTACCGGCTGCGCCTGAAGATGCTGTCGACCGGCGTGGTCCGGGCGTCGCTGGTCGGCATCTCCGCCGGCACGACGACGACCGTCGCGCAGGTCAACGTCCCGGGCCTCACCTACACGGCGGGGCAGACGCTCTCGACGCGGTTCCAGGTGACCGGCACGGGCACGACGACGCTGCGCGCGAAGGTCTGGGCCGCGGGCTCGCCCGAGCCGACGGCGTGGACGCTGTCGGGGACGAGCACGACGGCGGCGCTGCAGGTCGCGGGCGGGATCGGCCTGTCGGTGTACACCTCGGCGACGACGACCACGCTGCCGCTCGTGGCCCGCTGGAGCGAGCTCGTCGCGCGGCCGGTCGTGCCATGATCGCGGCTCAGGGGGAGCTGCGGGGGCAGGGGGGACGGATGACGGTGGACGGTGACGGCGGCCCGGCGACGGGCGCCGCGGTGCGGTCGCAGGAGCAGGGGCCCTCGACCCGGGCGGGTGCGCCCGGGTCGGACCCCCGCACGGTCGTCGGGGCGCTGACGTACAAGCGCCCGGACGACCTGCGGGCGGCGCTGCCGATGCTCGTCGAGCAGGCGGCGCTGCTGGACCCGCCCGCGCAGGTCCTCGTGGTCGACAACGACCCCGAGGGCGGCGCGCGGGACGTCGTCGAGGACCTCGCCCGGCGGTCCGC
The DNA here is from genome assembly GCF_004306155.1 of Cellulomonas biazotea. Lineage (GTDB taxonomy): Bacteria > Actinomycetota > Actinomycetes > Actinomycetales > Cellulomonadaceae > Cellulomonas > Cellulomonas biazotea. Next base: position 21,495 of record NZ_BIMR01000073.1, read on the forward strand.
GGCCGACGGCGGTCCCGTCGTCCGGTACGCGCACGAGCCCGAGCCCGGCATCGCCGCGGCCCGCAACCGGGCGTTCGACGAGTGCGCCGACGCGGACGTGCTGGTGTTCATCGACGACGACGAGCGGCCCGTGCCCACGTGGCTGCGGCTGCTGGTCGACACCTACCTGCTCGACCGGCCCGAGGCCGTCGTCGGCCCGGTCGTCTCCGAGTACGAGCAGGAGCCCGACGCGTGGGTCACCGCGGGCCGGTTCTTCGACCGCCGCCGCCTGCCGACGGGCACCGTGACCGACGTCGCGGCGACGAACAACCTGCTGCTCGACCTGCACCGCGTCCGCGCGCTCGGCCTGCGGTTCGACGAGCGGTTCGGCCTGTCCGGCGGCTCCGACCAGCTCCTCACACGGCAGCTCGCGCAGGCGGGCGGCCGGCTCGTGTGGTGCGACGAGGCCGTCGTCGTGGACGTCGTCCCGCCGGACCGCGTGACGCGACGCTGGGTGCTCGCCCGGGCGTACCGCAACGGCAACACGTGGGGCCGCACGTCGGTCGTGCTCGCCGACGGGGCGCTGGGCCGGACGGTCGCCCGCGCGCGCATCACGGGCCAGGGGCTGGTCCGGGCTGCGGGCGGTGCGGCGCGCCTCGCCTTCGGCACGGTGACCGGCTCGCTCGCGCACCAGGCCAAGGGGCGGCGCACGTACGCGCGCGGCACCGGCATGATCGCCGGCGCGTACGGCACCGTGTACGTGGAGTACGCACGCGACGGTCGGCGCACGGTCCGCTCGGGGAAGGTGCCGGGCGCGTCGTGACCTCAGAGACCCGGGGGCAGGCGGTGGAGGACCGCGCGACGGCGAAGGGCGGTACCGCCCGCAGCATGACGATCACCCTGGCGGGGAACCTGTTCCCGCCGGCGGTGGCGCTCGCGAGCGGGCCGATCCTGGCGCAGGCGCTCGGCGTCGACGGCCGCGGCCAGGTCGCCGCGGCGACCGCCCCGCTCGGCCTCGCGATCGCCCTCATGACGTTCGGGGTGCCCGAGGCCGTGTCGTACGCGGTCGCGCGGCACCCGCGGCTCGTCCGGACCGCGGCCCGCAACGGCGCGCTCATCGTCGTGCTCGCGGGCCTGCTCGCGACCGCGGCCGTGTTCGCGGCGCGCGAGTGGCTGTCGGGCGGAGACACCCAGATCCAGCACCTCATGGCCGTCGCGTCGCTCGCGGTCCTGCCGACGCTGCTGCTCGGCGTCCTGCGCGGCATCGCGTCGGGCCTGCAGCGGTGGGCGATGGTCGCGTGGGAGAAGGTCCTCGCGTCGACGCTGCGGCTGCTCGTGCTCGTCCCGCTGTGGCTGACGGACAACCTCACGCCGTTCACGGCGACCGTGGTGCTCGCGGCGATGCCCGTCCTCGGCGCCCTCGCCTACGTCACGCTTCCGCGGCGGCTGCCGCCCGCGGAGGAGGACACCGAGCACGTCGCGTCGACCCGGGCCCTGACCGGCTACGGCCTGCGGCTGTGGATCGGCACCATCTCCGGGATCCTGCTGTCGCGCGTCGACCAGACGCTCATGACGCCGCTGAGCAGCGCCTACCAGCTCGGCCTCTACGTCGTCGCGGTCAACGTGAGCGAGCTCCCGCTCGTCATCCACCGCGCGGTCCGCGACGTCACGTTCGTCACCGACGCGCACCGCAGCGAGGACTCCCGCCTCGCGGCCGCGGCCCGCATCTCGACGCTCATCTGCACCGTCGTCGCGGTCGTCCTGGGCGTGTCGATGATCTGGTGGCTGCCGTTGCTGTTCGGCGCGGAGTTCGGCCCCGCCGTGCCGATCGCGTGGCTGCTGCTCGTGGCCGTCGTCATCAGCACGCCCGGCTCGATCGCGGGCGCCGGGCTGAGCGCGCGCGGACGCCCGGGGCTGCGGAGCATCGCGCTCGTCATCGCGTGCGTGCTCAACATCGGGATGCTCGTGCTGCTCGTCCCGACGTACGGCGCGATGGGTGCCGCGTGGGCGACGGTGCTCGGCTACGTCGTCTCGTCGGGCCTCAACCAGTACTTCCTGCGCCGGCTGTTCGGGGTGTCGATGCTGTCGTTCTACGGCGTGCGCCGGTCCGACCTCGTCATCCTGCGCGGCTACGCCGGCACCCTCACGGGCGCCGTCACCCGCCGCCTGCGCCCCCGCCGCTGACCCGCGGGCGGCCCGCCGGCCCCCGCCCGGTCCACCCTGCGCCTCCCGGCCCACCCGGCCGACCCGACCCGACGGGCCGCCTCGTCGACCCGGCCACGTGCGACGATCCCGTCCTGGTGACCGCAACCGCACCGCGGAACGGTCACCAGGACGGGGTCGGACGGGCTGCGGGTCGACCCGCAGCCCGGTCGCGCGGTCAGACCAGGCCCACCGCGCGCGCCATGCCGTCGACGAGGTGCTGGTTCGTGAACCGCTCCTCGACCGCCTGCCGCGCCCGCAGGCCCAGCGCGGCGGCGTCGTCGGGCGCGTCGAGTAGCCCGATGACGCGGTCGGCGAGGTCGGTCGGCTCCTGCGGCTCGACGAGCAGCGCGGTCTCGCCGTCCCGGTGGTAGTCCTCGTGGCCGGGCGTCGCGGTGAGGACGACGGGCCGGGCGGTCGCCATCGACTCGAGGCTCACGGTGAGCCCCGACATGTGCAGGTTGGGCCGCGTCGCGAGCGCGACGACCGACGCGCGTGCGTACAGGTCCCGCAGCTCGGTGTGGGACAGCCGCGGCACCTTCGTCACGCCCGCCGGCGCGGGCACGTCGGACGAGTTCTGGACGACGATCTCGACGTCGGGCCGGGCCTCGTGCACGCGCGACAGCGCCGCGAACAGCGTCGTGGGGTCGCGGTCCCGGTCGCCGCCGACGCTCACGACGAGCGGCCGCTCGGCGGGCGGCTGCGCCGCGAAGAACTCGTGGTCGACGCCGAACGTGAAGAACGACACCTCCGGGCCGGACGCGCCCAGGGCCGCCTGCAGCGGCTCGACCTGCGCGCGGCTGTTGACGAACACCCCGTCCATGCGGCGCAGGACGTCGAGCGCCCCGCGCACGCGCTCCGACGACGGGTCGATCTCGAGCGCGTCCGTCAGCCAGATCGTGCCCGCGTACATGCGGGCGTGCGGCGACAGGACGAGCATCCGGCGGGCCAGGTTCTCGTCCCACGCGATGCCGACGTCCCGGCCGTGGCCGCCGCGGCGCACCGCGGACCGCACGAGCGACCGGACGCGGTCGGCCCGCGTCGGCTCGGGCAGGCTCACGGTCGTCACGGCGGCGCCGGTGCCGGCGAGCAGGTCGAGCCCGTACGGCCAGCGGCCCGGCACCTCGCCGCGCGCGTGCCGGTCGGCCCAGGACGTGACGTCCCGCTCGGCGCGGAACACCACCTCGACGGTGGTGCGGGTCGCGGTCGCCGGGGTGACGCTCATCGGGTGACTCCTTCACGTGGCGCGTGCCTGGGCGAGCGGGGACGGACCGGTGCGGGACGGCCGTCCGGCGGGACGGACCGGGTCACGGCGTCCGCTGGGCGACCAGCGCGGGCTCGTCGTGCGACCCGCGCTCGGCGCGCGCCCGACGTCCCCTGCGACCGTACGCCTCCCGGAACACCGCGGCGTGCGCCTCGGCGATCCCGGGCCAGTCACGTGCGGCCAGGTCGGGGCGGTCCTGCCCCAGGTCGAGCGCCGACGTGCGGGCCAGCGCCGACAGCAGGTCGTCGGCGGTCACCGTGCCCGTGAACGTCGTGACCCAGGCGTCGCCGACCTCGGCGGCGAGCTCGGCCGACGTCGCGCCGGCGGGGACCAGCACGGGACGGTCGAGCGACAGGCCCAGCAGCGCGGCCCCCGAGTTGTGCAGCCGCCGGTAGGGCAGGACGACGAGCGACGCGGCGCCGATCTCGGCGGCCAGGACGTCGTCGTCGACGTACGCGAGACGCAGGTCGACGCGCGGGTCCGCGGCGGCGAGCTGCTCCACGGTGCGGCGCAGCTCGTCGGTCTCGGGGCTGCCGACGACGCGCAGCTCCAGGTCCGCGCCGGGCAGGTCGCGGAACGCCTCGATGAGCTCCTCGACGCCCTTGTAGGGGCGCACCAGCCCGAAGAACAGGATCCGGCCCGGTCGGGCCTCGCCCCGCGGGTACGTCGCGAACCAGTCGCGGTAGTGCGGGTGCGCGATGGTCACGAGCGGGGTGCCGGGCCGGGCGTCGGCGGGCAGCGGTGTCGTGCCGTTGAGCCGGACGAACACCGACGTGCGGCGGTCGATCCGGCGCAGCATCGTGCGCTCCAGCCGCGAGCCCGACTCGTGCGGGTCGACGTTGTGCAGCGTGCGGACGACCGGCGTCCGCGTGAGGGCGAGCCGGGCCAGCAGCGCGGCGGTCGTGACGAACCGGGCCGCGGTCTTGGCCCGCGACGTCCCGCGCAGCAGCTTCTCGGGCCAGTGCACGTGGAAGACGTCGTACCGGCCGACCAGCGCGGTCCGCCAGTCGAACGTGACCGCCCGGACGTCCGCCGGGAGCTCCACGAGCAGCTGGGCGAGGTACGGGTTGGTCGTGCGGCGCGGCGCCGGGAACGACTCGAGCACGGTGAGCGTCATGAGCGCCCTTCCGAGGTCGTGGCCGGGTCGCGCGGCGCGCCCGGTCGGCTGGCTGAGGTCGGGCGGTGCGGGAGGGCCGGGTCGGCCGGCCGGTGCGGGAGGGCCGGGTCGGCCGGGTGGGCGTGCGTGCCGGGTCGGGTGCGGTGGCCGTGCCGGTCGTGTCGGCCGTGCCGGTCCTGCGACGTCGCGGGGGCGGGCTCGACGGCCGGCCGGGACGGCGGGTCGAGCGTCGCCACGCCCGCGTCCACGCCCTGGCGGGGGAGGAGCAGCATGCCGAGCGCGAGCACGATGATCGGCATCGAGCTGTAGATGGGACCGAAGGCGAAGTTCCAGAGCATGACGCAGGTGAGGTAGATGACCAGGCCGGACGCGACCCGGCGGGCCGCGGCGCTCGCGATCGACCAGATCGCGAGGACCAGGATCCACGCGCCGAGGACGATCCCCGCGAAGCCGAAGTTCGACCACAGGTCCGCGATCACGGCGTGCAGCTTGATCTCGCTGCCGAACATGTAGTTCTCGACGTAGCCGTTGTTCGGGTCGTAGTTGAGCTCGGCCATGCCCGACTTCGCGACGAGGATGTCGTCGAGGTTCGCGACGACGCCCACGCCGAAGCCCATCGGGCGGGACTCGAACAGCGCCGTGCTGGCCCCCCACTCGGGCCGTCCGCCGAGCAGGATCGACCCGGACGCCTGCACCTGCGCCTGTGACCGCTCCTGCGTCGCCTCGCCGAGGTAGCCCTCGAGGATCAGCGTCGTGCCGACCGAGTACACGCACGCCGCGATGCCTGCGAACAGCGCGATCGTCGCGAACGCGCTCGCCCTGCGACCCATCGTGGCGGGCCGCAGCTGGTATGCGACGAGCAGCGCCGCGAGCACGAGCGTCGCGAACGCGGAGCGCGAGTCGTTGACCATGCACATGCCCGCCAGGCCCAGCAGCAGCACGATCTCGACCGGCCGGGGCCGGCGGCGCACGACGAGGCCGAGCGCGAGCACGGTGACCGCGTAGGAGAAGTTGTACTTCCACGGGTTCGCGGGGTTGATGGGCTCGAGCCCGACCCGCAGGACGAGCCCCGCGGCGGCGGACAGCGCGACGGTCCGCAGGGGAAGCACCGTGCGGGCCCACAGCAGCAGCCCGATGCCGCAGAAACCGCCGATGACGAGCAGCAGGTTCGCGCGCAGCACGACCGGGCTGATCGCGTGGGTCGCGGACGACACCGCGGTCAGCCACACGCCCGCCGCGACCGCGAGGCCGCCGAGGGCGAACAGCCCGCCGGCGCCGACGTACTTGCGCGGTGCCGACCACCACACCGGGATGAGCGCGATGGGCACGACGATGGCCGTCGTGAACGCGTCCATGAGCTGGAAGTTGAGCGTGAGCATGGCGATCGCGCCCATCGCGACGAGCCGCGTGGACTGCCGCACCGTGCGCGCGGAGAGGGCGGCAGCGGGGCCGCTCGCCGTCGACCCGCCCGTCCCGGGCGGGGTCGTCCCGGTCGGGGTCGTGCCGGGCCGCGTGCCCGGTCGCGTGCCCGGTCGCGTGGCGACGGCCACGCCGCCGGACGCCCTCGCCGCCCCGGCGTGCCCCGACGCACCTGCGCCGGACGGGTCTCCCGACGTCCCGGCGGGGTCGACCGGAG
>NZ_BIMR01000074.1 GCF_004306155.1 Cellulomonas biazotea
GGCCCCACCGCCGCGGACCCCCGACCTCCCCAGGAAGGCCTCATGACCACGGACGACGCCGTCCTCGCCGACCGCCCGCTGGCGGCGGCCCGCCCCGCACCCCGCGTGCCGACCCGCAGCCCCGCCACGTGGGTCCGTCGCGGAGGGCTCAGCGCCCTCGTGTTCGGCCTGCCGGTCCTGCTGATCTTCGGGATCTTCTCGTGGTGGCCGATCGTGTCGGCCGTCGTGATGAGCTTCCAGGAGACGAACCTCATCGACCCGCCGACCTGGGTGGGCCTGGAGAACTTCCAGGCGATCTTCGCCGACCCGCTGCTGCCGAAGGTCGTGCGCAACACCGCGTGGTTCGCGCTGCTGGCGCTCGTGTTCGGCTACCCGGTCCCGCTGGTCGGCGCGGTGCTCATGAGCGAGCTGCGCCGCCGCAAGGGCCTGTACTCGGTGCTCGCGTACCTGCCGGTCGTCGTCCCGCCGGTCGTCGCGGTGCTGCTGTGGAAGTTCTTCTACGACCCGCGGCCCCAGGGCGTGTTCAACACGATCCTCGGCTGGGTGGGCCTCGGCCCGTACTCCTGGCTGAACGACCAGACGATGGCGATGCCGTCGCTCGTCCTGGAGGCCACGTGGGCCGCCGCGGGCGGCACGGTGATCATCTACCTGGCGGCCCTCATCAGCGTGCCGTCCGAGCTGTACGACGCCGCCGAGGTCGACGGGGCGTCGGTGTGGCGCAAGGTGTGGCACGTGACGATGCCGCACCTGCGCGGCGTCCTCTTCATCACCCTGATCCTGCAGGTCATCGGCACCGCGCAGGTCTTCCTCGAACCGTTCCTGTTCACGAACGGCGGCCCGAACCACGCGACGCTGACGGTGATGCTCTGGGTGTACCAGCTCGCGTTCACGTCCATCGGCAACCACTTCGGCGAGGCGACCGCGCTGAGCCTCCTGCTCGCGGTGTTCCTCGCCGTGCTGTCGCTCGTGTACTTCCGCCTGACCCGCAGCTGGAGCCAGTCGTGACCACCGTGCAGAACCCGACGTCGCTGCGTGCGACGCAGCCCGTCCCCGGCGACGACGTCGCCCCTGAGCAGGTGCGCCGCCGTCGCCGCCGGGCCGTCGTGGACTCGGGGGAGCGCGGTGCGCTGTCCACCGCCGACTGGCGCCGGCCGCTCGTCAAGCACACCTGGCGCACGATGCACCTGCTGCTGCTCGTGCTGCTCGTCGTCTGGTGCCTGGGCCCGCTGCTGCTGCTCGGCAAGTTCGCGTTCACACCCACGCAGGACATCCAGGCGACGCCCCTCGCGTTCTTCCCGAACGGCGCCACGACGCACAACGTCGAGATGGCGTGGAACAGGTACCACATCGGCCAGTTCTTCATGAACACCGTGTGGGTCGCGCTCGGGTCGTGGTTCGTCCAGGTGCTCGTCGCGACGACCGGCGGCTTCGTCCTGTCGGTGCTGCGGCCCGCGTGGGCTCGCGCCCTCAACTGGGCGGTGCTCGCGACGCTGTTCGTGCCGGCAGTGGTCCTGCTCATCCCGCTGTACAAGATCGTCGTCGACCCGCCCGTCGGGCCGAGCCTCATCAACAGCTACCTCGCGGTGTGGCTGCCCGCCGGGGCGAGCGCGTTCAACGTCGTGCTCGTCGCGCGGTTCTTCGACTCGCTGCCGCGGGAGGTCTTCGAGGCGGCGCGCATGGACGGTGCCGGCCCGTTCCGGCTGTTCCGCAGCATCGTCCTGCCGATGAGCAAGCCGATCCTCGGCGTCGTGTCGGTGTTCGCGGTGATCGCGTCGTGGAAGGACTTCCTGTGGCCGTTCCTCGTGCTGAAGTCCGACGCCGTCAAGCCGCTGTCGGTCTACCTGCAGTCGATGGCGAACGTCGACAAGGGCACCCTCATGGCCGCGCTGGCCATCTCGACGCTCATCCCGATCGCGATGTTCCTGGTCTTCCAGCGGATGTTCCTGCGCGGCGCCGGGCTCGGCGGGGCCGTCAAGGGGTGAGCGGGGTTTTCTGACAACGCGTCGGGTCAACGTCACGCCGCCCCCGCGCCCGCTCCGGCGGGAACGCTCGCGGGGGCGGTGCGATGATCGGACGGTGGCCCCCGACACCTCGCTGAGCACCCCTACGCCCGCTGCCGGTCCCACCGACCCGACCCTCGCGCAGCCGGCCGACGACCACTCCGCCGACCAGCCCGCCGCGCCGTACGACGCGCTGCTGCTGTACTCGTTCGGCGGCCCCAACGGCCCCGACGACGTGCTGCCGTTCCTGCGCAACGTCACCGCCGGCAAGGGCATCCCCGACGAGCGGCTCGCCGAGGTCGCCGAGCACTACCACCACTTCGGCGGCGCCAGCCCCATCAACGCCCAGAACCTCGCGCTGCAGGAGGCCCTGCGCGACGAGCTCGCCCGGCGGGGCGTCGACCTGCCCGTCGTGTGGGGCAACCGCAACTGGGAGCCGTACACGCGCGAGGCGCTCGCCGCGGCCCGCGCCGGCGGTGCGCAGCGCATCGTCGCGCTCGTGACCAGCGCCTACGCGTCGTACTCGGGCTGCCGGCAGTACCGCGAGAACCTCTGGGCCGCGCTCGGCGACGTCGCGGTCGACCTCGGGCTGCCCGACGGCGAGCAGCCGCTCGTCGCCGACAAGGTTCGGCCCTACTTCAACCACCCCGGCTTCGTGCAGGCCAACGTCGACGCCGTCACCGAGGCGTACGGCAAGCTGGACGCCGACGCCGCGGCCGGTGCACGCCTCGTGTTCGTCACGCACTCGATCCCGGACACCATGGAGGAGGCGTCGGCCGTCAGCGGCGCCACCTACAGCGCGCAGCACCTCGACGTCGCCGCGACGGTCGCCGCGGCCGTCGGCGAGCGGCTCGGCCGCGACGTCACGTGGGACCTCGCCTACTGCTCCCGCTCGGGTCCGCCCAGCCAGCCGTGGCTCGAGCCCGACGTCAACGACCACCTCGAGGCGCTCGCCGCCGACGGCGTCCGGTCGGTCGTGCTGTCGCCCATCGGGTTCATCTCGGACCACATGGAGGTCGCGTTCGACCTCGACACCGAGGCGCTCGAGACGGCCGCGACGCTCGGCCTCGCCGCGGTCCGGGCCGACACCGTCGGCACCCGGGAGCCGTTCGTCCGCGGGCTCGTCGACCTCGTGCTCGAGCGCGCCGCCCTCGCCCGCGCGACCGACGCCGGTCTCGACGCCCCGCAGGGCGCGGCCGTCGGCGCGCTGCCCGCGTGGCGCGACGTGTGCCGCCCCGGCTGCTGCCGGCAGCGCGCCGGCGAGCCCTCGGGCATCCCGGCCGCCTGCTCCACCGACCCCTGGTCCTGATCCGGCCGCCGGTCGCGCACCGGCGCCCGGTCCTGCGCCCCTCCTCGTACGCCCCACCCGAAAGGACGTCCTCGTGAGCCACGCCACGCCCGACGCCGAGGCCCTCAACGCCACGGTCCGCTACACGATGTGGTCGGTCTTCGCGCTCGAGGAGGTGCTGCCCGAGGACGACACCGAGCGCGCCCAGCTCATCGCCGCCGCGCAGGACGCCGTCGGCGCCGACGGCCTCGTCGTGCGCGGCTGGTACGACGTCGCGGGACTGCGCGCCGACGCGGACCTCATGGTCTGGTGGCACGCCGAGACCGTCGAGGAGGTGCAGGGCGCCTACCAGCGGCTTCGCGCCAGCGACCTCGGCCGGCACCTGCTGCCCGTGTGGTCCGTCGTCGGCCTGCACCGCCCCGCCGAGTTCAACCGCGCACACGTCCCCGCGTTCCTCGCGGGCGAGCCCGCCGGCGACTACCTGTGCGTCTACCCGTTCGTGCGGTCCTACGACTGGTACGTGCTGCCCGACGACGACCGCCGCCGCATGCTTGTCGAGCACGGGCAGGCCGCCCGCGACTACGCCGACGTCCGCGCCAACACCGTCTCCGCGTTCGCGCTCGGCGACTACGAGTGGATCCTCGCGTTCGAGGCGGGCGAGCTGCACCGCATCGTCGACCTCATGCGCGACCTGCGCGCCACCGACGCGCGCCTGCACGTGCGCGAGGAGGTGCCGTTCTACACGGGCCCGCGCACGACCCTCGAGGCCTGGGCGGACAAGCAGCCGCGCGGCTGACGCCCTGTGCCGCCGGACGGGTCGGGGACCCGAGGGGCGGACGGGCAGTCCGGTCGACCGGCCGCCCGCGGGGTGACCCGCGCGGCGGCCGGTGCCATGATCGGCGCATGGTCGACCTCGGCGGGACGTGGCGGTTCGAGACCCTCGGCGGCGCCGACCTGCCCCCGCAGGTGCGCCAGGCGCCGTGGCTCACGTTCGACGGCGACGGGCAGGTCTACGGTCTCGCGGGAGTGAACCGCGTGCGCGGGACGTGGCAGCTCGCGGGCGAGGACCTGACGTTCGGGCCCGTCGTGTCGACGCTCATGGCCGGCCCGGACGAGGCGATGGCGTGCGAGCGCCAGGTGCTCGACCTGCTCTCGCAGCCGCTGCGTGCCCGGTCGGACGGCGAGCGCCTCGACCTGGCGGGCGGCGGGGAAGCCCGCGCGACGCTCGTGCGCGACGACCGCGCCGCCGACGAGCCCACCTGAGCGCGTCCCGGCGGCGCGGTCGGTGCGTCAGGCGGCCGCCGTGGCCATCCCCGGCCAGCGTGCCGCGAGCGCGGCCAGCGTGCGCTCCCGGTCCGCGACGTCGAACGCCGTGCCCGTCACCATGAGCTCGTCCGCCCCGGTCCGGTCCACGAGCGCGGCGAGCTCCTCGACCGCCCGGTCGGGCGTCGTCGCGACCTGCGTGCCGGGGGACTGCGCGAAGAAGTCGGCCGCCTGCTGCGGGTCGAGCCCCGCGAGGAGCCGCTCGGCCTCGTCGGGCGACACGACGGGCGCCAGGGGGCGGTCGGTGCGCAGCGCGAGCGTCATGACGCGGCTCGGACCGGCCAGGTGCTGTGCCTCCTCCTCGGTGTCGGCGACCAGCACCGACGCGGACACCATGAGGCGCGGTGCGTCGAGCACGGTCGAGGGGCGGAACGCCTGCCGGTAGGTCTGCGCCGCCTGCAGGGTGCGTCCCGTCGCGAAGTGGTGTGCGTAGGAGTAGGGCAGGCCGAGCTCGCCCGCGAGCTGCGCGGAGAACAGGCTCGACCCGAGCAGCCACGGCTCGGGGCTCGACGTCGCCTCCGGGGTCGCGGTGAGGCGGCGCGCCGTCGCCGACGGGGCCGTCGGGCCCAGGCGGATCCCCAGCAGCGCGAGGACGTCGACGAGCTCCGCCGGGAAGTCCTCCGCACCCAGCCCGTCGACGGTCCGGCGCAGCGCGGCCGCGGTGGCCGGGTTGGCCCCCGGCGCGCGGCCGATGCCGAGGTCGATGCGGCCGGGGTGCAGGGCCTCGAGCATCGCGAACTGCTCGGCGACGACCAGCGCCGGGTGGTTGGGCAGCATGACGCCGCCCGACCCGACGCGGATGTCGCGCGTCGCGGCCGCGAGGTGCGCGACGAGCACGCCGGGCGACGTCGACGCGACCATGGGCATCGCGTGGTGCTCGGCGACCCAGAAGCGGCGGTAGCCGAGGGTGTCGGCCGCCTGCGCGAGCCGGGTCGTCGCCGCGAGGGCGTCGGCGCTGGTCTGGCCCGCGCTGAGCGGGGCGGTGTCGAGGACGGACAGGGGGATGGTCACGTCCAGGGCCAACGCGCGCGGCCCCGGACGTCATCCCGACCCGTCAGGGGTACAGGCCGCGGATCTGGTGCGCCTCCGCGACGCGCCGCACACCGATCGTCAGCGCGGCGTCTCGCATCGACACGCCCTCGGCGTGCGCGACGGCCGCGACCGACCGGTAGGACGCGAGCATGCGGTGCTCCAGGCGCTCGGCGATCTCGTGCTCCGTCCACCAGTACGCCTGGTTCGCCTGCACCCACTCGAAGTACGACACGACGACGCCGCCCGCGTTCGCGAGGATGTCCGGCACGACGACGACCCCGCGGTCCGCCAGCACCCGGTCGCCCTCGGTCGTCGTCGGGCCGTTCGCGGCCTCCACGACCCAGCGGGCCTTGACCTGCGCGGCGGTGTCGGCGTCGAGGACGCCCTCGACGGCCGCCGGGATGAGCACGTCGACGTCGAGCGTGAGCAGCTGGGTGTTGTCGACGGGCGTGCCGCCCTCGAACTCGTGCACGTGCCCGCCCGCGTGGACGTGCCGCAGCAGCGCGGGGACGTCGAGGCCGCCGGGCGCGTGCACGCCGCCGTGCTCGTCGGACACGGCCACGACGCGCGCCCCCGCCTCGGCGAGGATCCGGGCGGCGGGCGCGCCGACCTTGCCGAACCCCTGGATCGCGACGGACACCTCGTCGAGGCGGACGCCGGCGTCGCCGAGGGCGGCCTCGGCGGCGTGCACGACGCCGCGGGACGTGGCGGTCGGACGGCCGAGCGAGCCGCCGACCGTGAGGGGCTTGCCGGTCGTCACGGCGGGGATCGTGTAGCCCAGGTTGACCGAGTAGGTGTCCATCACCCACGCCATGGTCTGCTCGTTGGTCCCGATGTCGGGCGCCATGATGTCCCGCTCCGGGCCGATGATCGGCATGATCTCGCTGGTGTACCGGCGCGTGACGCGCTCGAGCTCCGACGACGTGTAGAGCGGCGGGTCGATCGTCACGCCGCCCTTCGCGCCGCCGTACGGCACGTCGACGACGGCGCACTTCCAGGTCATCCACATCGCGAGCGCCCGCACCTCGTCGACGTCGACGGACGCCGAGTACCGCAGGCCGCCCTTGCCGGGCCCGCGGGAGATGTTGTGCTGCACGCGGTACCCGGTGAACAGGACGATCTCACCGGTGTCGCGCCGCAACGGCACCGCGACGTTCATCTCGCGGCGGGGTGTCGCCAGCATGAGGTGGAGTCCCTCGTCGTAGCCGAGGATCTGCACGGCGTCGGCGAGCTGGGCCTGCGCGGTCTGCAGGGGGGTGGACTGGGGACGGGGCTGCGCTGCCTGGTCGGTCACGAGCCCACCATGCCACCGCCCGTCGGCGGCGCCACCGCGCGCCGCGCAGGATCACCCGCGCGAGGCGCCCGGCCGCGTCAGCAGATCTGCGAGTCCTCCATCGGCTTGAGGACGGACCCGCCGAGGTGGCGCGAGTGCCGCGCGGGCACGAGCACGCAGGTCCCGTAGGTGCCGTTGAGGTAGCGGCCCTTGACGAACACGTCGGAGTGCCGGCAGTTGATCGTCCGGACCGAGTAGTACGCCGGCTTGTACACGTACACGTCCGAGAGGAACGAGCAGAACTCCTCCTCGTTCTCGATCGTCGCCTGCACGCCGACACCCCGGCCCGCACCGCCGGGGGCGACCAGGACGCGGTCGGTGGTCGGTGCCGGTGCCTCGTCGGCCGCGCCGGCCGGGACGGCGACGGCGAGGCCGCCGACGACGAGGGCGAGGCTCGCGACGACCCGGGTGGCGCGGGAGACCGCGGTGGCCCGGGCGGCACGCGGCGCAGGGTCCACGGCGGGACGACGGACGGGAGGGCGAACGGTCACGGGGGCTCCCCAGGGTCGACGGCGGTGTCGCGCGTCCGCCGGCCGTGACGGACGCGCCCAGGATGGACGGCCGCCCGTACCGCGTCAAACCGGGCATCCGACCCCGTGCAGATGCTCCCACCAGGGCGCTCGGGCGCGGCACGGACGGCGCGGACGCCCCGACGGGACTACACTGTGAGACGACCCCGGGTCGGCCCCGGGGCTCCCGACGGCCAGGAGGCTCGATGCCGACGCGACAGGACCGCCCCGGTGACCCCGGCGAGGACCGCCTCGACGCCGGAGGCGCAGCGCCGACCGGGGGTGACCCCGCCGTCGATGCAGGTCCCGCGCCGTCCGGGGGCGGCCTCGCCGACGACGCGGTCCGGCTCGGGCGCCGGTGGCTCGACCGCACGTCCGCGGGGGAGACCCGTCGCGAGCGGGCGACCACGCGACGGCTCGCCGCGCTCGTCGGGTCGCCCGCGGGGCTCGAGCTCGCGGTCCGGTTCGTCGACCGGGTGGCCCGGCCGCAGGACGTGCGTGTCGCCGCGCGCGAGCTCGCGGACCTCGCCGACGTGACGGGCGCCGCCGACTTCCTCGGTCCGGCCGACCGGCTGCTGCTCGGGGCCGGGACCCGCCTCGCGACCCGCGCGCCCGACGTGGTCGTCCC
>NZ_BIMR01000075.1 GCF_004306155.1 Cellulomonas biazotea
CCGCCCCTGCTCGGGCGGCGCGCCGTCGGCGTCTGCGGGGCCGGTCGGCGGCGGCTCGCGGCGGCTCAGTACCCGGCGAACGCGTCCGTCCGGATCCGCCGGACGCCGGCGCGCCGCAGCGTGCGGCGGGCGTGCACGACCATCCGTGGCGGCCCGGACACGTAGGCGAGGCGGCGGTGGGCGTCGGGCACGCCGTCGCGCAGCACGGCGTCCTCGAGCAGCGGGGCGGTGCGGTGCTCCCACCCGTCGGGCAGGGCCGGGGGGCGCTGCGGTGCGACGACGACGACCCGGGCCCGCGACGCGCTGAGCACGTCGGCGTACGGAGGCTCGTCGCCCGGGCCGAGCAGGAGCAGCAGCACGACGTCGCGGTGCTCCCCCGCCCGCGCGAGCGCCGCGAGCTGGCTGACGAACGGGGTGATCCCGATGCCGCCGGCGACGAGGAGCAGCGGCACGTCGGGACGGCGCGGCAGCAGGAAGTCGCCGCCGACCGACGTCGCGCGCACGACGCCGCCCGCGGGCAGCGACGTCAGGGTCCGCTTGAACGAGCTCGGCGCAGCCGTCACCCGGAACGCGACCGCGACGCTGCCGTCGTGCCCGGGGGGCGACGCGACCGAGAACACCCGCCGCGACCCTCGCCAGTCGGCGCCGGCGTGCGGGACGTGCAGCTCGATCCACTGGCCGGGCCGGAACCGCAGGACGCGGTCGGTCGCGAACGCGACCTCCCGGACCGCGGGCGTGACGTCGCGGTGCCCGAGCACGCGCAGCCGGACGGCCCGGCGCTGCCCGACGACGAACGCGAGGACGTTCCCGACGGCGAGCGCGAGCTCGGGCGAGCTCCACAGCGGCCCGAGCGTGAACGGCGTGACCGTGAGGAGCCCGACGAGCGCCGCCTCGGCGACCTGCTGGCGCCGGCGCGGCGGCAGCGTGAGCGGCTCGGTCAGCATGAACGCGGCGGCGAACACCATCGGGTAGGACGCCACGGACGACCAGACGGCGTCGAGCGGCGCGAGCCCCTGCCCGACGAGCCGCAGGGTCACGACGCCGCACGCGACGGCCAGGTAGGTCCCGACGAGCAGCCCTCGACGGGTGCGCAGCACGACGGCGAGGCCGGCGAGCGCGACGACCGGCAGGAGCGCGGGCGTCGCGACCCACCACGTCGCGGGCACCGCACCGAGCGGCACCCCGACGAGGCCCACCGCGAGCGCCCCGGCCGCCGCCGGGTTGAGGACGTGCCGGGCCCGGACGACGAGGACGAACTTCGACGCGCCGGCGACGGCGCCCGCCGCGACGAGCACGACGACGTCCCGGACGTCGGTCGACGGCCGCAGCAGCAGGGCGAGCAGCAGTCCGGTGACGACCGACGACTCGGCGTGCACGGCCACCCGCCACAGGACGCCGCACGCACGGCTGACGAGCGCCGTGGACCCGACGGCCACGACGACCGACACCAGCAGCGCGAGGACGTCGACGTGCACGTGACCGGTGAGGGACAGCACCGCCGCGGCCGCGACGACCACCCCGAGCGCGACCGTGACGGTCCGGTACATCGTGACCCGGCCGAGCACGTCGTCGACGCGGTTCACGCGAACACCTCCCCGGGCAGTCCCAGCGACCACCGCGCGCTGCCGTCGGCGTGCAGCACCACGTACTCCAGGTCGAAGAGCACCTCGAGCCGCTCGGGCTCCGCGAAGAACAGGGCGGTGGCCAGCCCGTCGGCGACCATGGCCGACCCGGCGACGGCCCAGGTCGCGACGACGTCGCGCGTCGGCGCCCCGGTCCGCGCGTCGAGCACGTGGTGCAGCCCGTCGCCCCACGCACGCCGGTCGACGCCGGACCCGCACACCGCGGCGTCGTCGAGCTCGACGACACCGACCGCGCGCGTCGCGTCGCCGGGCTGCTGCAGGCCCACGCGCACGGGCTCGCTCCTCCCGCCGCCCGCACCGCCCCGACGCAGGACGTCGCCGCCGGCGTCGACCAGGACGTCGTCGACGCCGCACACGGCGAGCACGTCGGCGACGAGGTCGACGAGCTGCCCCTTGCCCGCAGCGCCGACGTCGAGCAGCACGGGCTCGCGGACGACCAGCCGGTCGCCGTCGCGGTCGAGCACGTCGGCCGCCCGGGGCGCGGCGACGGGCGGTCCGGACGGGACGAGCGTGTGCGCCGCGTCGTACCCGAGCCGCTCGAGGCTGCGACCGACCAGGGGCGAGACGGCGCCGTCGGTCCGCTCGCCCAGCACGTCGTAGAGGTCGAGCAGGGCGACACCCTCGGCGGGCAGCCCGTAGACCCCGGGCCGGCGGGCCATGCGGGCGACGAGCGAGTCGGCGCGGAACCGTGACCAGACCGCGTCGTAGCCGGCGATCCGCGCGTGCACGCGGTCGAGCGTCACGCCGTCGAGCGGGTCGGGCGTGCGCACCGTCCAGCGGGTGCCGATCGCGTCGAACTGCTCAGCCGAGCGCATCGGCCGCGACGGCGTCCACGGCGTCGGAGAAGCCGCCGGTGGTGAGCGAGGCGCCGGACACGACGTCCAGCTCGAGCGAGTCGACCGGCACGCCGACGACCTGGTCCGCGACGGCGGACGCGAAGTCGGTCTGGAACGTCAGCGACGTGGGGTTGGTCGCCTGCGGGGTGACCGCGACGGCCGTGACGACGCCGTCCTCGAGGGTGAGCGACACCGCGATGCTCTCCTCGCCGGCGGGCGAGGTGTAGGTCGCGGTCTGCTCGTACGTGCCGTCGGCGTACGGCGAGCGCTCCTCGGCCGGTGCGCTCGTAGCGGCGTCGGCGGCGGTCCCCGCCTGGTCGGCGGACGCGTCCGCAGCGGCGTCGGCGGCCGTGGCGTCGGCGGCGCACCCGGCCAGTGCGGCGGCCAGGGTCAGCCCGGCGAGGGCGAGGGCGGTCGGACGGGACGTGCTCATGGGTGCGATTCCTCTCCTGGCCTGCGCGTTCCCGTGCGGGACGCGTCGGCAGGGACGACGGTAGGGATCACACCTTGACGGAGGCTGTGCGGAGGCTGTCCACGTGCGAATCGATTAGCAAGGCCCCGGCGCGTGGTCGCGCCGGGGCCTTGACGGGCCGGTCAGCCGACGCGGTGCAGCCAGCGCACGGGCGCGCCGGCACCCGCGTACCGGAACGGCTCGAGCTCGTCGTCCCAGGCCTGGCCGAGCGCGAGGTCGAGCTCGGCGCGCAGCCGTGCGGGGTCGGCCGCGTGCTCGAGCGCCGCGCGGATCCGGTCCTCGGGCACGACGACGTTGCCGTGGACGTCGGTCGCGGCGTGGAAGATGCCGAGCTCGGGCGTGTGGCTCCACCGGGAGCCGTCCACGCCGTGGCTCGCCTCCTCGGTGATCTCGTAGCGCAGGTGCGCCCAGCCGCGCAGCGCCGAGGCCAGCCGCGCACCGGTGCCCTGCGGCCCCTGCCACGAGTGCTCGGCCCGGTAGAAGCCGGGACCGGCGGGCTGCGCCGTCCAGTCGAACGTGACGCGCGCGCTCAGCACGTTGCCTGCCGCCCACTCGATGTGGGGGCACAGGGCGCGAGGCGCAGAGTGCACGAAAAGTACACCGCGGGTGATCGCACCAGCCATGTCGTCCTCCTGGTCGGCTCGAGGTTCGCCTTCCCCAACGACCTCAGCTCGTCCCCGCCGGAACGGGTTCAGGAGTACGCACGGTCTCGCGGCGTGCTGAGCACACTATGCCCGAGGTGCGGCGACGACGCCAGCACCCCGGGCAGTCCGCCTGCGGGTGGCTCGGTCAGAGCTGCTCGCGGATCGCGCGCATGGCCTTCTTGCGCACGGACCGCTCGAGGCGGTCGAGGTAGAGCATGCCGTCGAGGTGGTCGACCTCGTGCTGCAGGCAGCGGGCCATGAGCTCGGTGCCCTCGACGACGACCTCCTTGCCGTCGAGGTCGGTGCCGACGACGCGCGCGTACCAGGCGCGGCGGGTCGGGTACCAGAGGCCGGGCACGGACAGGCACCCCTCGTCGCCGTCCTGGTACTCGTCCTCGGACAGCTCGACGATGACGGGGTTGAGGACGTAGCCGATCTCGTCGTCGATGTTCCAGGAGAACGCGCGCAGGCCGACGCCGATCTGGTTGGCCGCGAGGCCGGCGCGCCCCTCGTGGTCGACGGTCTCGAGCAGGTCCTCGACGAGCGAGCGGACGCGGTCGTCGACGGTGGTGATGGGGTCGCACGGGGTGCGCAGGACGGGGTCTCCGACGGTGCGGATCTCTCGCATGGCCATAAGGCGATCCTTTCATGCCGGGGCCCAGGACCACGGCGCTCCGGGGTGCGGGTGTGAGCGGGCCGACACCGTCCGGTGGCGACATCGCGCCCTGACGGACGTACCTTTGTACTGACCGGTCAGTCAGGAGCCTGCACATGTCCCCCACCACCACCGACACCACCCCGAACGGCACCGCCCCCGCCGTCGAGGCGACCGTCGCACCTCCGACCCCCGCCGTCGCGGCGCGCGGCCTGGCACTCCACGGCCCCCGCGGTCGGGTCTACGGGCCCGTCGACCTCGACGTCGCGCCGGGCACGCTCGTCGTGCTGCAGGGCGCGCAGGGCTCCGGACGCACCAGCCTGCTGCTCACCCTCGCCGGGCGGATGGTGCCCGACCGGGGATCCGACCTGCGGGTCCTCGGGCACGCCCTGCCACGCGACCGGCGGTCCGTCCAGAAGGCCGCAGCCGTCGCCGGTCTCGCCGGGATCGACGACCTCGACGCCTCCGTCACGGTCGGGGCGCTCGTCCGCGAACGGCTCGCGTGGCTCGGGCCCTGGTACCGCCACCAGCGACGGCTCGCGCCGCACGACCTCGACGCCGCGCTGCGGCCCGCGTTCGGCGACCGCCCCGTCCCGCCCGGCGGCACCGTCGCGTGGGACCTCGACGAGCTCGACGCGATGCTGCTGCGGATCGGCCTCGCGCTGCTCCAGCGCCCCGCGCTGCTCGTCGTCGACGACGTCGACCAGGTGCTCGACGACCGCCGCCGGCAGGACGTCTGGACGCGGCTCGAGCAGCTCGCCGCCGACGGGCTCACCGTCGTCGCCGCGTGCGCGAGCGCCGACGAGGTCGAGCGGACCCGGTGGACCACGCCGCCCACCGTCGTCGCACTGCCCACCTGACCGGCCCGCCGGAGCACGCGACCCCGGCCACCCGGCCGCTCCCCCGGCCCGTCCACCCGACGTCCGGCCCCACCCGACCCGCACCCCACCCGCACCGAGGACCCGCCATGCTCTCGCTCACCGCCGGCAACGAGCTCCGCCGCTTCCGTCGCGGCACGCTCCCCCGGCTCGCCGTCGTCGCGATGATCGTCGTGCCGCTGCTCTACGGCGTGCTCTACCTCTGGGCGTTCTGGAACCCCACCGGTCACCTCGACCGCATCCCCGTCGCGCTCGTCGACGCCGACCGGGGTGCCGAGCGCGACGGCGAGGACGTCCGGGCCGGTGCGGACCTCGTGGACCGGCTCGTCGACGAGCACGCGCTCGACTGGGTCGTCACCGACGCCGCGGACGCCGCGGCCGGCGTCGACGACGGCACGTACTACTTCGCGGTGAGCATCCCCGCCGACTTCTCCGCGGACCTCGTCTCCGCAGCCGGGGACGCGCCGCAGTCCGCCCGGATCGACGTGACCTACGACGACGCCAACTCGTTCCTCGTCACCTCGCTCGGCCGCTCCGCGATGGAGCGGATCCGCGCCGCGGTGTCGGCGAGCGCGGGCGAGCAGGCCGTCGACGCGGTGCTCGTCGGGCTGTCGCAGGCGCGCGACGGCTTCGCGCAGGCGTCCGACGGTGCGGTCCGGCTCGGCGACGCCGCCAACCAGCTCACGGCCGGCGCGCAGACCCTCACCGACGGCGCACGGCGGCTCGCCGACGGTGCCGCCCGCTCGGCCGACGGCGCGGCGGCGCTGAGCAGCGGCGCAGCACAGGTGGCCACGGGCGCGACGCAGGC
>NZ_BIMR01000076.1 GCF_004306155.1 Cellulomonas biazotea
CCGCCGCCCGGTCCGCCCGGGACGCCGCCCTCGCCGCCGCCGCAGACGTCGACCGGCTCGTCCGGGCGATCGACGCCCACGACGCCGCGACCCGGCAGCGCACCGACCAGCGCGAGGCTGCGCGCACCGCCCTCGCCGCCGCCGAGGTCCGGGCGGAGGCGCTCGTCCAGCAGCTCGCCGCCGCCGAGGCCGAGGTCGAGGGCGCTCGCGACGGGTTCCCCACGGTCGCCGCCCGGCACGCCGCTCTGCGGGCCCGGGTGCTCGCGGCCGGGGCCCTCGTCGACGCGCTCCTCACCGTCGAGCAGGCACGCCTCGCGGCCACGACCCGCACGACCGAGCTCACCGACGGCTTGGCCACCCACGGCTTCGGGTCCGCCGCCGACGCGCGCGCCGCCCTCGTCGAGCCGGCCGTCCTCGCCGAGCTCACCGCGACCGTCGAGGCGTACACCGCCGCCGTCGCCGGTGTGCGCGCCGGGCTCGCCGACGCCGCCGTCGTGACACTGCCCGACGACTTCCACGTCGACCTGCACGCGACGCAGGACGCCGAGCGGCGGGCCCGCGCGGCAGCCGACGAGGCCGCGGGGGCCGCGCGCGTGGCGCTCGAGCGGGCCACGGCGGTCGACGCTGCCGCGACGGGCGTCCTCACCGCCGCCCAGGTGCTCGCGGAGCGCCGGGCGGAGCACGCCCCCGTGGCCCGCCTCGCGGGGATCGCCGGCGGCACGGGCGGCGACAACGCCCAGGCGCTCTCGCTCGCCACGTTCGTCCTGACCCGCCGGTTCGAGGACGTCGTCGCCGCCGCCAACGACCGCCTGCTCGGGATGTCGGACGGCCGGTACGAGCTCGTCCGCAGCGACCGCAAGGAGGACGTCAGCAGCCGCCGCACGGGCCTCTCGATGCGGGTCGTCGACCACCGCACGGGGCACGAGCGAGACCCGCGCACCCTGTCCGGCGGGGAGACGTTCTACGTGTCGCTGTGCCTCGCGCTCGGCATGGCGGACGTCGTCACCGCCGAGGCGGGCGGCATCGACCTCGGCACGCTGTTCGTCGACGAGGGGTTCGGCTCGCTCGACCCGCACACGCTCGAGCAGGTCCTCGCCGAGCTCGGCCGGCTGCGCGCCGGCGGGCGGGTCGTCGGGGTCGTGTCCCACGTCGAGACGCTCAAGCAGTCGATCGCCGACCGCATCGAGGTGCGACCGACGGCCGACGGACCGAGCACCCTCACGGTCCGCGCAGGCTGACGAGGCGCGCGCCGGGCGACACGTCACGACGGCTCCCGTCGGGACAGGCGTCGCCCGGTCCAGGCGCGCTCGGTGCGTCAGGGACGGGTCGCTGGTCGGGGTGTCACCACGTCCAGCCGCGGGAGGCGAGCTCGACCTCCTCGCGGAAGCGCTCCGCAGGGTCGCCCTTCGGGCGGGGCTGGACCTCGATACCGGCAAGCTGGCACGCCTCGGCGAGCAGCTGGTCGTAGGCGAGCTGCGACGCGATGATGCGCTCGGCGCGCGCGAACGTGCGGGGGTCGAGCTCCAACGACCGCACGTGGTCGGCGACCGCGCCCAGGCGCTCCTGGACGCGCAGCGCGTCGAAGGGGTCAGGCGGGCGCCGACGCTCGGGGCGGAGGTGGTGCGCCCACGCCTCCAGCCGGTCGGCCAGCACGACTCGCCACCTCGGCGGCTCGTCGACCCCTGGGAACAACGACCAGAAGGCGCTGAAGACGAGCGCCGGGACGAGGAAGACTCCCGCCAGCAATACCCACGACATCGTGAGGTCCTTCGTCGGAGCGCGTTGCTCCCAGGCTAAGTCGCGGGTGTGACGCGCGCCACAGGTTCCGCCGACTCGATCCGCTCCGTCTCACACCCGTCCCTGGCCGGTCGGCAGCGGCCGTCGACCGGGTGCGGCTCATCGGATGTGCGGACGCGGTCCGGCACCTACGGTGGGCGCGTGACCTCCACGCGCACCGGACGACCGACAGCGGCAGGCGACGCGTGAGCGGGCGCGCGGTCGCCGTCACCGTCTCGGTGGTGCTGGTCCTGGGCGCAGGCGTCGTGGTGGCCGACCGCGTCGCGGCGTCGATGGCGGAGCGTCGTGCGGTCGAGGCCGTCCAGGAGAACCTGGACGTCACCGGGACGCCGTCGCTGAGCATCGAGGGGTTCCCGTTCCTCACGCAGGTGCTGGCCGGGTCGCTCGACGACGTGTCGGGCAGCGTCGACGGTGTCACGCTCGACGGCGGCATCACCGCGACCGACGTGACGTTCGACGCGCAGGGCGTCCAGACGAGCGAGCCGTACACGGTCTCGACGGGAACGATCAGCGCGACCCTGCCGACCGCGACGCTCGAGCAGGTCGTCGCGGAGCAGACCGACCTCGACGTCGACGTGAGCGTCGAGGGCGACCGGCTCATCGCGTCCGGCGCGGTCCTCGGCGTCGACCTCTCGGCGGCCTCACGGCCTTCGAGGGCGCCCTTCGCCTTGCCCACCAGGTCGTCGATGCCCATGGCTCCTCCTCGGGGTCGTGGCCGCGCCGGTCGGTCCGCGCGGCACCCGCCCAGTCTGCGCGAGGCGTCGTGCCGTCGCCCGCCGAGCAGCCCGTCCGACGGGCGGGCCGTGAGGGGTGGGCGGGTCGACCCCGCGCGGCCTAGCCTGGGGACGAGGTGAGCGCACATGCACGCTGAGGTGGGAGACAAGGTCGTCGTCCACGGCCGGACCGTCGGGACCGCGGACCGCAGCGGGACGGTGGTGGAGGCGCGGGGCTCGGAGGGCCCGTACCTGGTGCGGTTCGACGACGGGCACGAGTCGCTCGTGTTCCCGGGGCCGGACGTGTCGATCGAGTCGCACGCGAGCTGACCGCCCGGAGCCGGTCAGTCGCTCGGTCGCGCGCGGTCGGGCGGGCGGTCCGTCGTGGGCGTCGAGCGCGGGATCAGCGCGGCGCCGACGGCCAGCGCGACGGCCGCGAGGACCACGCCCACGAGGGCGACGGTCACCGCCTGCTGGAAGCGCTCGGGCTCCTGGGTGGCGTCCGCACCACGCAGCAGCCCGTTGACCAGGGCACCGAGCAGAGCCACGCCGACGGCGCTGCCGAGCGACCGGGCGAACGCGTTCGTGCCGGTGACGACGCCGCGGTCGCCCCACCCGACGCTAGCCTGCGCGGCGATGAGCGTCGGCGAGGCGGCGAGGCCCATGCCGGCGCCGACGACGAAGCAGCACAGCCCGACGCCCACGACGGTCGGGCGCAGCGACACGACGACGAGCGCCACTGTGCCGACCAGGACGAGCGCGGCGCCGGTGAGGGCCGTGGCGCGGAAGCCGTAGCGCAGGTACAGGCGGCCCGACTGGGAGGCGGTGATCGGCCAGCCGAGCGTGAGGGCGGCGAGCGTCAGCCCCGAGACCAGCGGCGTGACTCCGAGGAGGACCTCGAGGAACGTCGGGATGTACGACGACAGCCCGACGAGGACCGCGCCGACGCTGAGGGCGACGAGCACCGCGGCGACGAGCAGCCGTCGTCGGAACACCCACAGCGGCAGGACCGGTTCGGCGGCGCGCCGCTCGACGAGCACGAACGCGACGAGCAGCACGACGGCGAGCGACAGGGAGCCGATGCTCGGCAGCGACGCCCAGGGCCAGGCGTGCCCGCCCTCGAGCAGCGCGAGGACGAGGAGCGTCAGGCCGACGGTGAGCAGCGCGCCACCCGCCCAGTCGATGCGGTGGACGACGCGGGCGACGTCCTCGCGCAGGTGCCGGACGAGCAGCCACGCGGCCCACGCGCACAGGGGGACGTTGACCCAGAAGATCCACCGCCACGACGCGTACTCGGAGAAGACGCCGCCGAGGGTCGGGCCGACGACGGACGACGCCGCCCAGACGGCCGCGATGTACGCCTGCGCCTTGGCGCGCTCGGCGACGGTGTAGATGTCGCCCGCGATCGTGATGGCCATGGGCTGCACGGCGCCCGCCCCGAGTCCTTGGACGGCGCGCGCGGCGATGAGGGCGGGCATGCTCCACGCGAGGCCGCACAGGACGGACCCGAGCAGGAACAGCCCGATGCCGACGAGGACGACGGGCAGCCGCCCGACGGTGTCGGCGAGCTTGGAGTAGATCGGGACGCTGACCGCCTGCGTCAGCAGGTAGACGGAGAAGAGCCACGGGAAGCTCTCGAAGCCGCCGAGCTCGCGGACGATGGTGGGGACGGCGGTCGCGAGGATCGTCGCGTCGATCGCGACGAGGCCCGTCGTCACCATGAGGGCGAGCAGGATCGGGCCGCGCTCGGACCGCAGGCCGACGCTGGCACGCGTGACGGCTCCGCCCTGGGCCTGGGTGCCGGTCAGGTGCGTCGCCTCCTCGTGGTGCGGCCGAGCGTGGTGCGGCCGTCGGTGGTGCGGCCGGCCGGGGTCAGCGACTGCGTACGGCCGGCCGGTGCGGGACGGGCCGGGGTCGAGCCTGCCACCGGCGTCGCCGTGCCGCGCCCGGGGCCGCCTACGCTGGCGCGCATGACGCAGCGGGCGGGGACCGACGGGACGGCGGACGGCACGACGGGCAGCGCTACGGGCGGCGCGACGACCGCCGAGTACCGGATGACGGGGTTCGTCGTGCGCGACCACCGGGTGCGGGTCCCCGTCGACTGGGCCGACCCGACGCGGTTCGGCGACCTCGAGGTGTTCGCGCGTGAGGTCGTCGACCCGCGCAAGGCGTCGGACGACCTGCCGCTGCTGGTGTTCCTGCAGGGCGGTCCCGGCGGGATGGCTCCGCGTCCGGGGCAGGGCGGGTGGCTCGGCGCGGCGCTCGAGCGGTTCCGCGTGGTGCTGCTCGACCAGCGCGGGACGGGCCGGTCGTCGCGCGTCGACGCGCGCAGCATCGCCCGGTTCGACGACCCGGCGACGGCCGCCGACTACCTGGCGTGCTTCCGCGGCGACGCGATCGTGGCCGACGCGGAGCACGTGCGCACGACGCTGTTCGGCGGGCGGCCGTGGTCGACGCTGGGGCAGTCGTACGGCGGCTTCCTCACGATGACGTACCTGTCGCGGCACCCGGAGGCGCTGACGGCCTGCTACGTCACGGGCGGGCTGTCGCCGCTGACGGTCGACGCGGAGGCGGTGTACCGGCAGACGTTCGACCGGCAGGCGTCGCGCAACGTGGAGCTCGCGCGGCAGCACCCGGACGACGTGACGCTGCTGGGGCGGCTCGCGGACCGGGTCGCGGCGGGGGACGTCGTCCTGCCGGACGGCGACGTCCTCACCCCGGAGCGGCTGCAGACCCTCGGCATGTCGCTGGGCATGAGCACGGGGATCCGTGACCTGCACTGGCTGCTGGACACGGCGGTCGACACGACGGGCGAGCCGTCGGTCGCGTTCCTCACGGACGTCGCCGCGCGCACGGGCTTCGACACGAACCCGCTGTACGCGGTGCTGCAGGAGGTCATCTACCACCAGGGCGAGCGTGCCGGCGGGTGGGCGGCGGCCGAGGAGGCGGCCCGACGGCCGTCGTTCGCCCCCTCGGCGCGGCCGCTGCTGCTCACGGGTGAGGCGATGTTCCCGTGGATGTACGCGCAGCAGGCGGCGCTGCGGCCCTTCGAGGCGGCGGCGCACCTGCTGGCGGAGCGGACGGAGTGGCCCGCGCTGTACGACCTCGACCGGCTCGGGTCGAACGAGGTGCCGGTGGCGGCCGCGCAGTACTACGACGACCCGTACGTCGACCTGGACCTGGCGCTGCGCACGGCCGACGCGGTCGGGAACGTGCAGGTGTGGATCACCAACGAGCACCTGCACGACGGCCTGCGCGTGGCGGGCGACACGATCCTGCCGCGGCTGCTCGACCTGGTCGACGGCGTCTGGTCGGTCACCGGGCGCTGATTCGCCGCGTCAGTCGGGCGGCGGCGTCACCTGCAGGAGGTCGCCCGGCTGGCACCCGAGGACGTCGCAGACGGCGGTGAGGGTGCTGAACCGGATCGCGCGCGCCCGGCCGTTCTTCAGGACGGACAGGTTGGCGACGGTGATGCCGGTGAGAGCCGCGAGCTGGACGAGGGTCATCCCGCGGGCGTCGAGCAGGGCCCCGAGGTGGGAGACGACCCGGTGCCGGCCCTCGTCGTCGTCGCGCGCCGGGCTCACACCAGGCCCTCGGTGTCGGACGCCAGTCGAGCACCCCGGTGGGTGGCCGCGGCGAGGGCGGCGAGCAGGACGGCGAGGAGCAGCGGCCACCACGTGACGTGCAGCGCGGGGGCGAACCAGCCGTCGGGCACGGTGAAGGTCCCGGTCGGCGACCAGAGCGTCGACCCCTCCAGCGCGGCGACGACGCGGCCTGCCGCGACACGCTCGCCGACGGTCGCGACCAGCCACGCGCCGCCGACCGTGCCTGCCGCCAGCGCGAGCCGCCGGGCGGTGCCGGGGGCGAACGGACGGCCCGACGCGGTGCCGCGCAGGACGGGGACCAGGAGCAGCCCGACGACCCCGCCCGCGACGAGCCCGCCCCACGCGGCGGACGTGGCGAGCAGCGCGGTCACCGGGTCGCCCGTCGAGGCGGCGAGCAGGACCCCGGAGCGGCGGACGGGCAGCGGCGTGCCGCCGGGCCACACGTCGGCCGACACGGACGGCTCGCACGACGACCCGTCCGTCGACCAGCCCGCGACGCACGGGAGCAGCGCCTCGGTGTACCCGACCGGGGCGGTCAGGCGGACGGGTGCCTCCGCGGCCGTGCCGCGTTCGGCGACCGCCATCACGGCGGTGAGGACGCCGCCCGCGACGGCCAGCCACGCGCCGACGAGCAGCACCCCGACGAGGAGGGCGGACCCCACCGTGCGGGTGGCCCGTCGCTGCCCCTGATCCGGCTCGACCGTCGCGGTCATCGAATCCACCCATCTCGATAGTCGATGTGTTCCTGCGGGTCGGAACGTATCGATGATCGAGATGTCGAGGCGAGGGGTGTCACCCGTTCGCCACCCCGCACGCGGCGCGGGAGCAGGTCAGTGCGCGGGCGTCCAGCCGAGGTGCGGCGCGACCGACGTCGCGACGTTCTCCAGGATCCTTCGGCTCATCGCGTGCGTCGCGTTCGCGGGCAGGACGACGTCCAGGCCCGTCGCCTCCCGCAGCGCGACGTCGGCCCGCAGGCTCTCGACGACGGCGTCGGCCGGCCCGTGGTGCGTCGGGCTGAACACCCCGAACCCGTTGCCCCCGAGCGGCCGGCCGCGGTCGTCGAACCGCCCGGCGTACCAGGCGACGTACTCCGCGAACAGGTCGTCGTCGGCGGGCGTGACGCTCGGCAGGACGATGCGGCCGGCGACCACGCGCGGCGTCCGTCCGGGCACGTCGAACGCGTCCTTGTACGCGAGGATCTGGTCGCGCTGCCCCTCCTCGAACGAGCGTCCGTCGTCCTCGGTGTTGAGCGTCGACACGAGCAGGTCCATGCCCTGCTCGGCCGTGCGGACCGCCGTCGCGCGCGACCCCGGGCCGTACCAGACGCGGTCGGCCAGGCCCGGGCTGTGCGGGGTCACCGTCAGCGGGGTGCCGGGCGGCGCGATCGGGAAGCCCTGGTCGGGCGCGACCGCCACCGGCTCGCCGCGCAGCGCCGACCGCAGCCGCGCGATCCGGTCCTGCGACTCGTCCTCGAACGACCGCTCGCTCGCCCCGTACACGCCGTCGAGGATCGCCGCGGCCGGCTTGATCCCGCCCGCGACGCCGAGCTCCAGGCGGCCACCCGACAGCAGGTCGACGGTCGCCGCGTCCTCCGCGACGCTCACCGGGTCGGCGTACCGCATGGGCAGCACGGCGGTCCCGAACCGCAGACGGGTCGTCCGCTCCGCGATCGCCGAGAACAGCGGGAACGGCGACGACAGGAACCGCTCGAGATGCCGGACGCGGACCCACCCGATGTCGTAGCCGAGCTCCTCGGCGAACCGGAACAGGTCGACGGCTTCGCGCAGCGACCGGCCGGCGTCGGCGGGGTCGTCGTACGGGACGAAGGTGAGGAAGCTGAGCTCGAGGCGCGGGGTCACGGCGGTCACGGCGGTCACGTCGGCACCGTACGTCGCGCCGGTCGTCGTCCGCCGCAGCCGCCCTCGACCGTCCGGCAGGCGAGACCGAGGTCCGCGCTGCCGCGTGCGCCACGGGCTCCGGCGGACGACGCCCGGGCGCTACACCCGGGCCTTGGTCCGCTCCGCGTACGCCTCCCGCACGGTCGCCTCGGCGGCCTTGCCGTACATGCAGTAGTCGTCGTTCGTCGCCGCGTCGGCCTCGTCGTAGAGCGCGGACGGCCAGTCCCAGAGCATGAAGCCCTGCACCCACGGGCGGGCGGCGCACGCACCGAACGCCGACTCGTACCAGTGCACCTGCGCCTCCTGCGACGGTGCGCCGGGCAGCGCCCAGTCGTTGGGGAGCGCGGGCGAGCCCTCACGGCTCGGGCAGCCGGCCTCCATGAAGAAGAACGGCTTGCCGAACCGCTCGACGACGGGCTCGATGCGGTCGAGCTGGTGCTCCCAGTCGTCGGCGGGGTAGTAGCCGGAGGAGGAGATGACGTCGACGGCGTCCCACCAGCCGACGTGGTCCTCCTGGTACTTGTCGCAGTTGTACGTGACGAGGCCGTCGTAGACGGCACGGACCTCGGCGACGAGCGCGCGCCACTCCGCCTCGCGGCGGTCCGTCTGGACCATCTCGCAGCCGATGCAGAGCATCTCGGCGCCCTCCTCGGCGGCGATACGCGCGTGGTGGACGACGTACGCGGTGTACGACGCGAACCACTGCGACCACTTGGGCTCGGGCGGGACGTCGTGGTCGAAGAAGTTGATGTGCGCGCGCCAGGTGCCGTCGGCGACGTTGACGACGGGCTTGAGGCAGACGCGCAGGCCGCGGGCCTTCGCGGCGCGGATCGCCCAGCGGACCTCGTCGTCGGTGACGGTCGGGGCGTCGGCGTACCGGACGTCGACGGACTGCGCGGTGTCCTGGTAGGCGGCGAAGGTGACGGCGGTCCAGGTCACGCCGAGCCGTTCGACCATGAGGTCCATCGACCGTTCGGCGCGGTCGTCGCCCCACGTGCCGCGGACGCCGGTCCAGCCCCACGTCATGCCGGCGACGTACCCGCCGGGGATCTGCTGCGTGCCGTGCGTGCCCATCGCCCACCTCCGACCCGGTCGTCGCCTCGTCGCGACGCCCGGGCCAGCCTAGGCTTTTTCAGCCTGCCGAACAAAGTGCTCGCCGACGAGATCGCGTGCCCGGACCAGGACGTCGTCGAGCATCCCGGGCGTGAGCCGGCCCGTGAAGGTGTTCTGCTGGCTCACGTGGAAGCAGCCGACCAGCACGAGCTCGTCACGGCCGCCACCCACCGTCCCGGTCGGGGGTCGCGACGACCGGCGCAGCCGCACCTCGACGCCGTGACCGAAGACGGGCCGCGGCCGGGGGACGTCCCACCCCTGCTCCGCGAGCGTCGCGAGGACCGCCTGCCAGCCGAACCCGCCCAGCACGACGAGCACCCCCGGGTCGACGAGCTCGATCTCCCGCGCCAGGAACGGCCCGCACGTGCGCCGCTCCTGCGGCGTCGGGGCGTTCGCCGGGGGCGCGCACCGCACGGGCGCGGTGACGCGGATCCCCGTGAGGGTCAGGCCGTCGTCACGGCGGACCGACAGCGCCTGCGACGCGAACCCCGTCCGGTGCATCGCGGCGAACAGGAAGTCGCCCGACCGGTCGCCCGTGAACATCCGGCCCGTGCGGTTCGCGCCGTGCGCGGCGGGTGCGAGGCCGACGACGAGCACCGCGGCGGACGGGTCGCCGAACCCCGGCACGGGCCGCGCCCAGTACGTCTCGTCGCGGAAGGCCGCGCGCTTCACGACGGCGACCTCCTCGCGCCACGCGACGAGCCGCGGGCACGCGCGGCAGCCGACGACGAGCGCGTCGAGGTC
>NZ_BIMR01000077.1 GCF_004306155.1 Cellulomonas biazotea
CTGCGCAAGGGCGCGACCGCGGCCGGCACCGCAGCCGGCGCCGCGACGGCCGCCGCTGCCGGTGCGTCGGCGAGCAGGTCGACGGCCACCGCGACGGTGGCCGGCTCGCCCGGCGACCGATGGCGCACCGCACCGTTCGACGACGAAGCCACCTGACGGTCCGCGTCCGCGCGGGTCCGCCCACG
Organism: Cellulomonas biazotea; assembly: GCF_004306155.1. GTDB lineage: Bacteria > Actinomycetota > Actinomycetes > Actinomycetales > Cellulomonadaceae > Cellulomonas > Cellulomonas biazotea. Next base: position 186 of record NZ_BIMR01000077.1, read on the forward strand.
GCCGCTCCCGGCCGGGCACCGACGCCCGCCGGACGCACCGCCCGCACCGACGCACGACCCCCGCACACGACGTCGCCGCCCACCGCGGCGAGCGACGGCACCCGACAAGAATGGACTGATGGTCCGGATGGCCCCCCACCGCTCGCGCATCTTCTCCGGGATGCAGCCGACGTCCGACTCCCTCCAGCTCGGCAACTACCTGGGCGCCCTCACGCAGTGGGTCGCGCTGCAGGAGGACCACGACGCGATCTACTGCGTCGTCGACCTGCACGCGCTGACCGTGAACCCCGACCCGGCCGTCCTGCGGGAACGCACGCGCCGCACTGCCGCCCAGTTCCTCGCCGCGGGCGTCGACCCGGCGCGCTCGATCCTTTTCGTCCAGTCGCACGTGCCCGAGCACGCGGAGCTCGCCTGGTTGCTGTCGTGCCAGACGGGCTTCGGCGAGGCCGGCCGGATGACGCAGTTCAAGGACAAGTCGAGCAAGCAGGGGACCGAGGGCACGACGGTCGGCCTGTTCACCTACCCGGTCCTCATGGCGGCGGACATCCTGCTGTACGGCACGGACCTCGTGCCGGTCGGCGAGGACCAGCGCCAGCACCTCGAGCTGTCGCGCGACCTCGCGCAGCGGCTCAACTCGCGGTTCGGCAAGGGCACGGTCGTCGTCCCGGAGCCGCACATCGTCAAGGCCACGGCGAAGATCTACGACCTGCAGGACCCGACGTCGAAGATGAGCAAGTCCGCGGAGAGCCCCAACGGCCTCATCGAGCTGCTCGACGACCTCAAGGTCGTCACGAAGCGCATCAAGTCCGCGGTGACCGACACCGAGCGGGAGATCCGCTTCGACCCGCTCGCCAAGCCGGGGATCTCGAACCTGCTGACGATCTACTCGGCGCTCACGGGCCGGTCGGTCGAGGCGCTCGAGCAGGAGTACGCGGGCAAGGGCTACGGCGACCTGAAGAAGGACCTCGCGGAGGTCGTCGTCGACTTCCTCACGCCCTTCCAGGAGCGCGTGCACGGCTACCTCGCGGACCCCGCGTCGCTCGACGAGGTGCTGGCCGACGGCGCCGACCGGGCCCAGGCGCTCGCGGCCCCGACGCTCGAGCGGCTGTACGACCGGTTCGGGCTGCTGCGGCGACGGCCGGCGACCCGGCGGCTCGCGGCGGACGTCCTGGACGGCGAGGTCGCGGCAGCCCCCGTCGGGACGCCCGCATGAGGTTGCCGGAACGCACCGGCGACCAGCTCCGCATCGGGGTCGCGATCACGGTGCCCGAGCCGTGGAGCACCGCGCTGCGCGAGGCCCGCGCCCGGTACGGCGACCCGCTCGCGGAGTTCATCCCGCCGCACGTGACGCTGCTCGGCCCGACGGTCGTCGAGCCGGGCCTGGTCGCGGAGGTCGACGAGCACCTCGCGCAGGCGGCCGCACGGCACGCGCCGTTCGTGGTGCGGCTGCACGGGACGGCGACGTTCCGGCCGGTCTCCCCGGTCGTGTTCGTGCCCCTCGTCGAGGGTGCCGACGGGTGCGCGGCGCTCGAGCGCAGCGTCAGGACCGGGGTGCTGGACCAGCGTCTGCGGTTCGACTACCACCCGCACGTCACGGTCGCGCACGAGGTCCCCGACGAGCAGCTCGACGCGGCGGCGGCGGGTCTCGCGCGGTTCGAGGCGTCGTTCGTCGTGCGTGAGCTGCACACGTACCTGCACGGCGACGACGGCGTCTGGCGTCCGGTGCGGGACTTCGCGCTGGGCGGCGACGGGGTCGACGTCCCGGCCGACGGCGCGGATGCCGGGGCGGTGCGGCCGACCTAGGGTCGGTGCATGACCGGCGACCCCACGACGGACCCTGCACGTCCGGCGGCCGGTTCGGGGGCGGCGCAGGCCCGGGCGGAGAGCACGGAGCGGGCGTCCGGCCCGGGGCGCGGCGGCGGTGGTGACGACGGGAAGGCGGCGGCGCGGCCGTCGCTCGTGGACCGGGCCAAGGCGCTGCTCGCGTGGTGGCAGCGGACCCGCCCCGCCCGGGCCAACGCGCGGTTCGGCGCGGCCGGCGGCGGGCTGCTGTCGGGCGGCATCGCGTACGCGGCGCTGTTCTCGGTGTTCGCCGGGCTGACGATCGGCTACACGATCTTCATGGCGGTGCTCGGCGACGACGAGCAGCTGCGTCAGCAGGTCCTCGACGCGATCGACGAGTCGCTGCCCGGCCTCATCGACACGGGCGACAACAACGGGCTCGTCGACCCCGACACGCTCGTCCTGAGCCCCGCGCTCACGGTCGCCGGGGTCGTCGCGGTCGTCGTCCTGGTCCTCAGCGCGATCTCGGCGACCGCGGCGCTGCGCACGGGCGTGCGGGCGATGTTCGGGCGTGTGGGCGGCGGCAACGCCGTCCTGTCGAAGCTGCGCGAGCTCGGCGGGTTCGTCGGGATCGCGATCGCGGTGCTGGTGTCGGCCGTCCTGACGACGGGCGCGACGGCGGCCGCGGAGTGGCTCACGGGGCTCGTCGGGTGGCAGGGCGCGTCCGGGACGGCGGCTGCGGTCGCCGTGTCGTTCGTGGTGGATGCCGGGATGTTCATGCTCGTCGTGTGGTTCCTCGCCGACGCGCGGCCCGCGTGGAAGGACCTGCTCGGCGGTGCGCTCATCGCCGCGGCGGGGTTCGGCGTCGTGCGGCTGCTCGGGACGTCGGTCGTCGCGGGCAGCGCGTCGCGCAACCCGCTGCTCGCGTCGTTCGCGGTCATCGTCACGCTGCTCGTGTGGGTCAACCTGCTGGCCCGGATCATGCTGCTCGCGGCCGCGTGGACCGCCGACCCGCCGCAGGAGCAGACGGAGGACGTGGAGTCCCCGGTCGGCGCCTGACCCGGTCAGCCGGGCAGCAGCGCGCGGATCGCGGGCGCGTGCGCCAGCAGCGTGACGACCCGCGCACGGGTCGCCGCCGGCTCGCCGATCTCGCCGAGCCGCAGCATGCCGGGGTCGCCGCGGCGCTGCCCCTCCTCGATGCGGTCGGACGCGTCCGTCATCCGCACGGTCACGTGGTCGAGGATCTCGCCCGGGCCGACGTCGCCGTACGCCTCCGCCATGACCGTCAGGCCGTGCGCCGCCAGCGCCGGGTCGCCGTCCGGGAAGAGGAGCGGCGCGTTCCACGCGAAGATCGCGAGGTCGTCGACCGGGCGCCCCGGGCCGGCGACGTCCCAGTCGAACACTCCGGCCAGGTCGTCGCCGTCGAACGCCAGGTTGTACATCGCCGAGTCGTGGTGGCACACGATCTCGCCCGGCTCGAGCGCACGCTCGACGAAGCGCCACCGGCGGCTGTCGCGCGGGAAGCCGGCGACGACGTCGTGGTAACGCCGCAGCCAGCGCATCGCCGAGCGCACCTGCGCGTCCGTGAGCGGCTCGACGCCGATCGGCACGACCCGTCCGGGCAGGTAGGTGAGGACCTCGCGGCCCCGGTCGTCGACGCCCAGCACCCGGGGAACGTGCGGCAGGTCGGTCGTCGCGAGGAAGTCGAGCAGCTCGTGCACCGCGGGCGTCCACGGGCCGGTCGGGCGGCGGACGGTGTCGCCGACGCGCACGGCGCCACCGACGTTGCCGCCCTCGAGCGGGATCTCCTGGTCGGTGTGCGGCACGCCCGCCACCGTAGGCGGCGCGGCGACGACGGGGAAGCCGATTCCCGCGCTACGGGCCGGTCAGCGGTCCTCGCGCTCCGGCACCGGGATGCCGCGCCGCTCGAGCTCCTCGACGACCGTCCGGGGGACGGCCCGGCACCCGCACGCCGCGGCGTGCTCCAGGTGCCACGCGATGCGGGCGTCCATGGGCGCCCCCTGACCGAGCACGTGCGCGTCGTGCCATCCGGCGTCCATCCCGTCAGCCAAGCACCGTGTGCGCGGGCGGTCGAGGGACCTTCGTCGGACGCGAGCATCGGGCCGGGACGAACCGAGGCCGCCCCCGGACGACGGGGACGGCCTCGGATGCGGAGAGGGCGAGGGGGCGTCAGAAGGCGCGCGTGATCATCGCGCGCTTGACCTCCTGGATCGCCTTGGTGACCTCGATGCCGCGCGGGCACGCCTCGGTGCAGTTGAAGGTCGTGCGGCACCGCCACACGCCCTCCTTGTCGTTGAGGATCTCCAGGCGCTGCGCGCCGCCCTCGTCGCGGCTGTCGAAGATGAACCGGTGCGCGTTGACGATCGCGGCGGGACCGAAGTACTGGCCGTCGGTCCAGAACACCGGGCAGGACGACGTGCACGCGGCGCACAGGATGCACTTGGTGGTGTCGTCGAACCGCTCGCGCTGCTCGGCGGACTGCCGGCGCTCCTTGGTCGGCTCGGTGCCGGTGGTGATGAGGAACGGCATGATCTCGCGGTAGGACGCGAAGAACGGCTCCATGTCGACGACGAGGTCCTTGACGACCGGCAGGCCCTTGATGGGCTCGACCGTGATCGGCTTGGACGGGTCGAGGTCCTTGAGCAGCGTCTTGCAGGCGAGGCGGTTGCGGCCGTTGATGCGCATCGCGTCGGACCCGCACACGCCGTGCGCGCACGAGCGGCGGAACGTCAGCGAGCCGTCCTGCTCCCACTTGACCTTGTGCAGCGCGTCGAGCACGCGGTCGGTGCCGTGGGCCTGCACACGGAACTCGTCCCAGTGCGCGACGGGCGTCGAGCCGTCGTCGCCGGGCAGGTAGCGCATGACCTTGAGCGTGACCTCGAACGAGGGCACGGCCCCGACCTCGGGGGTGGCGTCGAGCGTGGCAGTCATCAGTACTTGCGCTCCATCGGCTGGTAGCGGGTGACGGTGACGGGCTTGGACCCGAGCACGAGCTGGTAGTCGTCGAACACCGTGGTGTGGGCGAAGGAGCCCTCGTGGTCGCCGTCGGTGTCGCCGCCCCACATGCGGTGGCCCTCGGCGGGCAGCGGCCGGCGGTAGGCCATCGTGTGCTTCATGAAGCCGGCGTCGTCGCGGTCCGGGAAGTCCTCCCGGAAGTGGCCGCCGCGCGACTCCTTGCGGTTGAGTGCCCCGACGACGACGGTCTCGGCGATGTCGAGCAGGAAGCCGAGCTCGACCGCCTCGAGCAGGTCGGTGTTGAACGTGCGGCTCTTGTCCTGGACGCTCACCGACGCGAACCGCTTGCGCAGGTCCTTGAGGTCCGCGAGGGCCTGCTGGAGCGACTCGTCGGTGCGGAACACCTGGGCGTTCGCGTCCATCGTCTCCTGCAGCGCGCGACGGATGTCGGCCACGCGCTCGCCGTCCGCGCGGGTGCGGATCTCCTCGAGCTCGGCCTGCACGCGGACCGCGGGATCCTCGGGCAGCTCGACCCAGGCGGCTCCGGCGGCGTAGCCCGCGGCGGAGATGCCGGCGCGCTTGCCGAACACGTTGATGTCGAGCAGGGAGTTCGTGCCGAGGCGGTTGGAGCCGTGCACGGACACGCACGCGACCTCGCCGGCGGCGTACAGGCCGCGGATGACGTCGGTGGAGTTGCGCAGCACCTCGCCCGCGATGTTCGTCGGGACGCCGCCCATCGCGTAGTGCGCGGTCGGGTACACCGGGACGGGCTCGGTGTACGGCTCGACGCCCAGGTAGGTGCGCGCGAACTCGGTGATGTCGGGGAGCTTCGCGTCGATGTGCGCGGGCTCGAGGTGCGTGAGGTCGAGCAGCACGTAGTCCTTGTTGGGACCGGCGCCGCGACCCTCGCGCACCTCGTTGGCCATGGACCGGGCGACGATGTCGCGCGGTGCGAGGTCCTTGATCGTGGGGGCGTACCGCTCCATGAACCGCTCGCCCTGCGAGTTGCGCAGGATGCCGCCCTCGCCGCGTGCGGCCTCCGAGAGCAGGATGCCGAGGCCCGCGAGGCCCGTCGGGTGGAACTGGAAGAACTCCATGTCCTCCAGCGGGATGCCGCGGCGGTACGCCAGCGCCATGCCGTCACCGGTGAGGGTGTGCGCGTTCGACGTCGTCTTGAAGATCTTGCCCGCGCCGCCGGTCGCGAGGACCACGGACTTGGCCTGGAAGACGTGGATCTCCCCGGTCGCGAGCTCGTAGGCGACGACGCCGGAGACGTTGACCTCCTCGCCCTCGGGCACGTGGCCCGCGGCGAGGTCGTGGTCGACGAGCAGGTCCAGCACGTAGAACTCGTTGAAGAACTCGACCTCGTTCTTCACGCACTGCTGGTACAGCGTCTGCAGGATCATGTGGCCCGTGCGGTCCGCGGCGTAGCAGGACCGGCGCACGGCCGCCTCGCCGTGGTTGCGGGTGTGGCCGCCGAAGCGGCGCTGGTCGATCTTGCCCTCGGGCGTCCGGTTGAACGGCAGGCCCATCTTCTCCAGGTCGAGGACGGCCTCGATGGCCTCCTTCGCCATGACCTCCGCGGCGTCCTGGTCGACGAGGTAGTCGCCGCCCTTGACGGTGTCGAAGGTGTGCCACTCCCAGTTGTCCTCCTCGACGTTGGCGAGCGCGGCGCACATGCCGCCCTGCGCCGCGCCCGTGTGGGAGCGCGTCGGGTAGAGCTTGGAGATGACGGCGGTGCGGACGCGCGTCGACGACTCGAGGGCCGCGCGCATGCCGGCGCCGCCCGCGCCGACGATGACGACGTCGTACTGGTGGGTCTGCATCGAGGTCGATGCCTTCCTGGTGGCTGGCCTGCTGGCGAGAGCTGCTGGCGGGTGGGGGGGTGGTCCGACGTCGACGTCAGGCCGTGCAGAACGAGGGGAGGAGGTCGGCCGGGCTGCCGCTCGGGCACGGGTCGAACGTGAAGATCACGAGCGTGCCGAGGACGACGACCACGACGAACGCGAGGTAGAGCAGGCCCTTGAGGACCAGGCGCGTCGTGTCCTTCTCCGCGTAGTCGTTGACGATCGTGCGCACGCCGTTGGTGCCGTGGATCATCGCGAGCCACAGCATGAGCAGGTCCCAGACCTGCCAGAACGGCGACGCCCACTTGCCGGCGACGAACCCGAAGTCGATGGCCTTGACGCCCTCACCGGCGACGAGGTTGACGAACAGGTGCCCGAAGATCAGCACGACGAGGATCACGCCGGACGCCCGCATGAACACCCAGCCGTACAGCTCGGTGTTGCCGCGCGTGGTGCGGCGGCCGGGGCCCGGGCGCGGGGGACGCGGGGCCTTCGGGTCCGCGATGAGCGTCATCACTCGCCTCCGAAGACGTGCATGAGGTGCCGCGGCAGGAAGCCCGCCATCGTCACGACGGACAGGCCGAGGACGACCCACAGCATCACGCGCTGGTACTTCGGGCCCTTGGCCCAGAAGTCGACGAGGATGATCCGCAGGCCGTTGAACGCGTGGAACACGATGGCCGCGACCAGCCCCGCCTCGCCGAGGCCCATGATCGGGTTCTTGTACGTCCCGATCACGTCGTTGTAGGCCTCGGGCGACACCCGCACGAGGGCGGTGTCGAGCACGTGCACGAGGAGGAAGAAGAAGATCGCGACGCCGGTCACGCGGTGCGCGACCCACGACCACATGCCTTCGCGCCCTCGGTAGAGCGTTCCAGCCGGCGCTTTGGCAGGCGCTGCGGGCACTGGGGGGCCTCCTGCGAGTGAGGGTTGAGCCGGTCGAGCCGCGGCAGGGACGTCGGCGACCCTGCCGGAGTCTGTCGGTCTCACTGTATAGACACGGGTCGGCGCGACCTGGTCCGCATGGGCCGTTGGTCCCGCCCAGGGGCCTGTTTGTGAGCAACTCCACACGCGGCCTGGGGTCGTGCGGCCGCCGCTAGCCTGGTCGCCATGCCCAGCGAGCCGACCGTGCCGACCGTGCCGACGCCCGACGCCGACGTCCCCGCGACCGGCCCGATCCCGGGCTTCCACGCGGTCGTCCCGGCGGGCGGTGCGGGGACGCGCCTGTGGCCGCTGTCGCGGTCCGGCCACCCCAAGTTCCTGCACGACCTCACGGGGTCGGGGCGGACGCTGCTGCAGGCCACCGTCGACCGCCTGGTCCCGCTGGCCGGGCCCGAGGGCGTGCTCGTCGTCACGGGGCACCGCCACGCGGCCGCGGTCGCGGAGCAGGTGCCCGCGCTGCTCGCGGACGCGGCCGGTGCGGAGCGGCTGCTCGCCGAGCCGTCGCCGCGCGACTCGATGGCCGCGATCGGTCTCGCGGCCGCGGTGCTCCTGGAGCGCCACGGCGACGACGTCGTCCTCGGGTCGTTCGCCGCGGACCAGGTCATCGACGGCACTGCGGAGTTCGAGCGGGCCGTGCGCGAGGGCGTCGCGGGGGCCCGTGCGGGGTACGTCGTCACGGTCGGGATCCGCGCGACCGGCCCGTCGACCGCGTTCGGCTACGTCCGGTCGGGGGAGCCGCTGGGTCTGCCCGGCGCCCCGACCGTGCACCACGCCCTCGGCTTCACGGAGAAGCCCGACGAGGAGACCGCCGCCGCGTACCTCGCGACGGGCGAGTACCGCTGGAACGCGGGCATGTTCATCGTGCGCGCCCGCGTGCTGCTCGACCACCTCGCCGCGCAGCTGCCCGCGCTCGCCGAGGGCCTGCGGACCCTGGCGGCCGCGTGGGACGGCCCGGACCGGGCGACCGTGCTCGCGGACGTCTGGCCGACGCTGACCAAGATCGCGATCGACCACGCCATCGCCGAGCCCGTCGCGGCCGCCGGCGGCGTCGCGGTGGTGCCGGGCGACTTCGCGTGGGACGACATCGGCGACTTCGCGTCGCTCGGCGGCCTGCTCGCGAGCCCGACGCTCGGCGACGACGCGCTCGTGCTGCGCGTCGGTGCGCCCGACGCGCTCGTCGTGCCGGGCGGTGGTCGCACCGTGAGCGTCGTCGGGGTGCCCGGGGTCGTCGTCGTCGACACGGCCGACGCGGTGCTCGTCACGACGCGTGCGCACGCGCAGTCCGTCAAGGCGGCGGTCGACGGCTGGCGCGAGCGTGGTCGCGACGACCTGCTCTGACGTCCCCGGGCTAAGGTCGAGGGCGTGCCCGACACGTCCACCTCCGTCCCCGTGCTCGTCCCCGCCCTCGACGTCCCGCAGCGGTCGACCGACCCCGAGGTGACGCGCCTGGTGGCGCACCTGGACGGGCTGCGCGACGAGCTCGTCGAGATCCGTCGCGACCTGCACGCCCACCCCGAGCTGGGGCGGACCGAGGAGCGCACGACCCGGGTCGTCGCGCAGCGGCTGCGGGCCGCGGGCCTCGAGCCCGTGCTGCTGCCCGGGTCGGGGCTGGTCTGCGACATCGGGCCGTCGCACGCGCGGTCGGGGCGCCGGCGCATCGCGCTGCGGGCCGACCTGGACGCCCTGCCGGTGCACGACTCGTGCGGCCTGCCGTGGGTGTCGACCGTGCGGGGCGTGGCGCACGCGTGCGGGCACGACGTGCACACGACGGCCGTGCTGGGCGCGGGGCTCGCGCTCGCGGGCCTCGACGCGTCCGACGGCCTCACGACGGGCGTGCGGCTCGTCTTCCAGCCCGCCGAGGAGGTCCAGCCCGGCGGCGCGATCGACGTCGTCAACGCGGGTGGCCTCGACGGCGTCGGCCAGATCTTCGCGATCCACTGCGACCCGAAGGTCGACGTCGGCCAGGTCGGGACGCGCATCGGGCCGATCACGTCGGCGAGCGACGAGGTCCAGGTGGTGCTCACCGGGCCGGGCGGGCACACGTCGCGCCCGCACCTCACGGGCGACCTGGTGTTCGCGCTGGGGCAGGTCATCACGCAGGTGCCCGCGATCCTGGGCCGTCGGCTCGACCCCCGCTCGGGGGTCAACCTCACGTGGGGCGAGGTGCAGGCGGGGTCCGCCCACAACGCGATCCCGGCGTCGGGCACGGTGCGCGGCACGCTGCGCTGCCTGGACGTGCGCGCGTGGGAGAAGGCGTCGGACGTGTTCCACGCGGCCGTCGAGCAGGTCGTCGCGCCCCTGGGCCTGGAGGCCGAGGTGCGCCACCACCGCGGGGTCCCGCCGGTGGAGAACGAGGAGCGGTCGACGGGCGTGCTGGAGGCGGCGGCGCGCGACGTCCTCGGGCCGCAGGCCGTGCTGCTGACCGAGCAGTCGCTGGGCGGCGAGGACTTCGCCTGGTACCTGACGAAGGTGCCGGGGGCGATGGCGCGGCTCGGCACGCGGACGCCGGGCGGCCGGACGTACGACATCCACCAGGGCGACCTCCGGGTCGACGAGCGTGCCGTCGAGGCCGGGGCGCTCCTGCTGGCGCGTGCGGCCCTGCTCGCGGGGCGCGCCTGAGACGTCGTCCCATGTCCGACTCGACCGTCTCGAATGACGGTACGACCCGTCCGTCACCTGGGCGGACATTCCAACTAGGTAACGGAACCTCGGCGGATACCGCCTGGTAACAAGGTCGTCACCTGCGGCTCACTACTGTCCGAACCATCGACGCCGGGCAGGACGACCGTCCCGGCGACGGCCACCTGCCGTCCGGGCGGTCGGCTGAGAGACCAGGAGATTCGCGTGAAGAAGATCATCCGTGTGGCTGCGCTCGGTGGCGCGGTCGCCCTCGCCCTCGCGGCTTGCGGCAGCGCCCCCGAGGAGACGAACGAGACGTCCGGCGGCGACGAGACGTCGGCGACCGTCGACTTCACCGCCTGCATGGTGTCCGACGAGGGCGGCTTCGACGACGCCTCGTTCAACGAGTCCGGCTTCAAGGGCCTCGAGCAGGCCGAGAGCGAGCTCGGCATCACGATCAAGACGGCCGAGTCCACGGACCCCGGCCAGTACACGACCAACGTCGACTCGATGGTGCAGCAGGGCTGCAACCTCATCATCGGCGTCGGCTTCGCCCTCGAGGACGCCGTCCAGGCGGGCGCCGAGGCGAACCCCGACATCGAGTTCGCGCTCGTCGACTCGGCCTTCTCCGACGCGGACTTCAACCCGGTCACGCTCGACAACGCCAAGCCCCTGCTGTTCAACACGCAGGAGGCCGCGTACCTCGCCGGCTACCTCGCCGCGGGCATCTCCGAGACCCACAAGCTCGCGACGTTCGGCGGCCAGCCGTTCCCGTCCGTGACGATCTTCATGGACGGCTTCGTGGACGGCGCCGCCGCCTACGCCGAGGAGTCCGGTGTCGCGACGACCGTCGTCGGCTGGGACAAGGAGGCGCAGAACGGCTCGATGATCGGGAACTTCTCCGACACCGAGGCCGGCCGCACCACCTCCGAGCAGTTCATCGCCGACGGTGCCGACGTCATCCTCCCCGTCGCGGGCCCGGTCGGCTCCGGCGCGCTCAACGCCGCCAGCCAGGCCGAGAGCACCGCGGTCATCTGGGTCGACTCGGACGGCTACCTGCAGCCCGCGAACGAGCAGTACAAGGGCCTCATCCTCACGTCCGTCATGAAGCAGATCCAGACGGCCGTGTTCGACACGATCAAGTCGTCGGTCGACGGCGAGTTCACGGCCGACCCGTACGTCGGCACGCTCGCCAACGGCGGCGTCGACATCGCGCCGTACCACGACTGGGAGGCGAACGTCCCGGCCGAGCTCTCCGCCAAGATCGACGAGCTCCGCCAGGCAATCATCGACGGCGACCTCGTCGTCGAGTCGCCCTCGGCGAACGCGGTCTCCTGACCACTGCCTGACCAGCGCACCGGTGGCCTGGGGCGACGCGCCCCGGGCCACCGGTGCGTCGGCGGCGCGGTGGTCCTACTGTCGGCTCACGGGCACGTGGGGAAAGGCGGGCACGAGGCGATGAGGCTCGAGCTGCAGGGCATCACGAAGCGGTTCGGATCGCTCGTGGCGAACGACGGCATCGATCTGACGTTCGAGCCAGGGCAGATCCACGCCCTGCTCGGCGAGAACGGCGCAGGCAAGTCGACGATGATGAACGTCCTGTACGGGCTGTACCAGCCCGACGCGGGGCAGATCGTCGTCGACGGGCAGCCGCGCACGTTCGCCGGACCGGGTGACGCGATGGCCGCGGGCATCGGCATGGTGCACCAGCACTTCATGCTCATCCCGGTCTTCACCGTCGCGGAGAACGTCGTCCTCGGGCACGAGCCCGTCGTCGGCGGCTCCCTCATCGACCTCGCCGAGGCGCGCCGCCGCGTCAAGGCCATCTCCGACCGCTTCGGGTTCGCCGTCGACCCCGACGCGCTCGTCGAGGACCTCCCCGTGGGCGTGCAGCAGCGGGTCGAGATCATCAAGGCGCTCTCGCGCGACGCGCAGGTCCTCATCCTCGACGAGCCGACCGCGGTGCTGACGCCGCAGGAGACCGACGAGCTCATCGGGATCATGCGCCAGCTCAAGGACGCGGGCACCTCCATCGTCTTCATCACGCACAAGCTGCGTGAGGTCCGCGCCGTCGCGGACACCATCAGCGTCATCCGCCGCGGCAAGGTCGTCGGCACCGCCAGCCCCGAGTCGTCCGAGGTCGAGCTCGCCTCCCTCATGGTGGGCCGGTCGGTGAGCCTCGCGGTCGAGAAGCCCGCCGCGGAGCCCGGCGAGGCGACGTTCCAGGTCCGCGACCTCACGGTGCTCGACGTGCACGGCAACGCGGTCGTCGACGGCGTCTCGTTCGACGTGCACCGCGGCGAGATCCTCGCGATCGCCGGTGTCCAGGGCAACGGCCAGACCGAGCTCACCGAGACGATCCTCGGCCTCGACACCCCGACCGCCGGCCAGCTGCTGCTCGACGGCGTCGACCTGGGCGGCAAGAAGGTCCACGAGGTCATCGAGGCGGGCGTCGGGTTCGTGCCCGAGGACCGCAGCTCCGACGGTCTCATCGCGTCGTTCTCCATCGCGGAGAACCTCATCCTCGACATGCACCGCTCGGCGCCCTTCGCGCGCGCCGGGTCGCTCAGCCCCGCGCGGGTCGCCGAGAACGCCGCGCACCGCGTCGACGAGTTCGACATCCGGGTGCGCTCCGTGCAGGACGCGGTCAGCACGCTGTCGGGCGGCAACCAGCAGAAGGTCGTCCTCGCGCGCGAGATGTCGCGGCCGCTGCGGCTGTTCGTCGCGTCGCAGCCGACCCGTGGCCTCGACGTCGGGTCGATCGAGTTCGTGCACAAGCGGATCGTCGCCGAACGGGACAACGGCACCCCGGTCGTCATCGTCTCGACCGAGCTCGACGAGGTGCTCGCGCTCGCCGACCGCATCGCCGTCATGTACCGCGGCAAGATCATCGGCATCGTCGAGGGCGGCCAGACGGCCGACCGGGACGTGCTCGGCCTCATGATGGCCGGCGTCCCGCTCGAGCAGGCCCGCGAGCAGGCGGCCGGGCACCACACCGCCCTCGCCGCCGCCGACGCCGTCGCGCAGGCCGAGGAGGGCGCCGGACCGGCGCCCACGACCGACGAGGAGGGCACGGCGTGAGCGCCACCGTCCAGGACGCGCCGGCACCGGCGCCCGCGCCCGAGCGCAAGCCCGAGCCCGACCGCCCGAGCTACCTGCAGCAGGTGCTCGACTCGACGACCACGACGGTCGTCGTCGCGATCCTCATCGCGCTCGGCCTCGCGGCCGTCCTCGTCGTCGCCGCCGACGCCGCGTCGCAGGACGCCCTCAGCTACGTCTTCGCGCGCCCCGCCGACTTCTTCGAGGCCGCGTGGAACGCGATCTACGAGACGTACTCGGCGCTGTTCCGCGGAGCGATCTTCGACTACCAGGCCGAGGGCGCCCGACGGATCCGGCCCATCACCGAGACGATGGTCTCGTCCGTGCCGCTCATCCTCGCCGGTCTCGGCCTGGGCATCGGGTTCCGGTCGGGCCTGTTCAACATCGGCGCCCAGGGGCAGGTGCTCGTCGGCGCCGCCGCAGCCGCCTACCTCGGCTTCACGCTCGACCTGCCGGTCGTCGCGCACGTCGTCGTCGCGTGCCTCGGTGCGGTCGTCGCCGGTGGGATCTGGGCCGGCATCGCGGGCTTCCTCAAGGCGCGCACGGGGGCGAGCGAGGTGATCGTCACGATCATGCTCAACTCGATCGCGCTATACCTCGTGTCGTACCTGCTGACGACGGCCGTCCTGCGCCAGCCCGGCTCGACGCGGCCCATCACGCCGCCCGTCGGCGAGAACGCGATGATGCCGCTGCTGCTCGGCTCGCAGTTCCGCCTGCACGCCGGGTTCCTGGTCGCGCTCCTCGCGGCCGTCGGCGTCTGGTGGCTCATGGAGCGCTCGACGCTCGGCTTCCGGTTCCGGGCCGTCGGCGCGAACCAGGACGCCGCCCGCACCGCCGGCATCAACGTCCAGCGGGTCTTCGTCAGCGTCATGCTCGTCGCGGGTGGCCTCGCGGGCCTCGGCGGCGCGATGCAGATCCTCGGCACCGACCGCACGTTCCAGGCGGGCAGCGCCGGGTCGATCGGCTTCGACGCGATCACCGTCGCGCTGCTCGGCCGGTCGAGGCCGCTCGGCACGGTCCTCGCGGCCCTGCTGTTCGGCGCACTGCGCGCGGGCTCGCCCCTCATGCAGACCGCCGCCGGGACGCCCATCGACCTGGTGCTCGTCATCCAGGCCGTCATCGTCCTCCTCATCGCGGCCCCGCCGCTGGTCCGCGAGCTGTCGGTCATCCACTGGGCCGCCACGCTCTTCGGCTACGACAGGAAGAAGGCCGCGGCGTGAGCACGATGACCGCCCCCGACAAGCCCGAGTCGCTCGTGCCCGAGCCCACGACGCTCGTGCAGGCGAAGGTCCGCTGGCACGGGCCCGTGACCGCGATCGTGCTGGCCGTGCTGAGCCTCGTGTTCTTCGGGCTCCTCACGGCTGCCGGTGCGACCACGACGTTCCGCGTCGCCACCGGCGGCGACGCCATCAAGATCGACGACATCGTCGTGCCGTCGCGGCTCACGGCGTCGATCCTGTCGGTCGGCGCGCTCGTCATCGCCGTGCTCGCGCTGCTGCGCTCGCGCCGCCGCCGTCCGGTGCCCGCGTGGATGTGGGTCGTCTACGGCGTCCTGATCTTCCTCGCGCTGCTCGTGTGGGTCATGGCGGGCAACGACAACGCGCTGCCGCTGACGCTGCTGCTCACCAACGCGCTCGGCCTGTCCGTGCCGCTGGTGTTCGGCGCCCTCGCGGGCCTGCTCTGCGAGCGGTCCGGCGTCATCAACATCGCGATCGAGGGCCAGCTGCTCGCGGGCGCGTTCCTCGCGGTCGTCGTCGCGTCCGTCACGGGCAACGCCTACGTCGGGCTCATCGCCGCGCCGCTCGCGGGCGCGCTCGTCGGCGCGTGCCTCGCGCTGTTCGCGGTCCGCTACTGGGTCGACCAGATCATCGTCGGCGTCGTGCTCAACGTGCTCGTCATCGGCCTGACGAACTACCTGTTCTCGACGGTCCTGACGGCCAACCCGCAGACGCTCAACTCGCCGCCGCGCCTGCCGACCATCGCGGTGCCGCTCCTGGCCGACATCCCGGTCGTCGGTCCCGTGCTCTTCGCGCACCCGCTCACCGTCTACCTCATGTACATCGCGGTCGCGGTGCTCCAGGTCATGGTGTTCCGGTCCCGCTGGGGCCTGCGGATGCGGTCCGTCGGCGAGCACCCCAAGGCCGCCGACACCGTCGGCATCAAGGTCAACCGGACGCGCGTGCGCTCGACGATCCTCGGCTCCGCCATCGCGGGCCTCGGTGGTGCGGCGCTCGTCTCCGCGGGCCTCGCGTTCACCAAGGAGCTCACGTCCGGCAAGGGGTACATCGCACTCGCCGCGATGATCCTCGGCCGGTGGAGCCCCACCGGCGCGCTCGCCGCGTCCCTGTTCTTCGGGCTCGCCGACGCCCTGCGCCGCGTGCTCAACAACCTGGGGTCTCCGATCCCGAGCGACATCCTCGCGATGCTGCCGTACCTGGCGACGATCTTCGCCGTCGCCGGGCTCGTCGGCCGGGTGCGGCCGCCGGCCGCCGAGGGCGTCCCGTACAAGAAGTGAGGCTCCACCCGTGACCGACCCCACCGACGGCCCGACCGTCGACTGGGACGCCCTGCGCGCCGCCGCTACCGAGGCCATGCACCGCGCGTACGTCCCGTACTCGAAGTTCCCCGTCGGCGTCGCCGCGCTCGTGGACGACGGCCGTGTCGTCGTCGGCTGCAACGTCGAGAACGCGTCGTACGGCCTGACGCTGTGCGCCGAGTGCGCGCTCGTGTCCGGCCTGCACGTGTCGGGCGGCGGGCGGCTCGTCGCGTTCACGTGCGTCGACGGGCACGGCAACGTGCTCATGCCGTGCGGCCGCTGCCGCCAGCTGCTGTGGGAGCACGGCGGTGCACGCCTGCTCGTGGAGACGGTCTCGGGGATCAAGCCGATGACCGAGGTGCTGCCGGACGCGTTCGGCCCTGCTGACCTGGAGGACCGGGCATGACCGTGTCAGAGCCGTTCGACGCCGTCGACGTCATCGTCGCCAAGCGGGACGGGCACCGCCTGTCCGACGCCCAGATCGACTGGGTGGTCGACGCCTACACGCGGGGCGTCGTGGCCGACGAGCAGATGTCGGCCCTCGCGATGGCGATCCTCCTCAACGGGATGGACCGCGCGGAGATCGCCCGCTGGACCGCCGCGATGATCGCGAGCGGCGAGCGGCTCGACTTCTCGTCGCTGTCCCGCCCCACCGCCGACAAGCACTCGACGGGCGGAGTCGGCGACAAGATCACGCTGCCGCTCGCGCCGCTGGTCGCGGTCTTCGACGTCGCCGTGCCGCAGCTCTCGGGCCGCGGCCTCGGCCACACGGGCGGCACGCTCGACAAGCTCGAGTCGATCCCCGGGTGGCGCGCGGCGCTGTCCAACGAGGAGACGATGCGCCAGCTCGAGGACGTCGGCGCCGTCATCTGCCAGGCCGGCTCGGGCCTCGCGCCCGCCGACCGCAAGCTCTACGCGCTGCGCGACGTCACCGGCACGGTCGAGGCGATCCCGCTCATCGCGAGCTCGATCATGAGCAAGAAGATCGCCGAGGGCACGGGTGCGCTGGTGCTCGACGTCAAGGTCGGCTCCGGGGCGTTCATGAAGGACGAGGCCCGGGCGCGCGAGCTCGCGCAGACGATGGTCGCGCTCGGCACCGATGCGGGCGTCACGACGGTCGCGCTGCTCACCGACATGTCGACGCCCCTCGGCCTCACCGCCGGCAACGCGCTCGAGGTCCGCGAGTCGGTCGAGGTCCTCGCGGGCGGCGGCCCGTCCGACGTCGTCGAGCTCACGGTCGCACTGGCCCGCGAGATGCTCGACGCCGCGGGCCGTCCCGACGCCGACCCGGCCGCGGCCCTCGCCGACGGCCGCGCGATGGACGCGTGGCGGCGCATGATCGCCGCGCAGGGCGGCGACCCGGACGCGACGCTGCCCGTCGCCCGGGAGACCGAGCAGGTCGTCGCGGAGAGCGACGGCGTCGTGCAGACCGTCGACGCGTACGCCGTGGGTATCGCCGCGTGGCGCCTCGGCGCGGGCCGGGCCCGCAAGGAGGACCCGGTGCAGGCCGGTGCGGGCGTCGAGCTGCACGTGCGGCCCGGCGACACGGTCCGGGCGGGCCAGCCGCTGCTCACGCTGCACACCGACACCCCCGAGCGGTTCGGTCGGGCCCGCGAGGCGCTCGACGGCGGCCTCGTCGTGGCTCCGGCCGGGACGTCGGTCGCGCCGCGGCGGCTCGTGCTGGACCGCATCGAGGCCTGAGCTCCGGGGCACAGACGCAGGGGAGGGGCTCGCCGCGCCGCGACCGCGTGGCGTCGGCGACCCCACCGGAGCACGATGGACGGTGCGACCGAGCGGTCACGACCGGCCCACCACCGGCACGACGAGGAGGAGCCATGAGCACCGTCCCCGGGCACGACGCATGGCGGGACGCGGGACTGGAGCCCGTGGCCCCCGAGACGCCCCTGCGCCTCACCGACGACCCCGCCGACGCCACCGACGAGCTCGACCCGGAGGAGTACCAGCCGGGCTTCGCGCGCGCCGACCGCGAGGGCCGGGCCGACGAGGCGGACGTCGTCGAGCAGGACACCGAGGTGCCGTCGGGCGACGACGAGCCCGGTGCGGACACGTGAGCCGGGGGCTTCCGTGGGGCCGTCCCGCGGACGGCCGACCTGCGACGACACCGGTACGGTGAGCGCATGACGTCCCCCTCCGCCCCCGCCGCGCCCCCCGAGCCCGAGCCGGGCGGCGACGTCGCCGACGCCGACCGGCCCACGCCGGACGAGCCCGCCGACGGCGGCAGGGACGAGCGCACCGACGACCACACGACCGCGTCGCTGGTCGCTCTCGTGCCGGGCCTGCCGAAGGTGCTGCTGCACGACCACCTCGACGGCGGCCTGCGCCCGGCGACGATCGTCGAGCTCGCCGCCGAGGCCGGTCACGAGCTCCCCACGACCGACCCCGAGGAGCTCGGGCGCTGGTTCGTCGAGGCCGCCAGCTCGGGCAGCCTCGAGCGGTACCTCGAGACGTTCGAGCACACCGTCGCGGTCATGCAGACGCCGGACGCGCTGCGCCGGGTCGCCCGCGAGGCGGTCCTCGACCTCGCCGCCGACGGCGTCGTGCTGGCCGAGTCCCGGTACGCGCCCGAGCAGCACCTGCGCGAGGGCCTGACGCTGCAGCAGGTCGTCGACGCGGTCCAGGAGGGCTTCGCCGAGGGCGTCGCCGAGGCCGCGGCGCAGGGCCGCACGATCCGCGTCGGCACCCTCATCACCGCGATGCGGCACGCGGACCGCGCCGACGAGATCGCGGCGCTCGCGCTCGCGAACCGCGACGACGGCGTCGTCGGGTTCGACATCGCCGGAGCCGAGGAGGGCTTCCCGCCGTCGCGGCACGCCGCGGCGTTCCGGACCCTCGCCGAGGCGCACTTCCCGGCGACCGTGCACGCGGGCGAGGGGTCGGGCCTGGAGTCCGTCGCCGAGGCCGTGCACCTCGCCCGGGCGTGCCGCCTCGGGCACGGCGTGCGGCTCGCCGACGACGTCACGACCGACGACCTCGGCGACCGGCTCGGCCTGCTCGCGCAGTGGGTGCGCGACCGGCGGATCCCGCTCGAGCTGTGCCCGTCGTCGAACCTGCAGACGGGGGCCGCGGCGTCGATCGCCGAGCACCCCGTGACCCGGCTCAAGCGCCTCGGGTTCAAGGTCACCGTCAACACCGACAACAGGTTGCAGTCCGGCACGACGCTGTCCCGCGAGCTCTCGTTGCTCGTGCAGGAAGCGGGCTGGACCCTCGACGACCTCCAGGACGTGGCCGTCACCGCGGCCGCCTACGCGTTCGCCCACCACGACGAGCGCGACATGATCATCGACACCGTGATCCGGCCGGCCTACGCGGCCGCCCGGGGAGGAAGGCACCGCGCATGACCGCGACACACGACACCCCGCACGACGCCGCCGGGCTGGCCCGGTACGTCGACCACACGCTGCTCAAGCCGGAGGCGACGGTCGCCGACGTGCAGGCCCTCGTCGAGGAGGCGGCCCGGCTCGGCGTCTACTCGGTGTGCGTGTCGCCGTCGTTCCTGCCGCTGGACACGTCCGCCGCGCCCGGCCTGCACGTCGCGACGGTGTGCGGCTTCCCGTCCGGCAAGCACCACAGCGACGTCAAGGCCGCCGAGGCGGCGCGCTCGGTGCGTGACGGCGCCGACGAGGTCGACATGGTCATCGACGTCGGCGCGGCCCGCGAGGGCCGGTACGACGCGGTCGAGGCGGACATCGCCGCGGTCCGCGCCGCGACGCCCGGCGACGTCGTCCTCAAGGTCATCATCGAGTCGGCCGCCCTGACCGACGAGCAGGTCGTCGCGGTGTGCGAGGCGGCCGAGCGCGCCGGCGCGGACTTCGTCAAGACGTCGACGGGCTTCCACCCGGCGGGCGGCGCGACCGTGCACGCGGTCGAGCTCATGGCTCGCACCGTCGGCGGCCGGCTCGGCGTGAAGGCGTCGGGCGGCATCCGCACGACGGCCGACGCCGTCGCGATGGTCCAGGCGGGCGCGACCCGGCTCGGGCTGTCCGGCACGGCCGCGGTCCTCGCGGGCCTCGAGGCCGACGCGGGGTACTGACCGCACGGACGGGCCCGCGTCCGCCGTCGTGCGGTGCGCGGGCCCGCCGCTGTCGGACGCCCGTCCGGTTCGTCCGGGGCGATTCACCCGGATGCGGGACGCGCGGCGATTGACGCAGGCGGTAGCACCGGACGACAGTGGGGCAGCCGCGCGCCAGCGCACGGTCGCGTCGCGCTGCCTCCCGCGCGACGGTGACGCCCGACGGGAGGGGACACGCGCGGCATGGCCCGGATCGGACGCGCCGCGCTCGTCGCTGCCCTCGTCGTGCCCGTCGTCGCGGGCGGTGCGGTCGCCGTCGCGATCGCCAGCAACGACACCTCGAAGCCCGTCGTCGTCCCGGAGACCTGGGAGCAGGCGTGGCGCGACGGCCACGTGCGCGAGGGCGAGGACGTCGTGCTCGCGTGGGGCGACCTGCCCGGCGCCGACCCGACGCGCGCGACCCTCGACCTGCGGTTCGACCCCGCGCGGGCGGTGACCGCCCTCGACGCGCTCTACGACGTCGACGTCCGCGACCTGGCCGTCGCGGCCGAGGACGGTGCGATCGGCAGCCACAAGGTCGTCGTGGTTGTCGAGGGCACCTGGTCGGAGGGGCCCGGGTCGGCCCGTTCGGCGACGACCGCGGTCGCGCACGGCGGGCTGTCGGGCGGGTCCCGCGGCGTCAGCGGCGCCGTCGACGACGGCATCGGCGTCGTCCGGACGGGGGTCGCGGCGCTGCCCGGTGCGGGGGGCGTCGACGTGCCCGCACCCTCGTGGCCGCTGGCACGCGGCTTCGCGGAGATGGTCCAGGAGTTCGCGCAGCGCGAGGCCCCGCACGGGCGGCTCGCCGCCGACTCGGCGGGCGCCTTCGCCGACGCGTCGGCCGCCTACGTCGCGACCGTCGGCGCCGCGGAGGGCATCGGTGACCCGTCGGACCTCGTGCGCAGCCCCTGGCTCCCGTGGTCGAGCGCGCGGCTCGGTGACGGCGGGTGGCTGCTGCTGCAGTACCTCGCGGAGCGCGACGGCGACGGGACGGTCGCGCGGATCTGGCGCGGCGGCGACGGCACGCAGACGGCGCTCGACGCCTACCGCGGCGGTGCCGGCCTCAGCCAGGTCGCGCTCAACCGCCGCGTCACCGAGTACGCGATGCGCACCGTCACGTGGGACCTCGGCGGGTCCCGCACGCTCGCCGACGCGGTCGCCCAGCTCGACCCCGTGCTGCTCGCGGGACGCACCACACCGCTCGACGCCGTCCCCGACGACCCCGGGCACTACCGCGTCCCCGAGGCGTTCGCCCCCTCCGACTACGGCTTCAACCTGGTGCACCTCAAGCCCGAGCGGGTCGGCGGCACCGTGCACGTGCGGCTGCGCGGCAACAGCACGGCCGCCGACGCCGGCTGGTCCGTCGGCTTCGTCGCGCTCGCGGGCGACACCGCCCGGTACAGCCCCGTGACCGAGGGCGACGACGAGGAGCTGCAGTTCGCGCTCCGCGAGGGCGAGCAGGACGTCTACCTGGTCGTCGTCGGGACGCCGTCCCGGACGCACACCATCGACTCGGCGCGCGGGTACGGCGACGTGCCGCGGTACCCCTACGAGCTGCGCGTCGCCGGGGCCACGGTCGCCGACGAGACCGCGGCCACGCCGGCCGCGGGCGGGCACCGGCACGCCAACGGCGGCGGCTGGGTCGACGACGCCGCGCGCGTCGACGAGGACGCCTACGTCGGGCCGTACGCCGTCGTCCGGGGCGACGCCCGCGTGAGCGGCACCGCCCGCATCGAGGGGCGCGCGTGGGTCGAGGGCGGCGCGGTCGTCGAGGGCGCCGCGGTCGTGCGGGACATGGCGGTCGTCCGGGGCGACGCCCGGCTCGGCGGGTCGGTCGTCGTCGGCGGCGACGCGGTCGTCGCGTTCGACTGCGACGCCGGCACGTACGTCGCGTACGCCCCCGAGCGGACGTGCGACGGCCGGGACGCCGCCCCCGACCGCAACGAGCCCGCCCAGCCGCTGCCGCCCGAGGCGCTGGCGTTCAGCGACCCGACCCTCGCACCGCCCGTCCCCCCGGTCGTCGTGGCCCCGGACGACGAGCCGACGGCGTCCCCGACCCCCGGCGCCTCGGCCACCCCGACGCCGCCCGGGACGACCACCGCACCCCCCGTGGCACAGGGCCCCGTGCCGCCCCCCGCCGACGACACCGGTGCGGGCGGCGTCGCACCGCCGGAGCCCGTCACGGCCGGCGGCTGCGCCGCGACGTACCGCGTGACGACCTCGTGGGAGGGTGACGGCAAGGCGTGGTACCAGGCCGAGGTTGCCGTCACGGCCGGGACCGCGGGCGTCAACGGGTGGGCGGTGTCCTGGACGCTGCCGGGGTCGAAGAACATCACCGCCGTGTGGAACGCGCAGCTCGGCACCAGCGGACCGAGCGTCACCGCCGAGAACATGTCCTACAACGGCACGCTCAAGGCCAACGAGACCGTCGTCTTCGGGCTGCAGGGCTCGGCGCCGTCCTCGGACGTCGCCCGCGCGGTGCCCGAGGTGCGCTGCACGCAGACGCGCTGAACCGCGCGCGCCGCCGACGAGGGCAGGCGCGGTCAGGTCCCGTCCGGTGGGGCGTCGGGCGGTGCGGCGGGCTAGAGGCCGAGCAGCGTCCGGACGTCCGCCGCGACGGCGTCCAGCCGGGTGCGCGCCACGCGCCGCGCGTGCCCCACGGCGTCGTCGTCCGCGCCCGCGGGGACGGGCTCGACGACCTCCAGGTAGCACTTGACCTTCGGCTCGGTCCCGCTGGGCCGCACGATGACGCGCGTCCCGTCGGACGTGAACAGCCGCAGGCCGTCGGTCGGCGGCAACCCGCCACGGTCGTCCTCGGTGCCCGCGGCGAGGTCCACGACGGACGTCACGTGCACGCCCGCGACCTGCCGCGGCGGGGCCGTGCGCAGGCGTTCGACGGTCGCGGCGATGTCCGCGAGGTCCGTGAAGCGGGCCGACACCTGGTCGGTGAGGTGCACGCCGTGGTCGCGCGCGAGGTCGTCGAGCGCGCCGACGAGCGTCCGGCCCTGCGCCTTGAGCGACGCCGCGAGGCCCGCGACGACCAGCGACGCCGAGATGCCGTCCTTGTCGCGGACGTGCGCGGGGTCCACGCAGTAGCCGAGCGCCTCCTCGTAGCCGAACACCAGGCCGTCGACGCGGGAGATCCACTTGAACCCGGTGAGGGTCTGCTCGTGGCGCAGGCCCGCGCTCGTGGCGATCTCGCCGAGCAGCCGGGACGACACGATCGAGCTCGCGAGGACCGCGCCGTCTCCCGCCGCGCGCCGCGCGGCCAGCGAGCCGAGCAGCGCACCGGTCTCGTCGCCGTGCAGCATGCGCCAGCCGTCCGCGGCGGCCGTGTCGGGCCCGCGGTACGAGCGCGTGCGGGGGTCGCGGACGGCCACCGCGCAGCGGTCCGCGTCGGGGTCGAGCGCGAGCACCAGGTCCGCGTTCTCGTCGCCCGCGAGACCGATCGCGAGGTCGATCGCGCCGGGCTCCTCCGGGTTGGGGAACGCGACCGACGGGAAGTCCGGGTCGGGGAACTCCTGCTCGGGGACGACGAAGACGTCGGTGAACCCGGCCTCCGCGAGCACGCGCCGCGCGACCGTGCCGCCGACCCCGTGCAGCGGCGTCAGGACGACCCGCAGCCGGGCGGCGGCCGCTCGTGCCGCAGGGGACAGGTCGGCGAGCCCGACGACGGTCCGCACGTACGCGTCGAGCACGTCCGGCCCGAGCACCGTCCAGCCGTGGTCCGTGCGCGGCACCGACGCGACCGACGGCACACGGGCGATCTCCGCCGCGATGGCCGTGTCGGTCGGCGGCACGATCTGCGCGCCCTGGCCCGAGTCGGTGACGACGCGGCCGCCCAGGTACACCTTGTAGCCGTTGTCCTGCGGCGGGTTGTGCGACGCGGTGACCATGATCCCCGCGTCGGCGCCGAGGTGGCGCACCGCGAACGCGAGCACCGGCGTGGGCAGCTCCTCGGGCAGCAGCAGCACCTCGATGCCGACGGCCGTGAGCACGCCCGCGGAGTCGAGCGCGAACTGCGCCGAGTTGTGCCGGGCGTCGTAGCCGATGACCACGCGCGGCGGCGGGGTCACGCCGTCGAGCTCGCCGAGCAGGAAGTCCGCGATGCCGGACGCCGCGCGGATCACCACGGCCCGGTTCATGCGGTGCGGTCCGCCCCCGAGCCGCCCGCGCAGCCCGGCGGTGCCGAACTGCAGCAGCCCCTGGAAGCGGTCCGCGAGCTCCGACCGCGCGGCGGCGCGGGCGTCGATCGCCTGCCGCTGCGTCGGGTCGGGCTCCTGCCCCTGCTGCAGGCCCTGCGGCCCCGTGCGGGCCCGGGTCAGCAGGTCGCGCAGCTCCTCAGCCGTCCTGGGGTCGGGGTCGTCGTCGATCCATGCCTGCACCCGTCCCTCGAGCGCGGCCCACTCGTCGCCGGTCATGGGGCCAACGTACTGGCGTCCGCGGGGGAGCGCGTCGTCGAAGGTCCCGCACGCCGCGAGGCCGGGGCGTGCTGCCCCGGCCGTGGCGCTGACCTGCGGGCCCGGTGCCGGGGCCGACCCGCGTCAGACGCGCCGGACGACGTCCGCGAGGAAGGCGCTGATCCGCGGACCGGCCGCCGCGCCCGCCTCGAGCACCTCGGCGTGCGACAGCGGCTGCTCGCTGATGCCCGCACCGAAGTTCGTCACGAGCGACACCCCGAGGATCTCCAGCCCGGCGTGCCGGGCCGCGATCGCCTCCAGGGTCGTCGACATGCCGACCAGGTCACCGCCGATCCGGCCCGCCATCGCGACCTCGGCCGGGGTCTCGTAGTGCGGCCCGGGGAACTGCACGTACACGCCCTCGTCGAGCGTCGGGTCGACGCTCCGGGCGACGTCCCGCAGCCGCGACGAGTACAGGTCGGTGAGGTCGACGAACGTCGCGCCCTCCAGCGGGGACGTCGCCGTGAGGTTGATGTGGTCGCGGATCAGCACGGGTGTGCCCGGGCCCCACGCCGGGTTCAGGCCGCCGCAGCCGTTCGTCAGCACGAGGGTCTTGACCCCCGCCGCCGCGGCCGTGCGCACCCCGTGCACCACGCGCCGCACGCCGCGGCCCTCGTACAGGTGCGTGCGCGAGCCCAGGACCAGCGCGTGCTTCGGGGCCGCGCCCGCCTCGCCCTCGATGCGGATCGAGCGGATCGTGCCGACGTGCCCGACGACCGCCGCGGCGCTGAAGCCCGGGACGTCCGTCGACGCCAGCTCCGCGACCGTCTCGCCCAGCAGGTCCGCCGCGCCGCCCCAGCCGGAGCCGAGGACCAGCGCCACGTCGTGGTGGGCGACGCCCGTCGCCTCGGCGATGGCCGCCGCCGCCGCTCGGGCCACGTCGAACGGGTCGGTGGCGGGGTCGTCGAGGTCCGGGACGGCAGTGACGTCGGTCATGGTCGACAGGCTAACGCCCGCGCCCGACCGGTCCGCGCGCCCCCGGGCAGGCAGAATGGACCCCCGTGAGCACCGCGTCGCAGGAAGCCGACCGTCCCGCCGCGCCCCGTGTCGTCGTCGTCGGCGGCGGACCGGGCGGCTACGAGGCGGCGCTCGTCGCCCGCCGGCTCGGCGCGGAGGTCACCGTCGTCGAGCGCGCGGGCCTCGGCGGGGCCGCCGTCCTCACCGACGTCGTGCCGTCCAAGACCCTCATCGCGACGGCCGAGTGGATGACCATCGCCGACCGCGCCCCCGAGCTCGGCATCCGCCTCGACGGGATCGCCGCCGCCGGCGGCGTCGGCCCCGGCGCGGGCGTCGGGTCGCTCGTGCGGCACTCGATCGACCTGGGCGCCGTCAACGCGCGCGTCAAGGCGCTCGCCGCGGCGCAGTCCGCCGACATCCGCGGCCGCCTCGACCGCGAGGGCGTGCGCACGGTGCTCGGGCACGGGCGGCTCGACGGCCCGTCCCGGGTCGTCGTCACGACCGCCGACGGCGGGCAGGAGACGCTCGACGCCGACGTCGTCCTGGTCGCGACCGGCGCCACGCCCCGCGTGCTGCCCGAGGCCGTGCCGGACGGCGAGCGGATCCTCACGTGGACGCAGGTGTACGACCTGCAGGAGCTGCCCGAGAAGCTCGTCGTCGTCGGGTCGGGCGTCACGGGTGCCGAGTTCGCCGGCGCCTACACGTCCCTCGGCGCCGACGTCACGCTCGTGTCGTCGCGCGACCGCGTGCTGCCCGGCGAGGACGCCGATGCCGCGCAGCTCCTCGAGGACGTGTTCCGGACCCGGGGCATGACCGTCCTGTCCCGCTCGCGTGCCGCGGGAGCCCGTCGCGTGGGCGACCACGTCGAGGTCACGCTGTCCGACGGCCGCGCCATCGAGGCGTCGCACGTGCTGTTCGCCGTCGGGTCGGTGCCGACGTCCGGGGGGCTCGGGCTCGAGGAGGCGGGCGTCCGCCTCACCCCGTCCGGTCACGTCGAGGTCGACAAGGTGTCGCGGACGAACGTGCGCGGGATCTACGCGGCCGGCGACGTGACCGGCGTCCTGCCGCTCGCGTCCGTCGCCGCGACCCAGGGCCGCATCGCCATGTCGCACGCGCTCGGTGACGCCGTGAAGCCGCTGTCGCTGCGCGGGGTGTCGGCGAACATCTTCACCGCCCCGGAGATCGCGACCGTCGGGCTGTCCGAGGCGCGGCTCGCCGAGCGGGGGGCCGAGTACACCGTGAGCACCCTGCCGCTGTCCCGCAACCCGCGCGCCAAGATGCTCGGGGTCCGCGACGGGTTCATCAAGATCTTCGCGGCGGTCGGCAGCGGCACCGTGCTGGGGGCGGTCGTCGTCGGCCCGCGGGCCAGCGAGTCGATCTTTCCGCTCACGCTGGCCGTGACGCACCGCCTCACGGTCGACCAGGTCGCCGAGGCGTCGACGGTGTACCCGTCGATGTCGGGGACGATCGGCGAGGTGGCGCGCATGCTCCACCAGCGCACCGCGGACTGAGCCGGAGCGTCCGCGGAGCGAGCCGGAGCGCAGCGCACGGTGCGGGTCGCCGCAGGCGGCACGCGCCGGGAGCGGAGCGCAGGCTCGGTCCGCCACAGGCAACCGCAGGTGACCCACGGCCCCACCCGGTGACCCCAGCGCTCCCGCGAGTTCGCCGCTCCACGCCGAGCTCGCCGGTTCTGACCGACGAACTCGACCCCGCCTGACGACCTCGACCACGGCTGACGACCTCGACGACGAGGTGCGTGCCCCGCCGGTCAGTCGGTCGTGACCCGCCAGCGCGCCGTCACCGGGAGGTGGTCGGAGAGCGGAGACGTCCCGACGGTCGCCTCGGTGAACGTCACGCCCTGCCCGAGGACCCAGTCGATCCGGTGCTCGGGGTCGGGCACGGGGGACGTGAGGGCGGCCGGGTCGCCGACGGCGTCGACGGCGCTCACCCAGCCGGCGTCGGTGAGGACGTCGAGCTCGGGGGAGCCGGGGACGGCGTTGAGGTCGCCCGCGAGCAGCGCGGGGCCGGTCACGGGCTCGGCGGCGAGCAGGGCGTCGAGCTGGGCGAGGCGGGTCGGCGTGTTCGACTCCCGGTGCTGCAGGTGCACGGACGTGACGCGCACGGGTTCGCCCGCGGCGGTCGTCAGGGTCACGGACAGCGCGGAGCGGTCCTGCGGGCCGTCCCCGTAGGGCAGCGGGTGCACGACGACGTCGGTGAGGGCCGAGCGGGCGAGGACGGCGTTGCCGAACTGCTGGTCGGCGGCGGGGGCGAACCGGATCGTCATGTCGAGCCGGTGGGCGAGCCACGTCGCCATGTCCGCGCCGCCGCCGAACACCCAGCCGCGCTCGACCTCCTGCAGCGTGACGACGTCGGGGTCCTGCGCCTCGATGGCCCGCGCGACGCCCTCGAGGTCGACGGCGGTGGACGGCGCGACGCCGTAGTGCAGGTTCCAGTCGACGACCGTGAGGGTGCCGTCGTCGGACGCCTGCGCGGGGACGGTCGCGCCGGTCGTCGACCAGCCGCGGTCGCCCGCGAGGATCCCGACGACGGCGAGGACGAGCCCGGGGATGAGCAGCAGCCGGGCGGCGTTGACGCGGGCGGCGACGCGGTCGTCGGGGACCGCCGGGCCGGCGTCGGCCTGCTCGCCGCCCGCGGCGGGGGTGCGGCGGCGCAGGCCCGCGAGGGCGACGAC
>NZ_BIMR01000078.1 GCF_004306155.1 Cellulomonas biazotea
CCGCCGTACCAGCCCGGCTGTCCGGGTCGCCGCCGCGCCAGCCCGGCTGACCTGGTCACCGCCGCGCCAGCCCGGCTGACCCGCCGGCCGCGGCGCGGCAGCCTGGCTGACCGAGTCGCCGCAGCACGGCGGCCGGCTGACCGGGTTGCCGCGGCACCGCCGACCGGGTCGCGGCCGCGCGGTGCCACGTCCGGTGCATCGCTGCCGGTCACGTAGGTTCGTGGGGTGATCCCCGACGACGTCTCCCTGCTGCGCGTGCCCGGCACGCCGGCCGTCCTGCCCGACGGCTCGGCCGCCATCGTCTCCGTGACCCGGCCGGACCCGGCGTCCGACGAGTACGTCGGGCACCTGTGGAGGGTGCCCCTGGACGGTGCGACCGCACCCCGTCCGCTCACGCGCGGCCACCGCGACACCGCGCCCGACGTCTCGCCGGACGGCCGCTGGGTGGCGTTCTGCCGGGCGGAGCCGAAGGGCAAGCCGCAGATCTACGTCGTGGAGACGTCGGGCGGCGAGCCGGTGCGGCTCACCGACGCGCCGCTGGGCGCCTCGTCACCGCGGTTCTCGCCCGACGGTCGCACCATCGCCTACCTCGCGCGGGTCCCGGAGGACGGGCGGTACGTCGCCGGCGGCGACCCCGCTGCGGAGGCGCCGCGCCACATCACCTCGTTGCAGTACCGCGGCGACGGGCTCGGGTTCGGTCGGGACCGTCCGCAGCACCTGTTCGTCGTCGACGTCCCCGCAGCCGACGCGCTCGGTGGCGACCTCCCGTCGTCGGCGCAGGTCACCGAGGGCGACCTCGACGTGCGCGACCCGCGCTGGCTGCCGTCGGGCGACGCGCTGGTCGCCGTCGTCGCGCGCCACGCCGCTCGCGAGGAGGACCTGCGCCGCGACGCGGTGCTCGTCCCGCTGGCGTCGGCGCCCGTCGGACGTGCGGCGCTCGTGCCCGTGACCGACGCGGACCAGGGCTCGACGCTCGCGGTCGGCGCCGTCCTGCCGTCCGCGGACGGGTCGACGGTGTGGCTGCTCGCGAGCGACGTCGGCGCGACCGGCCGTGACTTCGTCGCGGCGCACGTCGGGCTGTATCGCACGGTGGTCCCGGCGTTCGACGCCGCTGCCGACGGCGCGACGCCCGTCGCACCCGCCCGCCTGACCGACGTCGACGGGGTCGACCTCGTGACGTCGGTGCTCGCGGAGACCGCGGACGGGCCGCTCGTGGGCGTGCAGCACCGGGGTGCGGTGCACCTGGCGCGGGTGGACGCCGACGGCACGCTCGTCACCCTGCTCGGCGGCGCGGCCGTCGTGTCGGGTGCCGCGGTGCCGCCCGGAGCGGCGGCCGACGCCGACTCCCACGCCCGGAGGGCCGTCGTCGTGGCCGCGTCGCCGGGGTCGTCGGGCGACGTCCTCACCGTGCCGCTCGGGCCGTCGACGGCCAGCCCCGGCGCGCTGACCGGGTCGGACCTCGACGGCGCCGGGGTCGCGACGCGGACCGACCTCTCGGCGGACCTGCGCGCGACGGGCCGCGTGCGGCTGCCGAGCGAGCTCACCGCGACGGCCCCGGACGGCTACCCGGTGCACGGCTGGCTGGTCACGCCCGACCCCGACCGCTTCGGCGCGGGACCGCACCCGACGATCCTCATGATCCACGGCGGGCCGCACGCGCAGTACACCCACGCGCTGTTCGACGAGGTGCAGGTGCTCGCCGAGGCCGGCTACGCCGTGGTGCTCGGCAACCCGCGAGGATCGGCGGGGTACGGGCGGGCGCACGGCGCGGCGATCCGCGGAGCCTTCGGCACGGTCGACGCGGACGACGTGCTGGCACTGCTCGACGCGGCGCTCGCGCTGCCGGGGACGGACGCGACCCGCGTCGGTGTCATGGGCGGCTCGTACGGCGGCTACCTCACGGCATGGCTGACGACGCGGACCGACCGGTTCGCGGCGGCGGTCGTGGAGCGCGGCTTCCTCGACCCGGTGAGCTTCGTGGGGTCGAGCGACATCGGCTGGTACTTCGGCCTCGAGTACCTGGGGGACGTCGCGGACGACGCAGGTCGACGAGCGGTCGCCGCGCAGTCGCCGATGGCGCACGTCGGCAGCGTGCGCACGCCGACGCTGGTGATCCACTCGGAGCAGGACTGGCGGTGCCCGGTCGAGCAGGGCCAGCGCTGGTTCGTCGAGCTGCGCCGCCGGGGCGTCGAGGCGGAGCTGCTGCTGTTCCCGGGCGAGGGCCACGAGCTCACGCGCTCGGGACGCCCCCGCCACCGGGTGCAGCGCTTCGAGCACGTCCTCGCGTGGTGGGGGCGGCACCTGCCCGTCGTCCAGGGCTGACGCCGGGTCCCGTCAGCGGTCGCTCGACCGCGGTCCCCACAGGTTGATGCCGGCCTCGACGGCGTGCGGCTCGATGGCAGCGAGCTCGTCGTCGTCGAGCGGTGCGGCCGTCGCCGCGGCGAGGTTGTCGTCGAGCTGGGCGACGGTCCGTGCCCCGGCGAGGACGGACGTCACCCGGGGGTCGCGCAGCACCCACGCGAGCGCGAGCTGGGGGAGCGTACGACCGCCGTCGCGCGCGATCCGGTCGAGCGCGCGCACGTGCCGCAGGACGTCGTCGGTCAGCCACTCGGGGCGCAGCGGTCCGCCCCGGGCGGCCCGGGAGTCCGCGGGGACGCCGTGCAGGTACCGGGTCGTGAGCATGCCCTGCGCGAGCGGGGAGAACGCGACGACGGCCATGCCGGCGTCGGCGGCGACGTCGAGCAGGCTGCGCCCGTCCGTGCCGGGCTGCTCGACCCACCGGTTGAGCAGGCTGTACGCGGGCTGGTGCACAGCGAGCCGGACGCCGAGCCGGTCGGCGACGCGCAGGGCCTCGACGGTCCGGTCGGCCGAGTAGGACGAGATCCCGACGTGGACGGCCTTGCCGCTGCGCACGGCGGCACCCAGCGCGCCGATCGTCTCCTCGAGCGGCGTCGCGGGGTCGTACCGGTGGCTGTAGAAGACGTCGACGGCGTCGACGCCGAGGCGGCGCAGCGACTCGTCGAGGGATGCGCGCAGGTACTTCGCGGACCCGTGCTCGCCGTACGGCCCGGGCCACGCGCGGTACCCGGCCTTGGTCGTGAGGACCAGCTCGTCGCGGCGCCCGCGCAGGTCGGTCGCCAGCAGCCGCCCGACCGACTCCTCGGCGGCGAACGGCGGCGGGCCGTAGTTGTTCGCCAGGTCGACGTGCACGACCCCGCGGTCGACCGCGTGCAGGACCAGCTCGCGCTGCTCCGCGAACGGTCGCGCCTCGCCGTGGCCCTGCCAGAGGCCCAGCGACACCACCGGCAGCGACAGGCTCGCGGCGCGGCGGTGGGGAAGGGGCGGTGCGGTGCTCACGGCGTCGAAACTACCCCGGCCGCGGGGGACCCCGGTGCGGCAAACCGGTGGCGCTCGGCGTCTCCGTCGGCGAGGCTGGGCAGGCACGCGTCACCGGGTGCGCGACGTCGCCACCGGCGGCGGCCGTTCGGCCCGTGACGCTCGACCGAAGACCTGACCTGCGAGGAGACGCCATGGGGAACGACAACGCGAAGCCGGCCACGGAGGCCGTGAGCGAGGACGCGAAGGCGAAGTTCCGGGAGGCGCTCGACCGGAAGAAGGCGGCGCAGCACCGGACGACCGACGGGTCGACGAACACCGGCCAGGTGCACGGCTCGGAGACGGCGGGACCGGTCCAGCGGCGCTTCCAGCGCAAGTCGGGCTCGTCCTGACCGGTGCCCGATCAGCGCCTACCAGCGCCTGACCAGGTGCCGTGAGGGCGACCGGTCGGGCGCACCGGCCGGCTCGTGAGTGCACGCGCCGACGACGAAGGAGGGCCCCGCCGATCACGGCGGGGCCCTCCTTCGTGTCCGCGCACCGCGCGCGGCGACGGTCAGGACAGCAGGCGCAGGCGCACCGACTCGGGCCGCGACGACAGCGCGTCGACGACGGCCTGGTCCACGCTCGACCCGGCGTCGGTCACCACGTACCCGAGGTCGCCGCGCGTCGCGAGGAGCTGGCCCTCGATGTTGACGCCGTGCTCGGCGAGGGTCGCGTTGACCGCCGCGAGCACCCCCGGCACGTTGCGGTGCAAGTAGGCGAGGCGGTGAGCGCCCGGGGGCTGGTCGAGCGCGAGGTTCGGCAGGTTGACGCTGAGCGTCGTCGAGCCGGTCGACAGGTAGTCCCGCACCTTGTTCGACACGAACTGGCCGATCGCCTCCTGCGCCTCCTCGGTGGATCCGCCGGTGTGGGGCGTGAGGATGACGTTCGGCAGGCCGCGCAGCTCGGAGTCGAACGGGTCGCCCTTGCGCTTCGGCTCGACCGGGAAGACGTCCACCGCGGCACCGCTGACGTGCCCGGACACGACGGCGTCGCGCAGCGCGGCGTAGTCGACGACGAAACCGCGGGAGAGGTTGAGGAACACCGCGCCGGGGCGCATGCGGGCGAACTGCTTCGCACCGAAGAGCCCGGCGTTGCCGCTGCGGCCGTCGACGTGCAGCGTGACGACGTCGGCGGTCTCGAGCAGCTCGTCGAGCGTGTCCATGCGGCGCGCGTTGCCGAGCGCGAGCTTCTCGGCGGTGTCGTAGAAGACGACCGACATGCCGAGGTTCTCGGCGAGCACCGACAGCTGGGTGCCGATGTTGCCGTAGCCGATGATGCCGAGCGTGCGGCCGCGGACCTCGTGCGCACCGGTCGCGGACTTGTTCCAGATGCCGTCGTGCATCGCGCGGTCGAGCTCGGTGAGGCGGCGCGTCAGCGCGATGATCTGCGCGATCGCGATCTCGACGACCGAGCGCGTGTTGGAGAACGGCGCGTTGAACGTGGCGACGCCGAGCGACGCCGCGGTGGCGAGGTCGATCTGGTTGGTGCCGATGCAGTAGGCCCCGACGGCGACGAGGTCGGGCGCCTGCTCCAGCACGGCGGACGTCACGTGGGTCTTGGAGCGGATCCCGAGCAGCTGGACCCCCTGCAGGGCCTCGACGAGCTCGTGCTCGTCGAGCGCACCCGTGCGGGTGGTCACGTCGAAGCCGGCGGACTCGAGGATCGAGCGCGCCTGCGGGTGGAGGTTCTCGAGCAGCAGGGCCTTGGGCACGCCCCTATGGTGCGCCTCGCCCGCCCTGCGACCCAAGGCGGTCCGGTCCTCGGACAGCGACCGCCGGACCGCCGGCCAGGCGGGCGGCGGTCCGCGGTCACCCGTCGGCGGACCACCCGGCGGGCAGCGGCTGCGCGTGGACGACCCGCAGGGCGCGTGTCGGACGGGTCATCGCGACGTACAGGTCGCCGGCGGACGCGGCGAGCACCTCCGCGGGCTCGACCAGCACGACGACGTCGAACTCGAGCCCCTTCGCGGCCTGCGGGGTGAGCAGCACGAGGGGTGCGTCGAGGTCGGCCGCCGACGCCGCCGAGCCCAGGACCGCCGGGGTGCCCGCGTCGCGCAGGACGACCGCCACCTCGGCGAGACGATCGGGCCGGCCGACGACGGCGACGCGCCCCGCACCGCTCGCGTCGCCGACCTCGGCGACGGCCTTCTCGGCGTGCCGGGCGGCGGTCACGGCCAGGTCCCGCGCGTCGACCGGGTCGACGAGCAGGGCGTCGGGCACGTCCCGCGCGGACGTCAGCGGGCTGACCGGCAGCCCCACGGCGAGCGCGACCTGCCGGGCGGTGTCCGCCACGACCGCGGGGGTCCGGTAGTTGACGGTGAGCTCGGCGAGCCGCCACGACGAGCGCAGCACCGGGTCGAGCATCCGCGCCCAGTCGCGCGCACCCGCGACGGCGGTGGTCTGCGCGACGTCGCCGACGATGGTGAGCGACCGCGTCGGGACGCGGCGCAGCAGGGCGCGCCACGCCATGGCGGACAGCTCCTGGGCCTCGTCGACGACGACGTGCCCGTAGGTCCACGTCCGGTCGGCGGCGGCGCGCTCGGCGGTCGTGAGCGACGGGCCCGTCGAGGCGAACCGGTCGGCGAGCATCTCGGCGGACACGAGCGCGCTGCTGCCGGTCGACTCGAGCACCTGCCGGGCGTAGGCGAGCTCGGACGCGCGGCGCTCGGCGGCGGCGCGGGCCTGCGCGCGGGCCGCCTGGTCGTCCTCTCCGAGCAGCTCGGCGGCCTCGTCGAGCAGCGGGACGTCGGCGGGCGTCCACGGGGCGTCGGCGGCGCGGGCCAGCAGGTCCCGGTCGGCCGCGGACAGCTGCGGCGCGGCGGACGCGAGCCGCCACGGCTTGGCCCAGAGGTCGGCGACGAGCTTCTCCGCGGTGAGCGGCATCCACGCGAGGTTGAGGGCGATGCGGATCTCGCGCGTCGTGCGCAGCTCCTCGACGATCTCGCCGCGCTCGTCGGGCGGGATGTCGCCGCCGAGCTGGGCGACGTACTGCTCGGCGAGCCGGCCGAGCATGTCGCGGACGAAGCCGACGCGGGCGAGGTTGTGCGGGCGGTGGTTGCGGCGGGCGCGCGCGATCGCGGACGCGACGTCCTGCGGCCGGACGACGATCGTGCGGCCGTCGACGCGGACGGTCGTCGGGCGGTCCGGCACGCGCTGACGGTCGCGGACGGCCCGGGCGATCACGGACGCCATGACGGCGCGCCCCTTGACCTCGGCCACCGCCTCCGGCTCGCTGGCGGTCGCGGTGAGCCCGGGCACCAGCTCGGCGACGGTCGTGGTGACGACGCCGGTCTCGCCGAGGGCGGGCAGCACCTGGTCGATGTAGCGCAGGAACGTGCGGCTCGGCCCGACGAGCAGGACGCCCGAGCGCTCGAGCTGACGGCGGTGGGCGTACAGCAGGTACGCGGCGCGGTGCAGGGCCACGGCGGTCTTGCCCGTCCCGGGCCCGCCCTGGATGACGAGGGCGCCGACGAGCTCGTCGCGGATGATCCGGTCCTGCTCGGCCTGGATCGTCGCGACGATGTCACCCATCCGGCCGGTGCGTCCGGCGGTGAGGCCCGCGAGCAGCGCACCCTCGCCGGACAGCCCGGCGAGCCGCGCGTCGTCGCCGTCGGCGAGCAGGTCCAGGTCGAGGACCTCGTCCTCGACGCCCGTCACGGTGCGTCCGCGCGTCACGACGTGCCGGCGGCGCACCACGCCGTCGGGGTGGGCGGCGGTCGCCCGGTAGAACGCCTGCGCGGCGGGCGCGCGCCAGTCCGTGAGCAGCGGCGACTGCTCCTCGTCCGTCAGGCCGATCCGGCCGACGTAGCGGCGACCGCCGTCGTCGAGGTCGAGCCGCCCGAACACGAGCCGCTCCTCGACCGCCTCGAGCTGGGCGACGCGGTCCTCGTAGAGCGTCGCGAACGCGTCGCGCTCGCTGCGGTTCTGCGGGGACCCGGACGGTCCGGACCGGCGCACGCGCGCGAGCCGCTCCCGGGTCTGCGCCCGCAGGTCGTCGAGGCGGCCGTAGAGCCGGTCCACCGTCTCCTGCTCGGCGGAGAGCTCTCCGTCGATACCTGCCACGTGCGCGATCCTCCGTCCGCGGAGCCGGTCGTCCGCCTGTGCCGCACCTCGACCGTCCAGCCGTCCCCGTCCGGGGTCGGGGCGTCGAAGCGGCCGTCCATTATCCGCCTCGCGCGGGGTGCTCGCACCCCTCGACCCGCGGGCGGCGGGTCGGGCGCAGCTGCAGCGAGGCGCGCACGAACGACGCACGGGGCCTACGCTGCGGTTCAGCCCGACGAGAGGAGGCCCGTGACCCACGCCACGACGGCGGCCGGTGACGCGCGCGGCGACG
This sequence comes from Cellulomonas biazotea, assembly GCF_004306155.1. Taxonomy (GTDB): domain Bacteria; phylum Actinomycetota; class Actinomycetes; order Actinomycetales; family Cellulomonadaceae; genus Cellulomonas; species Cellulomonas biazotea. The sequence goes on from NZ_BIMR01000078.1 coordinate 7,711, forward strand.
CGGTGCCCGGCCCGACCTCCGATCGCGACGGCATCATCCGGGTGCTCCTCGTCGAGGACGACGACGGCGACGCGCTCCTCGTGCGCGAGCACCTGAGCGACGCCGGGCTCGTCGTCGACCTCGTCTGGGTGCGCTCCCTCGACGAGGCGCTCGAGCGCCTGGACGTCGACTGCGTCCTGCTCGACCTGGGCCTGCCGGACGCGATGGGGATCGGCGCGCTCGAGCGCCTGCTCCACGCCGGCGCGCCGGCGGTCGTGGTTCTCACGGGCCTGTCCGGCACCGACGCGGGACTGCAGGCGGTCGCGACCGGCGCGCAGGACTACCTCGTCAAGGGCGAGGTCGACGGCGAGAGCCTGGGTCGCTCGGTGCGGTACGCCGTCCAGCGTCGCCGGCTCGAGGAGACCGACCGCGCGCTGTACCGCAGCCTCGTGCGCGCCGCGGAGACGGCCCGGCTCGAGCGGGCGCTGCTGCCGACGCCCGCCGTCCGTGACCAGGGTCTCGAGGTGAGCGTCGGCTACCGCGCCGGTCGCGAGGGTCTGCTCGGCGGCGACTTCTACGACGTCGTCGAGCGGCCCGACGGCACGGTGCTCGCGCTCGTCGGCGACGTGTGCGGGCACGGCCCGGACGAGGCGGCGCTCGGCGCGACGCTGCGCACGGCGTGGCGGACCCTGGTGCTCGCGGGCACGCCCGCCGACGAGATCCTCGGCCTGGTGGAGCGTGTCCTCGCGTTCGAACGGGCTCGCCCGGAGGTGTTCACGACGGCCTGCATGCTCGTCGTCGCGCCCGACCGCCACTCGGCGGACCTCTACCAGGCGGGGCACCCCGTGCCGTTCCTGCTGGGCCCGCCCTCGACGCTGCTGCCGACGCAGCGGCGCGGTCGTGCGCTCGGGATCCCGGTCGACGGCACGTGGGAGCCCGAGCGGCTCGAGCTCGGCAGCTCCTGGCGCGTGCTGCTCTACACCGACGGCCTGCTGGAGGCGACGGTGCACGGCGGCCCGGCGCGCGTCGGCAAGGCCGGCCTGCTCGCGGTCGTCGACGACGCGCTCACCGCCGAGCGCACGCGTGCCGCGGGCGGCGCACCGGTCGAAGGCGCACCCGAGGGGGTCGTCGACCACGTGCTGCACCTGGTCCGGGAGCTGCACGGCGGCGACCTCGTGGACGACGCGGCCGCGGTCCTGCTCGGGTGGGGTGCATGAGCCGCACCGCCCCGTCGCCCGTGCGGGCGCGCTCGACGCTGCGCCGCCGTCTTCTCGGTCTCCTGCTCACCGCGGGGCTCGTGCTCGCGCTCGTCGTCGTCGGTGCGGGCTACGTGCTCGCGCGCGTCGTCGACCGCCAGGACGCCGTCACGCAGACGTACTTCGAGGCGATCACGCAGGCCGACGGCGCGTACATCCAGCTGATCGACGCCGAGACCGCGGTGCGGGGCTTCGCGCTCACCGGTGACGAGGTGACGCTCGAGCCGTACGAGCGCTCCGTGGGCGACGACCTGTCGTTCCGCACGCTCGCCGAGCGCGAGCGCGAGAACGGGTCCGCCCCGGAGCTGACGTCCGCGGCGCAGGCTGCGGCCGACGCCGGGCGGCGGTGGAACGAGGAGTTCGCGCTCCCCGTGATGGAGCAGGTCCGCAGCGGCGGGACGGCCGCGGTGACGACGGCGGAGATCGAGGCGGGCCGCGTCCTGTTCGACGACGCCCGTGCCGCCGCCGAGGTGTACCTGGCCCTGCTGCGCGAGCACCGGGCGGCGGCCGTCGAGGAGCTGTCGACCTGGACGCTCGTCGCCGCGGCCGCGGTCGTCGTGCTCGTGCTCGCCGCGGTGGCCGTCGGCGTCGTGCTGTGGGTGACCCTCCGGCGCTGGATCCTCGCGCCGCTGGGGGACCTCGCGGCCGACGCCCGGGCCGTCGCGTCGGGGGAGCTGGGCCACTCGGTGGACGCGACCGGGCCGGGGGAGATCGCCGCGCTCGCCGAGGACGTCGAGCGGATGCGCGTCGCCCTGGTCACCGAGGTGCGCGCGGTCGAGTCCTCGCGGGCCGAGATCGCGGAGGCCCACGACCAGCTCACGTCCCAGGCGGAGGAGCTGCGTCGCTCCAACCGCGACCTCGAGCAGTTCGCGTACGTCGCCTCGCACGACCTACAGGAGCCGCTGCGCAAGGTGGCGAGCTTCACGCAGCTGCTGCAGAAGCGGTACGGCGGCCAGCTCGACGAGCGCGCGGACCAGTACATCGACTTCGCGGTCGACGGGGCGAAGCGGATGCAGCGCCTCATCAACGACCTGCTCGGCTTCTCCCGCGTCGGGCGCGTCGGCGGCGAGGTGACCGACGTCGACCTCGAGCAGGTGCTCGCGGACGCGCTCGACAACCTCGACGAGCGCATCGCGGAGACCGGTGCGGTCGTCACGCACGACGCGCTGCCGACCGTGCAGGGCGAGGAGCCGCTGCTCGTGCAGCTCCTGCAGAACCTCGTCGGGAACGCCGTGAAGTTCCGCCACCCCGACCGTCCTCCCGCGGTGCACCTGAGCGCCCGGCGGGTCGGCGACGAGTGGGAGATCGAGTGCCGCGACAACGGCATCGGGATCGACCCGCAGTACGCCGAGCGCGTCTTCGTCATCTTCCAGCGGCTGCACGCCAAGGAGGTCTACGAGGGCACCGGCATCGGGCTCGCCCTGTGCAAGAAGATCGTCGAGTTCCACGGCGGCCGCATCTGGATCGAGCCGTCGACCGACGTGGGGACACGTATCCTCTGGACGCTGCCCGCACCTGCACCTGCACCTGCACCCGCCCCCGCGGCGGCAGCCGAGGCCGTCACGGCCGACGCCGACTGATCCGAACGGAGAACCGTGCCTTCCAGCACCAAGGTCATCGACGTCCTCCTCGTCGAGGACGACCCGGGCGACGTGCTCATGACGCGCGAGGCGTTCGAGCACAACAAGGTCCGCAACCGCCTGTCGGTCGTCGCCGACGGCGTGAGCGCGATGGAGTTCCTGCGCAAGGAGGGCGAGCACGCGGACGCCCCGACACCGGACCTCATCCTGCTCGACCTCAACCTGCCCCGGATGGACGGGCGCGAGGTGCTGCAGGCGCTCAAGGCCGACGCCGCGCTGCGGGCGATCCCGGTCGTGGTCCTCACGACGTCGGAGGCGGAGGAGGACGTGGTGCGCAGCTACTCGCTGCACGCGAACGCCTACGTGACGAAGCCGGTCGACTTCGACCGCTTCATCGACGTCGTCAAGCAGATCGACGAGTTCTTCGTCGAGGTCGTCCGCCTGCCCACCCGCTGAGCCGGACGCCGCCCCCGGGAAGAGTTCGCCGGGGTGCGGCGTTGTGGCTGCATGCGCACCCGCACCGGGTGGGCACGTGGAGGAAGGCTGACGCCCAGGATGTTGGACCCGAGCGAGATCTACGACGTCGACCCGCTGGCTGCCGCCGAGCTGGCCGAGCGCACGCACGAGGGCTCCGGCCCGGTGCTCGTGCACGCCGTGCGGGGCTTCGTCGACGCGGGCAGCGCCGGGCAGCTCGTGGCCGAGCACCTGACCGACGAGCTCGGGGCCACGCGCCTCGTGACCTTCGACGTCGACCAGCTGCTCGACTACCGCTCGCGCCGCCCCGTCATGACGTTCGACTCCTCGACGTGGAGCGAGTACGCCGACCCGGAGCTCGTGGTGGACCTGGTCCACGACGCGTCCGGGGTCCCGTTCCTGCTCCTGCACGGCGTCGAGCCCGACGTGCAGTGGGAGCGGTACGTCGCCGCGGTGCGCCAGATCGTCGAGCGCTTCGACGTCCCGCTGACGGTGGGCGTGCACGGGGTGCCGATGGGGATCCCGCACACGCGGCCGATCTCGGTGACGGCCCACGCGACGCGCCCCGACCTCGTGGCCGACCAGGCGTCGTGGTTCGGCAAGGTGCAGGTCCCGGCGAGCGCGAGCGCGCTGCTCGAGCTGCGCCTGGGCCAGTCCGGGCACGACGCGATGGGGTTCGCGGTGCACGTCCCGCACTACCTCGCGCAGTCCGCGTTCCCGCGGGCGAGCGTCGCGGCGCTGCAGGGCATCGAGCGCGCGACCGGGCTGGACCTGCGCGTGACGGCGCTGACCGACGCGGCCGAGGAGGCCGAGCGGGAGATCGAGCGTCAGGTGGCCGGGTCGGACGAGGTCGCGACGGTCGTGCGCGCCCTCGAGGAGCAGTACGACGCCTTCACGCGGAGCCTGGGCCGCACGAGCCTGCTGGCGAGCGCGACGGACCTGCCGACCGCCGAGGAGCTGGGCGCCGAGTTCGAGCGCTTCCTCGCCGAGCAGCAGGACGACGGCGACGGCCGCTGACGGTCGCCGGCCGTCCACCGAGCGACCGCGACCGTTTCGCGACCGGACCTTTACCGGATCGTTGTCGGACGGTGTCGGGCGTGCGTCCGAAACCGTGGCGTGGTGAAGATCACCGTGCGAGGATGCACACGTTGCAGTGACGTACTCGCTTGACCGGCGCTGACCCCGGTTCACCTGGGCCTCAGCACCCCCCAGCTGTCCAGGCTGGTTCATCCGGTGCAGGACGTGAGGCATTGCGGCACGGCGTGGGCAGAGGGTCTGGGCCGTCACCGGTTGGACAGAAGGAACAGAGTCATGGCACAGGGTGCTGTCAAGTGGTTCAACGCTGAGAAGGGCTACGGCTTCATCGCCCAGGACGGCGGCGGCGCCGACGTCTTCGTGCACTACTCGGCGATCGACTCCTCGGGCTACCGCTCCCTCGACGAGGGCCAGCGGGTCGAGTTCGAGATCACGCAGGGCGACAAGGGCCCGCAGGCGGAGCGCGTCCGCCCGCTCTGACGCCCGTCGTCACCGACCGCGCTCGCGGTCGTCACGCTCTTCCGGCAGGACCGCACCCCACGCGGGTGCGGTCCTGCCGTCGTCTGCGATGCCGGGGCGGTGCGTGAGCGGCGCCCGCGTCACGCTCCGGAGGCCGCCTGCGGGTCACGCAGCACGACCGCGCCCTGCACGAACGCCGCGACCTCGTCGCCGTGCAGCAGGCGAGCGGGCGCGGGCAGGCTGCGCACGGCCCGGGCGAGCACCGGAGAGCCGAGCAGCTCCGGGTCGTCGGTCGCGGCGAGCACGACGTTGCCGTAGCCGCGACCCCGCAGCAGGCCGGGCTCGGCGACGACCGCGACGTCGTCGAACGCGTCGAGCAGCGTCGCGGCCTCGGTGCGGGCTCCCGTGAGCGGCGGGCGGTCCGCGCAGTTGACCAGGTAGACCCCGCCGGGTCGCAGGACGCGCGCGACGTCGCCGACGAACTCGCGTGTCCGGACGTGCGCCGGCGTGCTGTCGCCGGCGAAGACGTCCCGCACGACCACGTCGGCGCTCGCGGTGCCGAGCCGCGCGAGCTGCTCGCGGGCGTCGCCGGCACGGATGCGCAGCGCGGGGGACCGCGGCAGGTCGAACCACCCGCGGACGAGCTCGGGCAGGGCGGTGTCGAGCTCGATCGCGACCTGCTGCGACCCGGGCCGCTCGGCGTCGATCGCGCGGGCCAGGGCACACCCTGCGGCGCCCAGGTGGACCACCGACAGGGGGGCGCCGGGGGAGCCGAGCCGGTCGAGGACCGCGGCCATCTGCTGCATGTACTCGAACACGAGCCGGCCGGGGTCGGCGGTGTCGAGGTACGAGCTGGGCACCCCGTTGACCAGGACCGTCACGCCGTCGGGGTCGTCGGGGTCGCGCACGAGCTCGACGGTCCCGGTGGGGATCGCGACGGGTCCGTCCGGCCACGGCGTGCGCGCCGACCGTGTGGGTGGTCGGTGCGACCCTGGACGGCGTCGCGCGGCACGGTCACGGGCGGGCATGCCGCTCACGCTACGGCGTTGACGGGATCGAACAGGTGTTCGATACTGGGGAGGTCGGAGGGAGACGGTCATGGTCGGGCAGGTCAGGCAGGTCGGTGCGCCGCGTGCCGAGGGCGTCCCCGTCGACCCCCGCGCGGTCGAGCTGCTGTCGCGCGCCGACGCCGAGCTCCTCGCCGCCCAGTTCTCGCCCGAGGCGTGGGAGCAGTTCTCGCACGCGCACCTCGCCGCGCTGCGGGCGGGCGCGGCGGTCGTCGCGTCCCGCGGCAAGCCCGCCGGGCGCCGCTCGCTGCGGACGGTCTGGGAGATGCTCGACGTCGTGGCACCCGAGCTCGCGTCGTGGAGCGGCTACTTCGCGGGCGCCGCCGCGCTCCGCTCGGCGGTCGACGCCGGCCGGTTCGACTCGGTCACGCCGTCGCGTGCGGAGCAGGCCGTGTGCGCGGCCGAGGACTTCGTCGACGCCGCCCGTGCGGCGGTCGCGGCCTCGTGGCCGGAGAGTGCCGCCCGCTTCGGCGTCGCCGGGGCCGACGCGGCCACCGCACCGCGCATGCTCGCGGTGAGGGCGTCGTGAGCAGGGGCCCCCGGTCCAGCGCCGCGCGCCGGGACTGGGGGAGCGAGGAGGAGGGCTGCTCGATCCTCCACGTCGACATGGACGCGTTCTTCGCCTCGGTCGAGCTCGCGCGTCGGCCGCAGCTGCGAGGGCTGCCGGTCATCGTCGGCGGTGCGCAGCGTGGCGTCGTCCTCGCGGCGACCTACGAGGCGCGGGCGTTCGGGGTGCACTCGGCGATGCCGATGTCGTCGGCGCTGCGGATGTGCCCGCAGGCCGTCGTCGTGCCGCCGGACCACGCCGCCTACCGGGACGTGTCGGCCGGCGTCATGCGCGTCCTGCACGACGTGACGGCGCTCGTCGAGCAGGTGAGCGTCGACGAGGCGTTCCTCGACGTCGCCGGCGCCCGACGGCGCCTCGGTCCGCCGACGACGATCGCGGCGCTGATCCGCCGGCAGGTCCACGCGGAGTTCGGGATCACGTGCTCGGTCGGGATCGCCGCCAACAAGTTCGTCGCGAAGCTCGCGTCCGGGCACGCCAAGCCGGACGGGGTGCTGCTGGTCCCGCGCGCGGCGACGCTGGACTTCCTGCGCGTCCTGCCCGTCGGCGCGCTGTGGGGCGTCGGTGAGCGCACGGAGGCCGCCCTCGCTCGCTGGGGCGTGCGGACCGTGGCCGAGCTCGCGGACAGCGACGTCGGCACGATCCAGCGCGCCGTGGGGCGCACCGCGGGCGCGCACCTGTTCGACCTCGCCTGGGGACGCGACCCCCGGCCGGTCCAGCCGCACCGGGAGGAGAAGTCGGTCGGTGCGGAGGAGACGTTCGTCGAGGACGTCGCCGACCTCACGGTCGTGCAGGCGAAGGCGCTCGAGCTCGCCGACCGGTGCGCGGCCCGGCTGCGCCACCGCGGGCTCGTCGGCCGGACCATCAGCATCAAGGTCCGGACCTCGGACTTCCGCACGCTGACGCGGTCCCGGACCCTCACGACGCCCAGCGACGTCGGGCGTGAGGTCTACCTCGCGGCGCGCGAGCTGCTCGCCGGCGTCGACCTGGGAGGGCTGCCGGTCCGCCTCGTGGGGGTCCGGGTCGAAGGGCTGGAGCCGGCCGCGGCCGTCGTCCGCCAGCCGACGCTCGAGGAGGCCGTCGACGAGCCCGTGAGCGTCCGGCGGGACGCCGAACGCGCGATGGACGAGGTCCGCGCGCGCTTCGGGACGACCGCGATCCGGACAGGTGTCCACGGATCCGACGGCGACACGCGCTCGACTACCACCTTCGTTCCCGCGGATCTATCCTGATCCCGTCATGGATCCATAGCCCAACGGGGGTCGGAATGCCTCTCTCCGAGTACGAGCAGCGCGTACTTGAGCAGATGGAGCGCCAGCTCACTTCTGACGACCCTCGCCTGGCCAACACGCTCACGCAGCGCGGCCGCCGGTCCGTCAGTCGTTACCTCATCGCCGGCAGCGGTGCGGCGATCGGTCTGCTCCTGCTCGTGCTCGGCGCCGCCGGAAGCCTGCCCTGGCTCGGCGTCGTCGGTTTCGTCGTGATGTTCGCGGCCGTCGCCTTCGCGTTCGCCGACCCGCACCGCGGTGCCAAGCGCGGCGGGCCGCGCGGGGTCGTGCAGCCGGACGGCGAGGTGCGTCGCGCTCAGCCGGCCCGCAAGAGCGGGTTCATGACCCGTCTCGAGGACCGCTGGGAACGGCGTCGCGGCGAGCAGGGGCGCTGAGCAGCTTCTCGACTCCCTGCACGAGGTCCTCGGTCCAGCGGACCAGGTCCTCGGGCGCGACCTCCTCCGGGGTGGGCGCGTAGCGCTGACGCTCGACCGTGCGTGCCAGTGCGCGCAGGGCGCCCGCGGTCGTGGCGTCGAGCCCGTTCCCGGACGCGGCACGGACCTGGTCCTCGACCGAGGTCACGACCTCGCGCGGCGTCGTCGAGTCCGCCCAGGTGACGCCACGTGAGGCGAGCCGCCGGCGGGCGCGGAGCCACGCGCGCTCGGGCGTCTCGTCCGCACGCGTCCGCGTGCGGCGACGCACGAGCGACAGGCCGACGACCACGAGCACCAGCACGATCCCGCCGATCACGCCGACGCGGGTCCAGCTCTCGCCGGCCTCCTCGACGGGGGCCGAGGTGCTCGGGGCGGTCGTCTGGCGGGCGCCCGGCGTCGGTGCGGCGGCGGTGGGGATGGCCTCGTCCGGCCGGCTCGCGTCCTGGCTGATCCCGGCGAACGGGTCGCTCCACAGCGGCGGGAGGCCGGACTGGACGGCGGGCGTCGGCTCGAAGCGCACCCAGCCCTGGCCGGCGAAGTACAGCTCGGGCCAGGCGTGCGACTTGCGGCCGGTGACGACGTAGGTCCCGTCGCCGTTGTTGTCACCCGGGAGGAAGCCCACGCCGACCCGCGCGGGGATGCCGAGCGTCCGGGCCATCATCGTCATCGAGGTCGCGAACTGGACGCAGTAGCCGCGGCGGGACTGCAGGAAGTCCCACACGGCGTCCTGGCTGCGGGCGGGCGCGATCCTCGTGTCGTAGGTGAAGTTCGTCCCGGCGCGGAAGTACGACTGCAGCGCCATCGCCTGCTCGTAGGGCGTCGCGGCGTCCGCGGTGATCTCGCGGGCGAGGTCGGCGATCTGCGGGGCGTGGTCGGTGTCCGGGACCTCGAGCGACGCACCGTCGTCGCCGGGCTCGCCCACCTCCGCACCGGTCAGGTCGGCCGCCGTGAGGTCGGGGACCTCGACCAGCATCGAGTAGTGCATCCCGTCGAACGTGGAGCGCCGTCCGACGACCTCGTCGCGGTCCTCGTCGTAGGCCCAGGAGCCGTCGACGGTCACGGTGCGGGCGAACGTGCTGACGGGCAGGCGCCGCTCCCGGAGCCCGCCGACCTCGACCTCGACGGCGGCGAGGGTGCCGCGCGACGCGTCAGGGGTGTCGCCGCGCAGCGCGGGGTCGGAGGACAGGAGCTCGCCGGGGGCCCACGGGGCGACGTCCACGGCGTCGTCACGCTGCCACGCGCGCCCGTCGAAGGTGGTGAGCGTGAAGGCGCGCAGCGGTCCGACGACACGCGCGGTGACGACGACGGTGTCGTCGGCGCTCGGCGAGGGGCTCGGGCCGTCGAGCCCTTGAGTCGCGCCCGGGTCCTCCCCGGCGTCGGCCGGGGCCCCGCCGGGCGGGACGACCGTGTACCGCAGGACGACCTGGCCGGATCGCGTCCCGAGCGACTCGCGCAGGTCGAGGTTGTCGCTGAGCTGGAGGGGCCCGACGGGCCCGGATCCGAGCGTGGGCAGGGCGAGCGACGCCCACCCGGGCAGCGCCGCGACGACGGGTCCGGCGACGAGCGCGGCGACGACGACGGCGACCGCGCCGGCGAGCGCCGTGCCGGTGCGGCGGGCCCGGTCGCTGCGGGCGGACGCGGGTGCGGCGCTGAGCGCGAGGAGCAGCAGGTACGCCAGCGCGGTCCACGCGATCGACCAGCCGCTCGCGGGGAAGCCGAGGAACACGGTGGGGGCCCACAGGGCGAGGAGGGGGAGCCCGGCGAGCGCCGGCACGCCGAGGCCGACGGCGATGAGGTCGGTGGCGAGCAGGACGGTGACGGCGCCGACGACCACGAGGAGCTCGGCGGGCCGGACGCCGGCCATGGGCACGAGGGAGGCGTTGATGACGGACACGCCCTCGCGAGCGGTCGCGAGGGTGCGGTCGAGCGAGCCGAGGTCGGGCAGCACCTGGATGCGTCCCGGCGGCGCGCCGTAGCGGACGAGCACACCCGCGACGGCGGCGACGAGCCCGACGAGCGTCGGGGCCCACCAGGCGCGCGTGACGGCGCGGGTCGCGGCGACGACGCCGGCGACGAGGACCACGGCGACCCAGGTGACGGTGAGCCACCGGCCGGGCTCGATGAGGTGGCCGAGCGCCGTGACGGCGGCGCACGTGGCGAACGCGCACAGGGCGGTGCCGAGCAGGCTGCGGGCGCCGCGGGGGAGCCGGGCGGGGGCCGCGTTCACCGCGCGCTCCCGAGCAGCCGCAGCCAGCACGCGACGACGTCCTCGCCGGGCGTGACGGCGCAGGCGCGCCAGCCGGCCCGCTGCAGTGCCAGGACGGTGTGCTGCGCCTCGCGCTCGTGCGCCGGCGACGCGCCGTCAGCCCGGACGACGGCCCACCCCTGGGCGGTGTCCGCGAGGTGCGCGAGCGCGGCGCGGGCGTGCACGCCGAGCGGTCCGAGCACGGCGAGCAGGATCTCCCCGCCGGCCTCGGACGTCTCGAGCAGGTGGGCGGCGGCGAGGAGGTGCTGCTCGGCCTCCTCGGCCGACCGTGGTGACTCGAGGTCGACCGTGGAGTCGAGCAGCGCCGACCGGGCGGTGGGTCCAGAACGGCCGTGGTGGAACGGGGTGGGTGCTCCCGTGCGGCCGCCGACGAGGCGCACCGGGTGTCCGCCCTCGAGCATGGCGAGCGCCATGGACGCCGCGAGCGAGATGGTCCACTCGAGCGCCGTGAGCTTGGCGGGCAGGTCGAGCAGGACGGAGACGGGGCGCATCCCCGCGCGCTCGTCGGAGCGGACCATGAGTGCGCCGCGTCGGGCGCTGCTGCGCCAGTGCACGCGTCGCAGGTCGTCGCCCTCGCGGTAGTCGCGCAGCGAGGCGTCGTCGGTGGACGGGGTCCGGGCACCGAGGGCGACCCGGTCGGGCTCGCCGACGAGCACGTCGGACGCGGTCGGCAGCGCGGTGACCGCGGGCCAGACGACGACCTCGGCGTGGTCGCCCAGGGTCGCGCTCGTGCGGGCCACGCCGAAGGGGTCGCTGCGGGTCACGACGAGAGGGCCCAGCTGCCAGCGACCGCGGCGCGCGGCGTCGACGGCGTAGGAGACGGTGACCTGCTGCGGCCCACGGCTGACCCGGGCGCGCAGGGGTCGGCCGCCCGAGAGCTCGGTCGCGGCCTGCTCGGCGAACCGCAGGCCGGCGAGGCGGACGCGGGCCGCGGGGTCCGACGCGGTGATGCGGACCTCGACGCGGGCCTGCTCGCCCGCGTGCACGGGGTTGGGGTGCGCGTCGCGCGCTACGAGGAGGCGGTGCCGGCCCCGCCCGGGGTCGAGGATGCCGACGACGACGGTCGCACCCACGGTGAGCAGGGTCGTCAGGGTGCCGATGCGGACGAGGTCGACGGTGCCGAGACCGACGCCGAGCAGCACGAGGGCGACACCGGCGATCCCGAGCGCCCAGCCGCGACCGGTGGGCCGCAGGCCCATCAGCCGATCGCGCGTCGTGCGCGTGACCCGGCGGCGGTGAGGGCCGCGGACACGGGCAGCGGCGTGCGCTCCACGATGTCGCCGACGATGTCGGAGGTGCTGCGGCCGGACAGGCGCGACTCCGTGCTGGGCAGGAGCCGGTGCGCGAGGACGGGCTCGGCGAGCTGCTGGACGTCGTCGGGCAGCACGTGGTCGCGGCCGTCCATCGCGGCGAGCGCCTTCGCGGCCCGCAGCAGCTGGATCGCGGCGCGCGGGGAGGCGCCGAGCCTCAGCCCGTGGTCCTGCCGGGTGGCCGTGACGAGGTCGACGACGTACCGCTTGACGGCGGGGGCCGCGAAGAGGCGGCGCGTGGTCGAGATGAGGGCGGCGACGCTCGCGGCGTCGGTGACGGGCCGGAGCTGGTCGAGCGGGTCGGACGTCTCCTGCAGGTCGAGCATGTCGAGCTCGGACTCGATGCTCGGGTACCCGACGGTCAGGCGTGCCATGAAGCGGTCGCGCTGCGCCTCGGGGAGGGGGTACGTGCCCTCCATCTCGACCGGGTTCTGCGTGGCGACGACGAGGAAGGGGCGGGGCAGCGGGTAGGTACGGCCGTCGACGGTGGCCTGCGCCTCCTGCATGCACTCGAGGAGTGCCGACTGCGTCTTGGGCGAGGCGCGGTTGATCTCGTCGCCGATGACGATGTGTGCGAAGACGGGCCCGGGCCGGAACTCGAACTCGTGCGTCTGCGTGCGGAAGATGTTGACGCCGGTGAGGTCGCTGGGGAGCAGGTCGGGCGTGAACTGGATCCGCCCGACGGGGCAGTCGATCGTGCGCGCGAGCGCCTTGGCGAGCGTGGTCTTGCCGACACCGGGGACGTCCTCGAGGAGCAGGTGCCCCTCGGCGAGCAGCACGGCGACCGTGACGCGGACGAGCTCGGGGCGTCCGGTGACGACGGACTCGATGCCGGCGCACATCCGGCCGGTGGTGTCGACGACGTCGTCGAGCTCGCTCGACGACGGCACGGCCTGCAGCATGGCGCCTCCCTTGGCGGAACTGTGACGAGCCTAAAGGAATCGGGCTGCACCTGACCCGGAGTCCGGCCCCCACTTCCCTCCACCGGCCGCCCCACCTCCCACCACCGCGCCCCACGGCATTCCGCGGTCGCGCGGTGAATCGCGTGTTCCGGCCGGGAATGCCCGATCGCGCCGTGGGTCGACACGCCCCGGTCGGGTGAACCTGCCGCAATTCCCTCCACTTCCCTCCACCGCGTCTGACCTGCACGTTCACCACTCCCGACGGGTGAATTCACAGATTGTTCCAGTGGCAGGTGGAGGGAAGTGGAGTACCGTGGAGGCACGTGGTGAGGCGGGGATGACCCGCGACGGGACCGGGAGGGAGGCGAGGTGACGCATGAGTCGTCGGTCGGCGTCTTCGGCTCCTTCGCGCCCTTCCTCGGGACGTACACACCGCGCCTGGACGACAAGGGCCGGCTCATCCTTCCGGCCAAGTTCCGCGGCCAGCTCGCCCCGGGGCTCGTCATGACGCGCGGGCAGGAGCGCTGCCTCTTCCTGCTCCCGATGGACGAGTTCCGCCGGATGCACGAGCAGCTGCGCCAGGCGCCGGTCACGAGCAAGCAGGCGCGCGACTACCTCCGTGTCTTCCTGTCGGGGGCGAGCGACGAGCTGCCCGACAAGCAGGGCCGCATCTCGATCCCGCCGGTGCTGCGCAAGTACGCCGGGCTGGACCGGGACGTCGCCGTCATCGGCACGGGCACCCGGGTCGAGATCTGGGACCTGCAGGCGTGGGAGACGTACCTCGCCGAGCAGGAGTCCGGCTACGCCGACACGGCGGAGGAGGTCTTCCCGAACGGGCCGTTCTGAGCCCGCCTGGCCCGCCGCCGTCCCACCCGTCCCGTACCTGCTCCGCCCGACGAGACCTCCCCCCGACAGCTCTGACGCACTTCCCCGGCGCCAGAGGGTCGGTGGGGGATCTGGTCGGACGGCGGAGGGACCGCCCGACCGCTCCACGCCACCCGCGACCACCGCACCCGGTCCCGGGCATCCCCGTACCCCGTCCCACCCCGAAGGAGGCAGCGATGGACGAGCGACCCGCCGACGACGCAGCCTCCCGGCACACGCCCGTCCTGCTGCAGCGCTGCCTCGACCTGCTGGCCCCGGCGCTCGCCGCGGACGGCGCCGTGATGGTCGACTCGACGCTCGGCATGGGCGGGCACACCGAGGGCGTGCTGCGGGCGTTCCCGCACGTGCGTGTCGTCGGCATCGACCGCGACCCGCAGGCCCTGGACCTCGCGGGGCGGCGGCTCGCCCCGTTCGGCGACCGGTTCACCGGGGTGCACGCGGTGTACGACGAGATCGGGGACGTCCTCGACGACCTCGGCATCGCGCACGTCCAGGGCGTCCTCATGGACCTCGGGGTCTCCTCGCTGCAGCTCGACGAGCGCGAGCGCGGCTTCTCCTACGCGCACGACGCGCCCCTCGACATGCGGATGGACGCGACGCGCGGCAAGACCGCGGCGGACGTCCTCAACGAGTACGACGAGCGGGACATCGCCCGGGTGCTGCGGGTGTACGGCGAGGAGCGGTTCGCGCCGCGCATCGCCCGCGCGATCGTCCGGGCCCGTCAGACGGCACCGCTGCAGCGCACCGGCGAGCTCGTCGACCTGGTCCGCGCGAACATCCCCGCGGCGACCCGCAAGACGGGCGGCCACCCGGCCAAGCGCACGTTCCAGGCGCTGCGGATCGAGGTGAACGGCGAGCTCGAGGTGCTCGAGCGGGCGCTGCCTGCGTCGGTGGAGGCGCTCGCGGTGGGCGGCCGGATCGTCGTCGAGGCGTACCACTCGCTCGAGGACCGCCTCGTCAAGCGGACGTTCGCCGCCGGCGCGACCTCGAGCGCGCCGCCCGACCTCCCGGTCGAGCCCGCGACGCACGCGCCGTACCTGAAGCTCGTCACGCGCGGTGCGGAGGAGGCCGACGAGGCCGAGCTCGCCCGCAACCCCCGTTCGCAGTCGGTGCGCCTGCGCGCCGCCGAGCGGACCCGACCGACCCCCGACCACCTGCGTGGTCCGAACCCTGGCAGGAGGGCAGCATGAGCGCTCAGGCGACGGCACGGGTGAGCACCGCCCGTGCGTACCCGGCACCCGCGGCACGCCCGCAGCCGGCCGCGGCCCCCCGGCTGCGGCTGGTCCGGGCCCCGCAGACGGCCCGCACCCGCGTGCCGTTCGTGCTGGCGTGCATGGCGGTGCTGGCCGTCGCGCTGCTGTCCGCACTGCTCCTCAACACGCAGATGGCCTCGGGCGCGTACGAGGAGTACAGCCTGTCGAACGAGCTCGGCCGTCTCGACCAGGACGCGAAGGACCTCCGCGCGCAGCTCGACCAGAAGGCGTCGCCCGCGCAGCTCGCCGCGGCCGCGCGTGCGCTCGGCATGGTGCCCGCCGACGGCACCGGCTGGGTGCGCGTCGCCGACGGCACCGTCCAGGGCTCGCCGGCGCCGGCCCCGGCAGGCTGATGTCGACCCGCGTCGGCG
>NZ_BIMR01000079.1 GCF_004306155.1 Cellulomonas biazotea
CTCACGCTCGTCGAGCTCGCCACGACCGAGGACCCCGACGACCCCGCGACCGTGCGGCGGCTGCTCGACGCCGTCGACCACCGCGCGGACCTGCTCGCGGTCCTGCGCGCCCTCACGGAGGCCGACGCGTCGGCGGCCGGGCCGGCGGCCTGGAGCGCGTGGCGCGGCACGCTCGTCGACGACCTGGTCGCGCGGGCCGGTCGTGCGCTGGCGGGTACCCTGGGACGTCCGTGACCCCCGAAGCGTGAGGACCGCCCGGTGTTCGCCACCCTGTCCGACCGACTGACGTCGACCTTCAAGAACCTGCGCACCAAGGGCCGTCTGTCCGAGGCGGACATCGACGCGACGGTGCGCGAGATCCGCCGCGCCCTGCTCGACGCGGACGTCGCCGTGCCGGTCGTCCGGTCCTTCACCGGGGCGGTGCGCGAGCGCGCGCTGTCGGCCGAGGTGTCCGGGGCGCTCAACCCCGCGCAGCAGGTCGTCAAGATCGTCAACGAGGAGCTCGTCGCGATCCTCGGCGGCCAGAACCGGCCGCTCGCGATGGCGAAGCGCCCGCCGACCGTCATCCTGCTCGCGGGCCTGCAGGGTGCGGGCAAGACGACGCTCGCGGGCAAGCTCGCGCTGCACCTCAAGAACGAGGGCCACACGCC
>NZ_BIMR01000080.1 GCF_004306155.1 Cellulomonas biazotea
GAGGCGGACCGGTCCGGCGACGACGCCCGCGCCGCGGGTCCGGCCGGGGCGGCGGGTGCCGCCGGCCGCAGCGCACGACGCCGCAGCCACGGCAGGTCGTGCCGCGGCCGCGCCCCCACGGGCGACGGGACGCCAGCGCTCACGGCGCCAGCCCGTGGTCGCGCAGGATGCCGAGGATGCCGTCCGCGTACCCCTGCCCGACGACCTTGAACTTCCAGTCGCCGCCGTGCCGGTACAGCTCGGCGAGGACGAGCCCGGTCTCGGCGGACAGCGCGGGCGCGAGGTTCTCGGACGTCACGAGCTCGGTGTCGTCGGCCAGGTCGAGGACCCGGACGCGCGCGTCGCGGAGCTGGCCGAGGCTGCGCCGGTGCCCGAGGCCGTCGTTGATGTAGGCGACGACGACGATCCGCACGACGTCGTCGGGCACCCCGCGCAGGTCGACCTCGACCTGCTCCAGGTCCCCGCTGGCCCGGGCGCGCTCGAGCTGCGCGACGGCCGTGTCGGGCGACGTGAGCTGGTTGAAGAACACGACGTGCTCACGCGACAGGACCTGGCTCGACGCGTCGCACAGCAGCGTCGCGACGACGAGGTTGTCGTTGAGCACGCGCTCGGGCGACGCGAGGACGACGCCGAGCACGACGCCCTTCAGGCCGGGGATCTCGCGGGTGAGGGCGACGTTGGAGCCGCGGGTCATGGGTCGGGCGGGCATCACAGGTCCAGGTCGGAGCGGGCGAACTTCGTGCGGAGGAACGCGCCCTGCGTCATGAGGGCGTCGGCGTCCTGGTGCTGCACGGCGTCGAGGGTGGCCTCGACCGAGGTCGTGAGCGTGTCGATCTGGATCAGGAGCGCCTGGGTCGGGGTATGCCCGGAGCCGCGGGGCACGTCGCGCAGGGCCTCGTCGACGGCGAGGTAGCCGCGCAGGGTCGTCGGCAGGTAGTCCGTCGCGGTGCCCTGGACGGACATCACGGCGTACACGTCGAGCGGGCGGACCTCGGAGGTGTCGACGACCTCCCGCAGCAGGTCGGTGAGCCGGCGGGCGTTGACGACCGCCGCGGGCGGCAGGTCCCCGGAGCGGGCGTTGACGAACCGGACGAGCTCGGCGACGGCGCGCCGCAGCTCCTCGGGGCTGTCGCCGCTCGCGGCGGGCGGCGACGGCTGCGCGGCCGGGGACGGCTCGTCCCGGTCCCGCAGCCGTCGCCAGAACCCTCGGGCGCGACCGCCGGTGTCAGCCGTTGAGCTCACGCTGGCGGGTGCGCTCCAGGTAGGGCTGGGCGCGCTGGATCTGGCCCTCGAGGGCGGTGACGGTCTGCGCCATGGAGTCGACGGCCTGCGCGCGGAAGGTGTCGAGCGCGTCCATCGTCTGGAAGACGTTGTCGAACGCGGCCTGCAGCTTCGCGACGTCGAGCGTGGCCTCGGACGCCTGCTGGTTGATCGCGGCGCCCTGGATCTTCAGCTGCTCGGACGTCGACTCGATGAGGTTCGACGTGACGGTGTTGAGCGCGGTGATCTGGTCGAGCACGAGCTTCTGCCGGGACAGCGCCTGCGCGACGATGACGGCGGTCCGCAGCGCGGCGACGGTCGTCGTCTGGGCGCGGTCGACGCCCTTGATGAGCTCGATGTTGTTGCGGCGGACCAGGTCGAGCGCCATGTAGCCCTGCACGGACACGGCCATCTGGGTCATGAAGTCCTGGCGGCGCTGGCGCACGGGGAACAGCGCGTCGGCGCGGACCGCGTCGGCGTCCTCCTGCCGCCCGGCGGCCTCGAGCTGCGCGATCTTCTCGACGAGCGCGTCGTCGAGGGCGGACGCGAGCGTGTTGTACTCGGCGAGGCGGCCCATCGCGGCCCACAGGTTCGCCTTCTCGGTCTCGATCGCGGCGTTGTCCTTGCGGAGCTCGTCCTGGCCGGAGCCGAGGGCCTTGATGATCGCGTCGAGATGCGACTGCGCGGACTGGTACCGCGCGAAGTAGGCGTCGATCTTCGAGCCGCCCGGCAGCCACTTGAGGACCTTCTTGGCACCCGTGAGGTCGGCGCGGTTCGGGTCGAGGTCGGTGACCGTGGTGCGCAGGTCGACGAGGGTGTTCGCGACCCGCGTCTGCGCGTCGCCGGTGTTCTTGCCCTTGGCGATCGCGGCGGGACGGTCGAGCATGCGGCTCGACACCGACGCGGCGGCCCGCATGTCCTGCTCGCCCATCGACGTGATCGACGCGACCTTCTGGCTGAACGCGGGCGACTTCGCGTCGATGGCCGTGAGCTCCGCGACGAACGCGTTCGCCTTCGCGCGCAGCTCGACCTGCTTGCCGTCCTCCAGGGGCACGGCCGACGCCGCCTGCTCCTCCTTGACCACGACCACCGGGGCGGGCGGCGTGAGGACGAGCGCACCGGACGCGGGCGCCGCGGCGGCGGCGGGAGCGGCGGTCGGCGTCGCCCCCAGGTCGAGCTCGGACATGGGAAGACCTCCAGCGGGGCGTGTCGGGCGTGTGCACCGGCGCCGCCGGGCACGTGACGACTGTAGAGCGCGCACGGCCGCGGTGTGCCCGTCCGGGGGAACCTTCCCCCGTGGGCGTACGTCCACCCCCAGCCGGACGCCCCCGGGCGCGGGCCGTGGATAGCATCGACCGGAACCAAGGCCGGGCCCCGGCCGTTGGGTCGTCCGACGGGCGGGAGAACGGCTCCTGCCCGGTCCGCGAAGGAGGAGCACGTGGCAGTCAGCCTCAGCAAGGGCGGGAACGTCAGCCTGACGAAGGCAGCGCCCGGACTGACGGCCGTGGTCGTCGGTCTCGGCTGGGACCTGCGGACGACGACGGGCGACGACTTCGACCTCGACGCGTCCGCCATCGTCGTCGGCACCGACGGCAAGGTCCTGACGGACAAGCACTTCGTCTTCTTCAACAACCTGACGAGCGCCGACGGCTCGGTCCAGCACCTGGGCGACAACCTCACGGGTGCCGGCGACGGCGACGACGAGCAGGTCAAGGTCGACCTCGCGGCGGTCCCCGCCGAGGCCGACAAGATCGTCTTCCCCGTCTCGATCTACGACGCCGACAGCCGCGGGCAGACGTTCGGCCAGGTGCGCAACGCGTTCATCCGCGTCGTCAACCAGGCCGACGGCGTCGAGCTCGCCCGCTACGACCTGTCCGAGGACGCCTCGACGGAGACCGCGATGGTCTTCGGCGAGCTGTACCGCAACGGCGCCGAGTGGAAGTTCCGCGCGGTCGGCCAGGGCTACGCGTCGGGTCTCGCGGGCATCGCGCGCGACTTCGGCGTCAACATCTGATGGGTGTCTCCCTCGCCAAGGGCGGCAACGTCTCCCTGACGAAGGAGGCGCCGAACCTGACGAAGGCGCTGATCGGCCTCGGGTGGGACGCCCGGACGACGAGCGGACAGGGCTTCGACCTCGACGCCAGCGCGCTGCTCGTCGACGCGGGCGGCCGCGTGCTGTCCGACGCGCACTTCGTCTTCTACAACAACCTCACCAGCCCCGACGGGTCCGTCACGCACACCGGCGACAACCGCACCGGTGAGGGCGACGGCGACGACGAGGCGCTCCTGCTCGACCTGCCGGCGGTCCCCGCCCAGGTCGACAAGATCGTCTTCCCCGTCTCGATCTACGACGCGGAGGCGCGGCGGCAGAGCTTCGGCCAGGTCCGCAACGCGTTCATCCGGGTGGTCAACGCCTCCGACAACGAGGAGATCGCCCGCTACGACCTGTCGGAGGACGCGTCGACCGAGACGGCGATGATCTTCGGCGAGGTCTACCGGTACGGCGCCGAGTGGAAGTTCCGTGCCGTCGGCCAGGGGTACGACTCCGGGCTGGCGGGCATCGCGCGCGACTACGGCGTCCAGATCGGTTGATCCGGGTCACGGCCGGCCGCGGTCGCTCCTAGACTGCGGTCGGCCTTCCCGTCACCCGCGCCCGTCCCGGCGCGACCCTCTTCACGAGATCGAGAGTCCCGTGTTCTTCCGCATCTTCGGCTGGTCGATCGCCGTCACGATCGTGTCGCTCGTCGTCGCCTTCTTCTACGGCGGCTGGTCGGCGTTCGTCCTCTGCCTGATCCTCGGCGTGCTCGAGGTGTCGCTCTCCTTCGACAACGCGGTCGTCAACGCGAAGGTCCTGGAGAGGATGAGCCCGTTCTGGCAGCGGATCTTCCTCACCGTCGGCATCGCGATCGCCGTCTTCGGCATGCGCCTGGTGTTCCCGCTGCTCATCGTGGGGATCACGGCGAACCTCAACCCGGTCGAGGCGATCTCGCTCGCGATGGAGAAGGGCGACCCGCACGACCCGGGCACCTACGGGTACCTCCTCAACGAGGCGCACCCGCAGATCGCGGCGTTCGGCGGCATGTTCCTGCTCATGCTGTTCCTCGACTTCGTGTTCGAGGACCGCGAGATCACGTGGCTGTCGTGGCTGGAGAAGCCGCTCGCCCGCATCGGCAAGCTCGACCAGCTCCCGGTCGTCGTCGGTGGCATCGCCCTGGTCCTCGCCGCCGAGCTGCTGGCCGACGACCCGGCGATCGTCATGGTCTCCGGCGTGCTCGGCATGATCACGTACATCGCCGTCAACGGCCTCGGCTCGCTGTTCAACCTGCCCGAGGAGAGCGAGGACGCCGCGGCCGACGCGGACGCCGTCGCCGCGAAGGCGAAGTCCGGCGGCCCGACGGAGCTCGCGAAGGCCACCGGCAAGGCGGGCTTCTTCCTGTTCCTCTACCTCGAGGTCCTCGACGCGTCGTTCTCGTTCGACGGCGTCATCGGCGCGTTCGCGATCACGCCCGACCCGATCATCATCGCCCTGGGCCTCGGCTTCATCGGCGCGATGTTCGTGCGGTCCATCACGGTCTTCCTGGTCCGCAAGGGCACGCTCAACGAGTACGTGTACCTGGAGCACGGCGCGCACTGGGCCATCGGTGCGCTGGCCGCGATCCTGCTCATCAGCATCGGCACGCACGTCGACGAGATCATCACCGGCCTCGTGGGCGTCGCGTTCATCGGCGCCGCGTTCGCCGCGTCGGTCATCCGCAACCGCCGTGAGGGCTCCCGGGCCGGCACGTCGTCGGAGGGCGACCGAGAGCCGGCGCTGACGTCCTCGGGCTCCTGAACCACCCGGGCCTGACGGGTCCGACCGGCCCGGCCGGCCGGACCCGCTCGACCTGATCCACCCGAACGACCCCGACGAAAGGCGCCACCTCGTGTCCGTGAACCTCACCAAGGGCCAGTCCGTCTCCCTCACGAAGTCGGACGGCGGCACGCTCACGCAGGTCCGCATGGGCCTCGGCTGGGACGCCATCAAGGTCAAGGGGCTGTTCGGCCGCGCGAAGGAGAAGGCGGTCGACCTCGACGCCTCGGCGCTGCTGTTCGACGCGTCGGGCACGCTCGTCGACCAGGTGTGGTTCCGGCAGCTGACCAGCAAGGACGGCTCCGTGCAGCACACGGGCGACAACCGCACGGGGGCGGGCGACGGCGACGACGAGTCGATCCGCGTGGCGCTCGCGGCGGTGAGCCCGGCCGTGCAGACCCTCGTGTTCGTCGTGAACAGCTATTCGGGCGAGTCGTTCTCCTCGATCGAGAACGCGTTCTGCCGCCTGATCGACGAGACCACCGGCCAGGAGGTCGCCCGCTACGACCTGTCGGGGTCGGGCCCGCACACCGCGCAGATCATGGCGAAGGTGTCGCGCGTCGGCTCGGGCTGGAGCATGACGGCGATCGGCGGCCGGACGAACGGCCGCACGATCAAGGACATGATCCCGGCGGTCTCGCAGGTCCTCTGAGACCTCCGGGCCCGGGAGGGCCCGCCGCACGAACCACGACGGGACCGGGAGCGTTCGACGCCTCCCGGTCCCGTCGTCGTTCGTGGCGCGGGTCGTTCGTGGGCGCAGGTCAGGCGACCGGCGCGGCCTCCGGCACTCGGGGCAGGCCCGCGGGGTCGAGCACCTCGGTCGACGTCGGCACGGGGCGCTCGTCGGGGACGGGGACGCCCCAGACAGGGTTGCCGTCGGCGTCGAACGGCAGCACCTGCGCGCGCGCGTGCCGGTTCGGGTCCCAGAGCGGGTCGCCGACGATCTCGGTGTACGTGCGGGCGTGGTAGACGAGCACGACGTCGCCGTCGGGCGTGGTCGTGAACGAGTTGTGGCCCGGCCCGTACTGCCCGTGCTCGGGGTGGCTGACGAACACCGGGTCGGCGTTCTTGGTCCACGACGCGGGGTCGAGCAGGTCGGCGTCGGCGGACGCGGTGAGCAGGCCCATCGCGTACTCGGGGCCGGTCGCCGCGCCGGAGTAGGTGAGCAGCACGCGGCCGTCGTGCACGAGGACGGACGGGCCCTCGTTGACCCAGAACCCGGCGACCTCCCAGTCGTGCTCGGGCCGGGTCAGCAGCACGGCCGGGCCGGCGAGGGTCCAGGGGTTCGCCATGGGCGCGATGTACAGGTTGGAGTGCCCGCGGATCGTCACGTCCTGCTGCGCCCAGACGAGGTACTGCGTGCCGTCGTGCACGAACGACGTCGCGTCGAGCGCGAACGACTCCCACCCGGTGTCGACCTGACCGCGCTCGACCCAGGTGGGGGCGAACGGGTCGTCGCTGGTGTTCTCCAGCACAAAGACGCGGTGGTTGAACGTCGCGGCGGCACCGGGGGCGTCGGCGCGGCCCGTCGCGTCGGGCGCGGCGGCGTAGTAGACGTACCAGGCGCCGTCGACGCGGTGGAGCTCGGGCGCCCAGATGAGGTGCGACTGCGGGCCGTCGGCGTGCCGCTCCCAGATGACGGCCTCGTCGGCGGTCTGCAGGTCCTCGAGACGCTCGGCGGAGCGCAGGACGATCCGGTCATAGGCAGGGTGCGAGCCGGTGAAGTAGTAGCGGCCGTCGTGGCGGAGCACGCAGGGGTCGGCGCGCTGCAGGACGATCGGGTTCGGGATGGCGCTCGTCACGACGTTCTCCAACGTTGTAGAGGGGTCCCGTGACCGTAGCGTCAGATCGGCGTTCGTGCAACGTTGTAGACAGGCTCGGGCACCCGGCCACGGCGTTCCGCGTGTCGCCGGACCAGCTCGCGCGGGATCGCCAGCGCACGGCGGCGCGACGGCATGAAGCGCAGGAAGAAGCCGAGCCGCAGCACCCACGCCACGACGCCCGTCAGTCCGACGCCCCAGACCTCCGCGACACCGTGGCCCACGCCGAACGCCGCCCCCTGACCGAGACCCAGGTACCGGAACGACGACCCGGGCCTGCTCTGCAGGGCGAGCGCGACGTTCCGGCCGACCTGGTCACCGGCCTTGATCGCCCACAGCGCGTTCGCCGGGACCGGCTCGAGCGTGCGCGGGTGGACGACGCGCGCCGCGTCGCCCGCGGCCCACACGCCGTCGCGGACCGTCAGGTCGGGCAGGGTGCGCAGCCGGCCCCGCTCGTCACGGGCCAGGGGCTCGGTGCCCGGGATCCGGACCGGGCGCTGGCCCGTCGTCGCAAGC
The DNA here is from genome assembly GCF_004306155.1 of Cellulomonas biazotea. Lineage (GTDB taxonomy): Bacteria > Actinomycetota > Actinomycetes > Actinomycetales > Cellulomonadaceae > Cellulomonas > Cellulomonas biazotea. The sequence goes on from NZ_BIMR01000080.1 coordinate 7,447, forward strand.
ACCGTCCGGGTGCGGACCCGCGTGCCGTCGGACAGGTCGACCCCGTCATCGTCCACGGCGACTGCCCCGACCCCCGTCCGCACGTCGACGCCGAGCCGGGCGAGCTCCCGCTCGCAGCGCCGGGCCAGCCGCGGGCTGCGGGCGTGCAGCGCGGGCACCACGCGCTCGCCCCGGTGCACCAGCACGACGCGACCCGGCCGGCCGCCGCTGCGGTCGGCGAGCGCCGCAGCGAGCTCCACACCCGCCAGGCCACCGCCGACGACCACCACCGGGTCCGGGTCGGCGTCCGCCGCCGACGCCCGAGCGGCGAGCGCCTCCAGACCACCCGGGTGCCGCAGCGTCAGACCGCGGCCCGGGAGCCCGTCGACATCGCCCACCGGCTCGCCCGCACCCGTGCCGAGGACCAGCGCGTCGTACGTCGTCGACACCGTCCCCATCCCGTCGGCCGGGCGGTACGTCACCGTGCGGGCGCCGAGGTCGACGTGCTCGACCCGGGCGTGCACGACCGTCGCGAGCGGCATCGCCTCCGCGAGCGGCGTCTGCGTGAGCGTCGCGGGCAGCAGGCCCGACACGACCTCGCCCGTGAAGCCGTGGAAGTTGTGCACCGGGTTGTCGGAGACGACGACGATCTCGACCGCGCCGTCCCGCAGCATCCCGCGCACCCGGCGGACCAGCGCGCCGTACGCGTGCAGCGTCACGTACCCGCCGCCGAGCAGGACGACCCGGCGGGGACGGGCCGCGGTCACGCCGCGACCCCGGCAGCCACGAGCGCCTCGTCGCGCGCGGGAGCGGCGTCCTGCGAGGTCGCGCCGGAGGTCAGGACGCCCGTCGACGTGACGGCGTCGTGCGTGACGGCGTGCGTGACGGCGTCGTGCGTGACGGCGTCGTGCGTGACGGCGTGCGTGACGGCGTCGTGCGTGGTGACCGCGTCCTGCGCGCCGTCCACGTCGACCGGCCGGCCGAAGCTGGTCGGCGCCGCCGCCCGGAACCCGAGCGCGGCGAAGCGGCGGGTGAGCGAGCGCAGGTGATCCACCTGGTCGAGCGTCGGGACGCCGATCGAGAAGTGGCCCGTGTGGCCGGACAGGGCCAGCAGGGCGGTCTCGGCGAAGCAGCCGTACGTCCGCCCGGGAGGCTGGCCGATGTCGCCGCCGCGCAGCCGCAGGCCCGGCACCGCCACGACGCCGCCGTCGAGGACGGTCACGTCGGGACGCTCGACGACCAGGTCGGGCGAGGTGTTGCGCGGCTGCGTCGCGTCGACGACGACCGCGCCGGGCGCGAGGTGCTCGGCGCACAGCAGGGCGTCCGCCGACGCGGTGAGCAGCACGACGACGTCGCACTCCCGGACGTCGCGCAGGTCGGTCGACACGGTCGTCGGGACGCGGCGGCAGACCTCCCCCGCGAGCGCGCCCAGCCGGCCGCCGGCGCGCGCGACGAGCGTGAGGTGCTCGACCGCGCGGTCCCGGGCGAGCAGGCGGACCAGGGTCGTCCCGACGCTGCCGGTCGCCCCGACGACCGCGACGCGTCGCGCACGGTGCGGGGCGGCGGCCAGGACGTCGCGGAGCTGGTCCTCGACGACGGCCGCGGTGTAGGCGTTGCCGTTGGTCACGCCGATGTCGGTGCGCCCGACGAGCGTCGAGCCCCCGGTCGTCACGGTCGCGGTGAGCGCGCCGAGCCCGACGATCCCCGCACCGCGGCGGGCCGCGTGGTCGACGGCCTGCTCGACGCGGGCACGCGCGGCGTGCGGCGCCTCGAGCATGTGCCGCGCGCCGAACGGCACGAGGACGACCCGGCCGACGGGGTCGGGGGCGACGTCGGGCAGGTGGACGCGCGCCATGGTGAACGGCCGCAGCGGCAGGCGGCGCACCGCACGCTCGGCGGTGCGCTCGGGGATCCGCCCGAGGGGCCGCCACACGCGGGCCAGGTCGTCGGAGACCCGCGCACGCGGGTGGACGAGGAACGCGAACGGGACGGCGGCCATGGCGGGGCTCTCCAGGGGACGCGGCGGGCGGGTGGCCCGGGCCGGGGGTGCGGCGGGTGCCGCATCTCCCAGAGGGGCCGCGCACGGTCGTCCCTGATACCTCCGGTCCGGCGCGCGCCCGCGTTCCCGCTGATCTGCGGACGGGAGTGCGGGCCTGGCGGCCGCTGGACCGCGTCGCCGTCCTCGCCCCGCTCCGGGCGACTCGTCAGGCGCCGGCGCGGGCCAGGCGCTGCCGTTCGAGTCCGTCGAGGACCAGGCCGAGCGTGAACTCGAACTCGGCCTGGGTGTCGCACACGCTGAGGGCGCCGTCGACCTCGTGCACGACGCTCGCGGCCATCCGCGCGAGGTGCGGCATGTGCTCGGCCATGACGGCGAGGGCGTCGGCGTCGGGCATCGTGGACGCGGCGGCGTCCGTGGCGTCGGGCTCGAAGAGCTCGGTGCTGAAGCCGAGGACCATCGAGCCGAGGGCGTGGATCGTGCGGTGGGCGAGGTCGTCGTCGAAGCCGGCGTCGTGCAGCGTGCCGACGAGCTGCTCGAAGACGCGCCAGGCCGACGGCGGCGTGGTGGTCTGGGCGGCGAGCAGCCCGGGGGCCCAGGGGTGGCGGAGCATGACGTCGCGCGCGGCGAGGCAGCGGCGGCGGACGGCGTCGCGCCAGGAGTCGGCGTCGAGGCCCGCGGTGGCGTCGATGACGCGCCGCGTCGCCTCGTCGGCGAGGGCGGCGAGCAGCGCGTCCTTGCTCGGGACGTGGTGGTAGAGCGACATCGCCTCGCACTGCAGGTCGGTCGCGACGCGGCGCATCGTGACGGCGCCGAGGCCGTCCTGGTCGGCGATCGCGACGGCGGCACGGACGACGCGGTCGAGGCTCAGGGCCTCACGGACGGGCTGCGTGGACATCGGACCCCCTTGTGACATGCCGATCTTACGCTGTACGGTCCCCTTACGCCGTAAGTCTTACGTCGTAAGTCTCGCCGACGACGGCTGATTCCCGGCGACGTCCGCACCCGCACCTGGAGGACCCCATGACCGCCCTTGCCACACCCCCGACGACCACCGGCACACCTACCCCGCGCGTCAGCCCGCGCACCCTCGTGTCGTCCCTCTGGCTCTTCGCCGTCCTGTGCTACCTGTACTGCGACGTCCTCGGGCTCTTCCACACCGAGGACCTCGCCGCGATCCTGACCGGCGAGATCAACGGCATCGCCCTCACCCAGACGTTCCTGCTCGGCGCCGCGCTGCTCATGACCATCCCGATCACGATGGTCCTGCTGTCCCGCGTCGCACCCCACCCCGTCGCCCGCTGGGGCACGGTCGTGGGCGGCACGATCATGACCGTCGTGCAGGTCGGCTCCCTGTTCGTCGGCGGCGGCCCCACGTGGTTCTACCTGTGGTTCTCCGTCCTGGAGATCGGCGCCACCGGGTTCCTCGTCTGCTACGCGGCGCTGCGCTGGCGCCACGAGGACTGAGGTGTCCACCGATGGACCGACGACCGCGTCCGACCTCCGGACGATCCCGCTCGGGGGTCGTCCTCAGGGACACCTCGGGGGGCTGCCGGATGTCCGCCGCTCCCGCACCGTCCCGAGGTTCGACGACATGACGACCGACGCCACCGGCACCCTGACGACCCCGACGCCGGTCGCCGCGCCCGGCCCCACCGCCCCGCCTCGCCCCGAGGCACGGTCGCTCGCCCCCGACCTCGCGCGCGGCATCCTCCTGCTGTTCATCGCGCTCGCGAACGTGTGGGGGTACCTGTGGGCAGCGGGCGGCTTCGAGGAGGTCGGCGCCCGGCCCGTCGGTGGGACCACCCTCGACCACGCGGTCGACGGACTCACCGCGTTCTTCGTCGACGACCGCTCGCGGCCGATGTTCGCGATCCTCTACGGCTTCGGGCTCGCGACCATGGCCGCCCGGCTCGCCGCCCGCGGCGCCGACCGCCGCCGCGTCCGGCGCGTCCTCGCGCGGCGCAGCGCCTGGCTCGTCGTGCTCGGCGTCCTGCACGCGGCCCTGCTGTTCGGCGGCGACATCCTCGCCGCGTACGGCGTGACCGGGCTGGTCGCGCTCGCGTTCCTGCACCGGTCACGGGTCACCCTGTGGATCTGGTTCGCCGTCGCGAGCCTCCTCGCGACCGCCGGCGGCACCGCCGCGCTGCTGCTCGTCGACCCCGAGCTCATGGCCGGCGGCGCCCCGCCGACGTCCTACCTCGCGTCCGTCGCAGAGCGGCTCATGTCGTCCGGGCTCGCCATGACCGTCTCCGTCGTCCTGCTGTTCTTCGTCCCGCAGGTCGTCCTCGGCATCCTGCTCGCCCGCGCCGGGTGGCTGTCCCGGCCGTGGGATCACCGCCGGCGCCTCGGGCAGGTCGCGGTCGTCGGCGCCGTCGTCAACGTCGTCGCCAACCTCCCGTTCGCGCTCGCCGTCGCCCAGGTCTGGCACCCGTCACCGACCGCCGCCACGGTGCTGGAGCTCGTGCACGTCCTGTCCGGCGTCGTCGTCGGCCTCGGCTACGTCTGCCTGTTCGGCTGGCTGGCCGCCGTCTGGCACGACCGCCGCGACGTCCACCCGGCGGTCCGTGCCGTGACCGCCGTCGGCGAGCGGTCGCTCACGAGCTACCTGCTGCAGTCCCTCATGTTCGCGCCGCTGCTCAGCGCGTGGGGGCTCGGCCTGGGCGGCCGGATCGGCACCGCGCAGGCGGCCGCGCTGGCGGTCGGCGTGTGGCTCGTGACGGTCATGATCGCCGTCGCCCTGGACCGCACCGGCCGCCGCGGCCCGTTCGAGGTCCTCCTCCGCCGCCTCACGTACGGCCGCCCCGCCCGCCCATGACCCGTCGCCCCGTCGAGGTCGTCACCCGCGGTCGAGGTCGTCAGCTCCAACCAGCGAACTCGGCACGAGCTGACGACCTCGGCGGGCGGTTCGGCTGAGGGGCGTCAGGCCTCCGCGCCCGGGAGGCGGGAGCGCCACGTGTGGGTCGGGGCGTAGCCGAGGAGGCGGCGGGCCTTGTCGATCGACAGCAGCGTCTCGCGGCCCTCGACCGGGCGGCGCAGCGGGACGTCCGGGAACTGGTCGGCCAGGAGGTCCGCGGACGGGGTGTCGAGCACCGTGTCGGGGGCGGCGATGATGAACGCCTCGAAGCCCGTCAGGTCGCTCTCCAGGGCGAGCCGCACGGCCTGCGCACCGTCGCGGGCGTCGATGTAGCCCCACAGGTTCCAGCGCCGCTCCTGCGCCGTGAACCGCGGGAACGCCCGGTAGTCCTCGTCGACCATGACGTTCGAGAACCGCAGCCCGATCAGCTTGGCCGCCGGGTCCCAGCGCGTGAAGTGGCGTGCCATCTCCTCCTCGACGGCCTTGCCGAGCGAGTACGTGCTCTCCGGGCGGACCGGGTACTCCTCGTCGACCGGCGCGTACGGCGGCGGGGTGTCGAACGGCAGGCCGAGGACCGTCTCGCTCGACGCCCAGACGACGTTGCGGATCCCCGCGCGACGGGCCGCCGCGAAGACGTGGTGGGTGCTCACGACGTTGTTCGCGAACGTCGCGCCGCTCGGGATCAGGCCCGGGGCCGGGATCGCCGCCAGGTGCACGACGGCGTCGACCCCCTGGTAGCGGTCGTCGATGCCCGTCAGTGCCTCGGTGACCTGGCCCAGGTCGGTGAGGTCGACGCGCGTGAACAGCGCCGGCTGACCCGGCGGGGGCGGCGCCACGTCGACGTTGACGACGTCGTACCCGTGGGCGGCGAGGTCCTCGACGACCGCCCGACCCAGCTTCCCGCTGCCACCCGTGACCACGACCCGGCTCATGCGTCGACCGTAACCCGCGCGACGCGCGCCCGACGCCGCCGTCAGGCGTACCGGCGCTGCGACAGGGGCAGGAAGCGGTCGATCGAGTGCCGCAGGCTGAACGGGGGGCGCCGCAGCCGGACGTCGACCGCGTAGTAGTCGGCCCACTTCCGGAACGCCTCGTACCCGTGCCAGTCGAGGTCGAGCCCCTCGGCCACCTCGACGGCCCGGGACGCGACGTCCGGCCAGCCGAACCGCTGCGCGGCCGCGTACGGGTCGGTGACGCGGGCCAGCAGCGGGTCGCGGCCGTCCGACGGCGGGATCTCGCCGTCGAGGACGAGCTCGCAGACGGCCCGGACCGACGTGGCGCGGTCGACGAACGGCAGCGTCAGGCGCTCGAAGTCGTCGACCAGCACCTGCGGCCAGCCCGGGGTCTGCGCGGTGTACCCGCCGCGCCACCCGAGCGCCGCCGCGGCCTGGCTGTACTGGTGCACGAACCGGTCGGCCGCGGTCGACTCCCCCTCGGCGGGCGTGCACTCGACGGTGATCGTCCGGATCCGGTCGACCCGCGACTGCGGCTCGCACCGCACGACCATCGCGACGTCGCCCGACCGCCCGCGGAACACCGGGCCGCCGCGCGTGAAGCCCCGCGCGGACAGGCCCACCTCCAGGGCACCGAGCAGGTCGAACCCCGGACCGCCTGCGGCGGCGTCGGCGTCGCTCACTCGGCGTCGAGCCAGGTCCGGGCGGGCGGCAGCAGCGCCTCGAGCGCGGGCCAGATCTCCTCCGGCAGGTCCGCCTGCGCCGCCGCGACGGTCTGCGCGACGCGCTGCGGCCGGCTCATCCCGACGATCGTCGCCCCGATCCGCGGGTCGCGGACGGAGAACTGCAGGGCGGCCGTCGCGATGTCCGTGCCGTGCTCGGCGCACACCCGGCGCATCGCCTCGGCGGCGTCCAGCACCTCCGGCGGCGCAGGCCGGTACCCGTACGTCGTGGGGCCGCCCTCCTGCTTCGCGAGGATCCCGCCGCCGTGCACGGCCGCGTTGAGGATGCCCATGCCCTGCCGCTCCGCCTCGTCGAGCAGCGCGCCCGCCGAGCGGTCGAGCAGCGTCCAGCGGTTGTGGACCAGCAGGACGTCGAACACGCCGAGCGCGAGGTACCGCGCGATCTCCTGCGTGCGGCCGCCCGCGAGGCCGATCGCGCCGACCTCGCCCTGCTCGCGCAGCGCGACCAGCGCGTCGACCGCGCCGCCCGGTGCGCTGAGCTCGTCGAACGACCAGAACTCCGGGTCGTGCAGGTGGACGAGCGGCAGGACGTCCAGGCCGAGGCGCTCACGGCTCTCCGCGACCGACGCACGCACCCGGTCGCCCGAGTAGTCGCCGTCGCGCGGGTCGACCTTCGTCGCCACCGTGACGCCCGCCGGCAGGCCGCCGACGCGGCGCAGCGCCTCGCCGATCCGGCGCTCGCTCTCCCCGTCGCTGTACCCGTTCGACGTGTCGACGAACCGGATGGGGCTGTCGAGCGCCGCGAGGACCGTCTCGACGCCCTCGTCCGCGGGCACGTCGCGCCCGAACAGGTCCGGCATGCTGCCGAGCGGTCCCCCGCCCAGGCACACGGCGGACACCTGCAGGCCGGTGCGGCCGAGGGGGCGGATCCAGCCCGGGGCGGCGGGGGCGGCGGACGGCGTCATCGCGGTCGATCCTCACGGTTCGGGGGCACGGCAGGTGCGGGGCACGGCGGGTTCGGGCACGGCGGTTTCCGGGCGCAGGCCGGTCCACGGCACGGCACGGTCGAGGTGCGGCGCCGACCCCCGGGAGGGCCGGGCGACCGCCTCGTCATTCCACCACGACGGTCAGCGCAGGCGCGCGAGCGAGTCCAGCGCGGCCACGGGGTCCGGGCCGATCGGGAACAGCACCGCCGACGACAGCCCCGCGTCGAACAGGGCGTCCAGGCGGGCACGCGCGGCCGCGGGCGGACCGACGATCGCCAGGTCGTCGACCCACGCATCGGGCAGGACCTCCGCGAACTCGTCGGGCGAGCCGACCGTCGCCCGCAGCGCCGCGAACTCGTCCGCGTACGGCAGCGGCGCGATGTGCGGCACCCAGTCGGGCTCCCCCACCCACGCCAGCGCGGGGCGTGCCAGACGACGGGCGGCGTCCGCGTCGTCGTCGACCGCCGCGACGCAGTATGCGACGACCCGGTGCTCGCGCGTCGGCGCGACGTGCTCGAGCGCCTGCCGCAGGTACTCGGGGGTGACCGGCTCGGCGAGGACCGTGCCGTCGGCGACCCGGCCCGACACCGCGAGCGACTTCGGCCCGCGCACGCCCGCCAGGATGCGCGGGGGGTGCGCGGGCGGTGCCTCGAGCTGGACCGCGTCCAGGTGGACGTAGCGGCCGTCGACGTCGACGCGCTCGCCGTGCACGATCGCGCGCACCGCCGTGAGGTGCTCCTCGAGCATCGTCAGCGGGCTCGACGGCCACCGGCCGACCTGCCGCATCCACATGGGCATGCCGTGCCCGATGCCGACGTCGACGCGGCCCGGGAACAGCTCCGCGAGGGTCGCCGCCTCCATCGCCGTGAACGCCGCGTCCCGCACGGCCGCCGGCAGGATGCCGATGCCGACACGGATCCGCTCGGTCCACGCGAGCACGGCCGCCGCCTGCGCGACGCCGCCGCGGAAGAAGCAGTCCTCGACGACCCACAGCTCGTCGAAGCCCAGCTCCTCCGCGCGGAGCACGAACTCCCGCACCCGTCCTGCGGGCAGGTCCCGGGGCAGCAGCACAGCCAGCGAGCGGTCCGTCATCGGTCCTCCGTCGTGTCGATCGTGCGGCCCGACGCGCGAGCGATGACCGAGGACGTCCCCGGTCAGCCCGCAGCGAGCCGGAGGAACTCCTCCAGCAGCGGACCGGCCGTCGTCGAACCGTACTCGCCGACGTCGACGAACACCGACACGGCCAGGTCGCCCTGCACCGCGATCATCCACACGTGGTTCTGCAGGTTGGCGGCCTCGCCGAACTGCGCGGTGCCCGTCTTGGCGAGCACCTCGCCGCCCGGGACGTCCTGGAGGAACGTCGCGCCGCCCTGCTGGACGACCCCGAGCATGAGGGTCCGCAGCGCCTGCGCCTCCGCGGTCGTCAGCGGCACGTGCGGGCGGGACGACTGCTGCGCCGCCGCGTCCGACGACCCGGTCGTCGCCTCCGCCGTCGCCGTCGCGTCGGCCGCACCCGCGTCACCGCCGTCGGCGACGACGACCAGGCGCGGCGTCACCGTCGAGCCCGCCGCGACCGACGCCGCGACCGTCGCCATGCCGAGCGGGGACGCGAGGACGCGGCCCTGACCGATCATCGACGCCGCGTGGTCCGTGCCGTCCGAGTCCGACGGCACCGCGCCGAGGAACCCGGCGAAGCCGAGGTCGGCGTCCGGCACCAGGCCGAGCGACCCTGCGGCGTCCACGAGCGCGTCCTGCGGGGCGGCGTCGCGCTGCGAGATGAAGGCCGTGTTGCACGACTGCGCGAACGCGGTGCTCAGCGGCACCTCGCCGAGCGCCGACGACGGGTAGTCGGGGAAGTTCTTGAACTCGCGGCCGTCGACGTTCGTCGTCGGCGGGCACGACACCGTCGAGTCGGGCGTCAGGCCCGAGCGCAGCAGCGCGAGCGCGCTCGCGACCTTGAACGTCGACCCCGGCGCGTACTGCCCGAGCGTCGCCGTGGACATCCCCTCGCCGCCCGGCCCGCTCGCGGCCGCCACGACGTCGCCCGTCGACGGGCGGATCGCGACGATCGCGCTCGCCGGGCCGACGTCCGCGAGGATCTCCTCCGCGCCGTCCTGCAGGCGCTCGTCGAACGTCGTCACCAGGTCCGCGCCCGTCGTCGGCTCGGCCCGGAAGAGCTGGCGGACCGCGGCACCGTCGCCCGAGACCGCCTCGACGGTCAGGCCCGGGTTGCCGCGCAGCAGCGCGTCGTACTGCCGCTGCAGGCCGCTGAGGCCCGTGAGGTCGCCCGCGGCGATCGCGCCCTGCGACTTCTCGACGATCTCCGCCGTCGCAGGGCCGACCGTGCCGAGGATGGGGCGCGCGAACCGGCGGGTCGGGGCCAGCGGGATGAGGTCGCCGACCGACCGCACGCCGGGCGTCGCCGTGAGCGCCCCCAGGTCGTACGACGCGTCGCCGTCGCGCACGACGATCGCCTCGACGAACGCCTTCGGGCCCGCGGCCGCGACGCGCTGCGCGTACGCGTCGGCGTCCATCTCGAGCGCCGCGGCCAGGGCACGGGCCGCCGCGTCCTGACCGGCGGCGTCGACGAGCGTCTTGTCCACGCCGACGCGGTGCACCGTGCGCGGCTCGACCAGCACGAAGCCGCCCTGACCGAGCACCCGGCCCCGCGCCGCCGCGTCCCGGGTCACGCGCAGCGTCTCGACGGCCGTGAGGTCGGGGACGAGCATGCTCGGGGCCCACGCGACGCGCCACACGTCGGGGTCCTCCGCGTCACGCGTCATGCCGGCGCGCGTCGTGTACGTCCAGTCGGTGTCCCGCTCGTCGACGTCCCAGGTGAACGCGAGGGTCGCGGTCGCGACGTCGGGGTCGTCGTCGGGCGACGCGACGGACTCGAGCTCGACCTGCGGCTCCCACGGCGCAAGGCTCTCGACGACCGACGCCCTCAGCTGCTCCGCGGGGCCGGTCTCCCCGGAGTCGGACGTGAAGACGACCTTCGAGAAGTCGCCCGACTGGACCGCCTCGGCCAGCGCCTTCGCCGCCGCGTCCGGCGTCGCGGGGGTCGGCGAGCACGCCGTCAGGCCCGCGACGGCGAACAGCACGGCCGCACCCGCCGCCCACAGCCGCCGCGGTCCCGACCGCGGTCGCCCGGCCGGCACAGGGGCAGGCAGGCCGTCGGGCCGGCGGACGGGCACAGTCGCGAGCGGCGCGGTGTCGCGCACGCTGTCGAGCGTCATCGGTTCTCCCTGTCGTCGGGCGGGGGTGCCGTCCGGGTCGTCGGGCGGCGGTGCCGTCCAGGTCGGGCGGGCGGCGCGCCGTCCGGGCCGGGCGGGCGGCGGCGTCGTCCAGGTCGTCGGGCGGCGGCGGCGCCGTCCCGTCCACGCTGCGGGTGTCGTCGAGCGGTCATCCTGGCCCGTCGGCAGGCCGGTCGGCCAGCGAGTTCGGGACGCGGGACGTCACCCCGCCCGCAGCCTGGCACCGGGTGCCGCGCCGACGCTGCGGAACACGGAACCCTTCACCCTTCCTCCCCACCGGCCAGCGGGTTCGTCGGGTTCGTCGGGCCGGTCGACCGCAGCACCCCGTCCGGGTCGTAGCGGTGCCGCACGTCGTCGAGCCGCTGCTGCGTCCACGGGTGCCACCGGGGCGCGAGCGCCCCGCACAGGTTCGGGTTCGACTCGTCGGCGAGCCACGGCCGCAGGGCGTCGAGCGCCCGGGCCGTCGCGTCGGGCGCCGCAGCGAACGCCCGGGGGTCCACGGCGAGCACCCCGAGCGAGAACGCCGCCGACCGCCCGGAGACCGCCGACCCGCCGTCGACGTCGAGCGACGTCGCACCCGCGAGGTGCCGCAGCTCGACGGCCAGGAAGGGGTGGTCCGCGTCCGGGCCGAGCGCCGCGAGCCACGCCGACGCGAGGTCGTCCTCGGCATGCGTGAGGAGGGCGCCGCCGACCCAGCTCGCGGCGGGCTCCGTCGGGTCGGCGAAGATGCGCGCGGTCTCGCTCACCGGCAGCACCCCGACCTCGTCGGCGACGACCGGCGCCAGGGCGCGCAGCGGGGCCGCCACCGCCTCCCCCGTCGCCGCGTCGCCGGGCCGCGCGAACCGCAGGTGCAGCACCGTCCGTCCGCGCAGCGGCTCCGGGACGACGGGCAGGTCGGGGAACCGCGCGACCGCGAGGCTCGTCGTGGTGTCGGGGTCGGCGGTCGCCGTCCACGCGAGCCAGCCGCGCACGACCGCCTCGACGTGCTCCGCGGCGAACGTCCACGACCCGGCGTACAGCTCGGGCATCGCGACCAGCCCGACGGTGACCTGCGTGACGACCCCGAGACCGTGCTTGCCGCCCCGCAGCGCCCACAGCAGGTCCGGGTGCGCCGCCGCGCTCACCTCGACGACCTCACCGGTGCCCGTGACGACCGTCGCGCCCAGCAGCCGGTCGGAGCTGAACCCGTGGCTGCGCGCGAACGGACCGACCCCGCCGCCGAGCAGGTAGCCGACGACGCCGACCGTCGGCGACGACCCCGCGACGGGTGCGAGCCCGTGCTC
>NZ_BIMR01000081.1 GCF_004306155.1 Cellulomonas biazotea
GTGCCGCCGGGCGGCGGAGGTCGTCCGTCACCCGGCGGCACGCGGGGGGTGTCAGCCGTCGATCGCCGACTGGCCCGCCTCGTTCGCCGTCGCGAGCAGCGCGTCGATGTCCGCGTTCTCGTCGGAGATCACGGCCTGCACGACCGGGAACAGCTGCGCGTACAGGTCCTGCACCGCGGCGGACGCCTCGGGCACGAGCTCCTGGCTGAACATCACGTCGGTGTAGCCCGTCATGTTCTCGAGCGGGACGTTGACGTAGTCCGCGACCCACTCCATCGACTGCTCGTAGTTCTCCTGGGAGAAGATCGGCAGCACGGGCGTGCCGACGGCCTGCGGCGGGTCGGCCTCGGCACGGGTCGTCGCGTCGGCGACCGCCTGGTCCTGGTCCTGCAGCTTGCTCAGGTACCACCAGTCGATCCACTTCACGGCCGCGTCCTTCTGGGCGTCCGTCGAGTCCTTCGTGACGGCCGCCATCGTGCCGCCGGTCAGCGCGCCGCCGTCACCGGACGTCGGGATCGCCGTGAGGCCGTAGCCCCAGTCCGCCGTGACGCCGTTCGACTCGACGAGCGCGTTGTAGACGTCGGAGCCCGACGTGTACATCGCGAGCGAGCCCGCCGCGAACTCCGTGTTGATGTCGCCCCAGCCGAGGTCGGCGCGGTCGAGCAGCGAGCCGTCCTCCCACTTGAGGTCGTGCAGCCACTGCAGGTGCGCCGCGATCGCCGGGTCGTCGAGCGTCGCCGTGTAGTCCTCGCCGTCGAACGTCTCGATGACACCGCCGCGGGAGTTCGCCCCCGCCGCGAGCTGCCAGCCGCCCGCGTTGTCGAGCGCCATCGTCGCGTAGCCCGCGACGCCGGTCGCGTCGTGGATGGTCTTGGCGTACTCGCGGACCTCGTCCCACGTCGTCGGCGGGGCGTCGGGGTCGAGGCCGGCCTGCTCGAAGAGGTTGCGGTTGTAGTGCAGCGCGACCGCGTAGATCGACTTGGCGGGGACGGCGTAGATCTTGCCGTCCTCACCCAGGCCGTTGGCCAGGAGCTTCTCGTTGAACTGGTCGCCGTACGGCAGCGCGCGGACCTGCGCGTCGATGTCCGCGAGCTGGCCGTTCTCGATGAGCGTCTTGCCGTCCGTCAGCGGGATCTCGAAGACGTTCGGCAGCGTGCCGCCGGCGAGCTGCGTCGTGAACGTCGACGCCTTCCACTCGTAGTCCTCGGTCTCGACGTCGATGTCGGGGTACTGCTCCTCGAACGACGCGACGCGGTCGGCGAGCTGCTCCTTCGCGGCGTCGTCGGCGGTCGGGAGCAGACCGGCGACGGTGATCTTCGTCTTGCCGCCGTCACCGGTCGGCGAGTCGCTGGAGTCGTCGTTGCTGCTGCACGCGGCGAGCAGCCCGATCGAGAGCACACCGGCCATCGCCAGTGCGGTGGTGCGCGAGGACCTCATCGTCACTCCTTCGTGGAAGCGGCCGCGGGCGGGTGTCGGCCGCGGGTCGGTACAGCGGGGGTCGAGGTGGGTGCGGGTGGGCTCAGATGCGCAGCCACGCGGCGGTGTCGCGCGGCAGCAGGCCTGCCTCGAGCGGGTCGCTCGTGAGCAGGACGTCGGTGTGGGCGGGCAGCGGCACCGGGTCGGTGCCGAGGTTGACGACGCACAGCACGTCGCCGCGGGCGAACGCGAGGACGTCGTCCCCCTGCTCGACCCACGTGAGGGGTCCGTCGCCGAGCGAGGGCTCTGCCCGGCGGCGGGCCAGCACCTCGCGGTAGAGGCGGAGCGTCGACGCCGGGTCGGCCTCCTGCGCCTCGACGGTGAGCGCCGCCCAGTCGGCGGGCTGCGGCAGCCACGTCGCCGGGGACGTCGCGTCGGCGGCGGCGGCCGCGACGTCGGTGCGGGCCTCGTCCGGCGCCGGGCTGAAGCCGAACGGCGCCGCCTGGCCGGACCACGGCAGCGGCACGCGGCAGCCGTCGCGCCCGGGGTCGACACCCTCGGAGCGGAAGTGCATGGGGTCCTGCAGCAGGTCGAGCGGCAGGTCCTCGACCTCGGGCAGCCCGAGCTCGTCGCCCTGGTACACGTACAGCGAGCCGGGCAGCGCCGCGGTGAGCAGCGCGGCAGCGCGGGCCCTGCGGCGACCGAGGTCGAGGTCGGTCGGGGTGCCGAACCGCTTGGTCGTGAACGCGAACGACGAGTCCTCGCGGCCGTACCGGGTGACCGGGCGCGTCACGTCGTGGTTCGACAGCACCCACGTCGCGGGCGCACCGACCGGCCCGTGCGCCGCGAGCGTCACGTCGACCGACTCGCGCAGCTGCTTCGCGTCCCACGGGCGCGCCATGAAGTCGAAGTTGAAGGCGGTGTGCATCTCGTCGGGACGCAGGTACTGCGCGAACCGCGCCTTGTCCTGCAGCCAGACCTCGCCGACGAGCACCCGCGTGCCGGCGTAGGAGTCGGCGACCGCGCGCCACGAGCGGTAGACGTCGTGGATCTCGTCCCGGTCGACGTGCGGGTGCTCCCCCGGTCCGGGCTGCTCGGGCACCTCCGGAAGGTCGCCGTCCTTGACGAGCAGCGCGGCCGAGTCGATCCGGATGCCCGCGACGCCGCGGTCGAACCAGAACCGCAGGACGTCCTCGAACTCCGCGCGGACGTCGGGGTGCGACCAGTTGAGGTCGGGCTGCTGCGGGGCGAACAGGTGCAGGTACCACTCGCCGGGCGTGCCGTCGGGGTTCGTCGTGCGAGTCCACGTGCTGCCCTGGAAGTCGGAGACCCAGTTGGTCGGGATGACGTCGCCGTGCTCGCCCTTGCCGGGGTGGAACCAGAACCGCTCCCGCTCGGGGCTGCCCGGACCTGCGGCGAGCGCCGCCCGGAACCACGCATGCTGGTCGGACACGTGGTTGGGGACGATGTCGATGATCGTGCGGATGCCGAGCGCGAGCGCCTCGCCGACGAGCGCCTCCGCCTCGGCGAGCGTGCCGAACGCGGGGTCGATCGCGCGGTAGTCGGCGACGTCGTAGCCGCCGTCCGCGAGCGGCGAGACGTACCAGGGCGTCACCCAGATCGCGTCGACGCCGAGGTCGCGCAGGTACGGCAGGCGCGACCGCAGGCCCGCCAGGTCGCCCGTACCGTCGCCGTTCCCGTCGGCGAAGCTGCGCGGGTACACCTGGTAGATGACCGCGTCCCGCCACCAGGTGGGGTCGGTCTCCGGCTGGGCCAGCGTCACGGCAGGTCTCGTCTCTCGTCGTCGTCCGACGGCGTCGTCGGGCGGGTCTGACCGGTGCGGGCGGACCCTCCCGGACCAGCCCCGCAGTCGAGACACTAAATCTCTCGACGAGATGCACGCAAGAAATTGACAGCGCTGTTATCGAAGCGTGACCGAAGGGCGCGCGAAAGCCACGCGCCCGACCGGGGGTGTGCACGGGGACGTGCCGTGGCTCACCGAGGCGCGCGTTCGGGACCGCGCCGCGGACGGTCCGGGCGCGGACGACGCGGCGCCGACGGGCGCGCGGAGGGTCCCGCTCAGGCCGTGCGCGTGGCCTGTGCGGGGGCGGGCGCGGTCGACCCGCGCACGACGAGCTCGGGCTCGAACAGGAGCTCCTCCTGCGGCACGGCCACGCCGTTGATCTGGCTGACCAGCAGGTCGATCGCCGCACGCCCCATCGGCTCGATGGGCTGGCGCACCGTCGTCAGGGGCGGCTCGGTGCAGTTCATGAAGGCCGAGTCGTCGTAGCCGACGACCGAGACGTCGTCCGGCACGCGCAGGCCGGCGCGCCGCGCGGCCCGGATCGCGCCGAGCGCGAGGGGGTCGCTCGCGCACACGATCCCCGTGACGCCCTCGCGCAGCAGCCGGGTCGCGGCGGCCTGCCCGCTCTCGAGCGAGTACGCCGACCGCACGACCTGCTGCGGGCCGAGCTCCAGCCCCAGGCGCTGCGCGGCGACCTGCGCCGCGTGCAGCTTGCGCTCGGACGGCACGTGGTCGACCGGCCCCAGGACCAGGCCGACGCGCGTGTGCCCGAGCGACGCGAGGTGCCCGACGGCCTGCTCGATCGCGACCTGGTCGTCGCACGAGACGCGCGGGAAGGGCAGCTCCTCGATCGAGGCGTTGATGAGCACGACCGGCAGGTTGCGGCCGGTCAGGCGCTCGTAGTGGCCGTGCGTCGCGTCGCGCTGCGCGTAGTGGCCGCCGGCGAAGACGATGCCCGACACCTGCTGCCCGAGCAGCAGCTCGACGTAGTCCGCCTCGGAGACGCCGCCCGCGGTCTGGGTGCACAGCACGGGCGTGAAGCCCTGCTGCGCGAGCGCACCGCCGACGACCTCCGCGAACGCGGGGAAGATCGGGTTCTGCAGCTCGGGGAGCACGAGCCCGACGAGCCGGGCACGCTCGCCGCGCAGCTTCGTCGGACGCTCGTAGCCGAGCACGTCGAGCGCCGTGAGGACGGCCTCGCGGGTCTGCTCCGAGACGCCGGGCTTGCCGTTGAGCACGCGGCTGACCGTCGCCTCCGAGACGCCGACCTTGCGTGCCACCTCTGCGAGTCGCCGTGACATGTGCCCACTCTAGCGACGTCAGGCCGCTCTGAGCGCAAGTGGCTTGCATGATCCTGCAAGAGGCTGTCATCACCGTGTGGTCACGATCCGGTGAAAGCCGTCGCTCGGCGTGCGGTCGCCCCGGGCGACTCCTACCGTCGAGCGTGCGGTTCCCCACCGCACCGCCGACGACCCGGCCCGACCACCCGGGCCGTCCACCGACGACCGGAAGGGCGAGCCGTGCACGTGACCGACCTCCGCGCCCCGGTCGGTGCCACCCTCGGGCGGCGCTACCGCCTCACCGAGGCGCTGGGCAGCGGCGGCTCCGGCGCCGTCTACCGGGCGGTCGACCAGCGGCTCGACCGCGAGGTCGCCGTCAAGCTCTTCGACCTCGGCGCGGCCGACAGCGAGGAGATCCGCCGGTACGCCGCCGAGGCCCGCGTCCTCGCAGGCCTCGCGCACCCTCACCTCGTCGCGCTGCTCGACGTCGGGGCCGACCAGGTCGACGGCGTCGGGCCCGTGGCGTTCCTCGTCATGGAGCTCGTCGAGGGACGCACGCTCCGCGACACGATCGTCGACGGCGCGCTCCCCCGCGGCCTCGCCGCGGACGTCGGCCGCCAGCTCGCCCTCGCGCTCGGGCACGCGCACGCCGCCGGCGTCGTCCACCGCGACGTCAAGCCGTCGAACGTGCTCGTCTCCGACGCGACCGTGCGCACCGGGCGGCTCGACGGCCCGTGGCTGCCGGTCGTCCTCGCGGACTTCGGCATCGCGGTCAGCAGGACCTCCGCGCAGGCGTCGGACCGCCGCAGCTCGTCGGGAACCGCCAGCTACCAGAGCCCCGAGCAGGCGCTCGGGCGCGACGTCGGACCCGCCAGCGACGTCTACTCGCTCGGGCTCGTGCTGCTCGAGTGCCTCACGGGCGAGCGCGCGTACCCGGGCGACCCGTTGACGAGCTCGCTCGCGCGGCTCCTGCGGCCCGTCGACGTCCCGGCCGACCTCGGTCGCGACTGGGTCCGGCTGCTCGCGGGGATGACCGCGACCGAGCCGGCGGACCGCCCGTCACCGACGGCGATCGCCGCCGAGCTGCGCGCTCTGCGGTCCGTCGACCCGCCCCTGCCGGGCGACCCGCAGGCGGAGCCCCCCGCCTGAGGGACGGATCCCCGGGTGTGAGAGGTCAGGCCGGGACGGGCAGCAGCGCGTCCGCGATCTGACCCGCCCAGTGCGCGACCGCGACCATGTCGCGGTGGTCCCCCTCGCGGGCCCGGGCGGCGGAGATCGTCGCGCGCTCCGTGAACGACAGGACCGACCGGTCGAGGCGGCCGTGGAAGCTGCGGTGCCCGCGCGCACCGATCCGGTGCATGAGGGCCGCGGTCTCGTGCGGCGAGTTGGCGGCGTTCGCGGGCTGGGTCGCGAGACCCGACGACAGGAGCCACACGGGCACGGCCGACAGCTCGTCCTCCAGGCGGTCCGCCAGCTCGCGCGCGGACGGCATCCAGTGCGCGACGTACACGGCGGAGCCGAGCACGACCGCGTCGATGCCCGCCAGGTCGGCGACGTCCTCGGGAGCCCGCATCACGACGTCGTGGCCGCGCTCACGCAACGTGTCCGCGACGACCTCGCCGATGCCCCACGTGCCCCCGTGCCGCGAGGCGATGGTCACCAGGATTCGCATGCCCGCTCCTTCCGCGTCGCCGCCCGCCCCTCGGACGACTCGTCCATCGTCGCTGGCGAAGGGCGGGATCGGATGGGCCCGAGGTCCCGCGACGCACGTCACTCCGGGTCGGGAATGTCCGGCTGGGCGAGGCGGAGCTTGTCGGTCAGGCGGCGCAGCTCGTCGAGCTCGTCGGCGTCGAGCGCGCCCCCGACGAGGCGGCGGATCGAGCGCACGTGACGGCGGCCGATGTCGCGCTGCATGCGCTGCCCGGCGGGCGTCAGGGTGACCGCCACGCCGCGCGCGTCGCCGACGACGGGTCCACGGCTGACCAGGCCGGCCACCTCGAGCCGCTCGACCATCCGGGACAGGCTGGGCTGCGTCAGCAGGCTCCCCTCGGCGAGCTCCTTGAGCCGGGCCGTGAGGTCGGGGCAGCGCGACAGCGTGAACAGCACGTCGTACTCGCGGATCGTCAGGGGGTCCCACACGTCGTCGCGCTGGAAACGCCGCATGAGCGCGACCTGCGCGCGGAACAGCGACTCCCACGCCTCGGCCGCCTCGCGCGTGCTCGCGGGGCGTCCCGCCGTGCCGTCGACCATCGACTCCCCCTCCGCCTCTATCGCAACCGTGAACCTATCGAAACTGCAGGCCACGGCATGCCGAAATGATTCAGCACCTCCCGTCGACGCGCTCGGGACGAGCATCGTGCACGCGGCACTGGCTCGACGAGGAGGAAACCATGCCCAGACCCCTTCCTGCGCCCCGCGGCTCGACCCGCGGCGCGCGCACCGCCACCCGCACCGTCCTGCGCACCACCGTCGCCGCCGCCGCGGCGGCCCTCGTGGTCGGCGCGGCCGTCGCGATCCCCGCGCAGGCCGCCTCGACCCTGAAGGAGGCCGCCACCGCGGCCGGCAAGGACATCGGCTTCGCGCTCGACCCGAACCGGCTGTCCGAGTCGGCGTACAAGAACATCGCCGACACCGAGTTCACCCTCGTCGTCGCGGAGAACGCGATGAAGTGGGACGCCACCGAGCCGTCGCAGAACAGCTTCAGCTACGGCGCGGGCGACCAGGTCGCGAGCTACGCGGCCAGCACCGGCAAGGAGCTGTACGGCCACACGCTCGTCTGGCACTCGCAGCTGCCCGGCTGGGTGAACAACCTCAGCGGCACGGCCCTGCAGAGCGCGATGACGAACCACGTCACCAACGTCGCGAACCACTTCGAGGGCAAGGTCACGTCGTGGGACGTCGTCAACGAGGCGTTCGCGGACGGCGGCGGGCGACGCCAGGACTCGCCGTTCCAGCAGAAGCTCGGCGACGGGTACATCGAGACCGCGTTCCGCGCGGCACGCGCCGCCGACCCGACCGCGCAGCTGTGCATCAACGACTACAACGTCGAGTCGGTCAACGCGAAGAGCACGTCGATGTACAACCTCGTGAAGGACTTCAAGGCGCGCGGCGTGCCGATCGACTGCGTCGGCTTCCAGGCGCACCTCATCGTCGGGCAGGTCCCCGGCGACCTCCGGCAGAACCTGCAGCGGTTCGCCGACCTCGGCGTCGACGTGCGCATCACCGAGCTCGACATCCGCATGCAGACGCCGTCCGACGCGACCAAGCTCGCGACGCAGGCCGCGGACTACAAGAAGGTCGTCCAGGCCTGCCTCCAGGTGACCCGCTGCCAGGGCGTGACCGTCTGGGGCATCACCGACAAGTACTCGTGGGTGCCGGACACGTTCCCGGGCCAGGGCGCCGCCCTGGTGTGGGACAACAGCTACGCCAAGAAGCCGGCCCACGCGGCCGTCCTCGAGGCGTTCGGCGCAACCCCGACGCCGACCCCCACGACCCCCAACCCGACGCCCACGACGCCGAACCCCACGCCGACCACCCCCACACCGACGCCCACGAACCCCCCGGGCGCCGGCTGCCAGGTGACCTACGGCGTCAACCAGTGGAACACCGGCTTCACCGCCAACGTCAGCGTGAAGAACACGTCGTCCTCGGCCGTCAACGGGTGGGCGCTGACCTTCACCTTCCCGAGCGGCCAGACCGTCACGCAGGCCTGGAGCTCCACCGTCACGCAGTCGGGCGCGCAGGTCACGCTGCGCAACGCGGCCTGGAACGGCTCGATCCCCGCGGGCGGCAGCACCCAGCTCGGGTTCAACGGCTCGCACACGGGCACCAACGCGACGCCCACGGGCTTCGCGCTCAACGGCACCCCCTGCTCGGTCGCCTGACCGGGCCGGACGACGACGGCCGGTGCCCGGCGCCTCGCGCGTCGGGCACCGGCCGTGCCCGCCTCGATACGCTGACGCGATGAGCACCGAGGCCGACGGCCGCACCACCTACCTGCTCGTCGACGGGGAGAACATCGACGCGACCCTCGGGTCGTCGATCCTCGGCGGACGACCCACGCCCGAGCAGCGGCCGCGCTGGGAGCGGGTGCTGGGGTTCGCGCAGCAGGCGTGGGGCCAGCCGGTCAAGGGGCTGTTCTTCCTCAACGCGTCCAACGGCAACCTGCCGATGTCGTTCGTGCAGGCCCTGCTGGCGATCGGCTTCCAGCCGATCCCCCTGTCGGGCGAGTCGTACGAGAAGGTCGTCGACATCGGCATCAAGCGCATGCTCGAGGCCATCACCGAGCGGGGCGGCGACGTCCTGCTCGCGAGCCACGACGGCGACTTCGCGCCCGAGGTCGAGAACCTCGTCGACGCGGGCGACCGCCGTGTCGGGCTGCTGGCCTTCCGGGAGTTCACGAGCACCGCCCTGTCGGGACTGACGGCGCGCGGGCTGCAGGTGTTCGACCTCGAGGCAGACGTCGCCGCGTTCAACGTGCAGCTGCCGCGCCTGCGGATCATCCCGCTCGAGGAGTTCGACCCGCTGCGCTACCTCTGAGCGACGGGCGACGGGACGCGCGGACCCTGTGTCGGCACGCGTCCCGGCGTCCTGAGCGTGACCGGGGTCACAGACCGGTAACGGTTCGGCCGGGAGTCCGATTCGTCCGCTTTCCGGGCTCGTCCTGGCCCGGTCGCACCTGGTAGACAGTGGCCCGCGAGCCCTTCCGGGGGCCGCCGTGCATGACGTCAACGGCGACGCCACGCGCGGCGGCCACCCGGGAGGGCTTCTGCGTGTCAGCCGCCGAAGCCCTGGGCGAGCACGCCGTCGATGGCCGTCTCGACGTGGCTGCGGTGCTCCCCCAGGAACAGCGCGACGCCGTGCGCACCGCCGGACAGCTCCATGAACGTCGTCGGGTCGTCGGCCCGCGCCACCTCGCGCGACGAGTCGACGCTGACGCTGCTGTCGTCGGTCGACGCCACGACCAGCAGCGGCCCGTCGTACGTGCTCGCCTCCGACGCCGCGTCGATCCCGTCGAACGTCGCCGGCGGGCCCAGCGCGACGACCGCGACCGCGTCCGCCTCGTCCGCGAGGGCCGCCGAGAAGGTGCCGCCCTTCGACGCGCCGACGAGCGCGACCTGCTCGGCACCGACGGACCGCAGCGCGTCGACCGCGCCCAGGAGCGACCCCGCGGGGTCGTCGGACCAGGAGAACGACGCCACCAGGTAGCCCGCACCCGCGAGGCGCGTCATCTGCTCGGCCCACTGGCACACGTCCGCCTGGTTCTGCGGCGCGAGGACGACGCCCTTGGTGCCCGAGCCCGTCCACGCGACGAGCGTCGGGTCGTCCTCGGGGCCGGTCGCGGCGGCCGCGGTGCCCGGCGGCAGGCACGTCGGGACGTCGGCCTCCCGGATCGAGGGCGACGGGCCGACCGACACGGTCTCGGCGTCGTCGGGGGTGGTCGTCTGCTCGCCGCCCGTCGAGCAGCCGGCGAGGAGGAGCGCTCCCACACCGACCGCCAGCGCGGCCCGGACCTTCACGTCGTTGTGCATGCGGGCATTCCTACGGGGACCCGTCGGCGTGGCACAACCCCGCGTCCACCTGCTGGTTCGCTCGTGTCCGCGCTCCGGCGGGGCCGACGGTGGCCGACCGTCCGGACGCGTCGTGCGGCCCTGCGACGTCGCCGTGGCCCGCGGGCTCAGACCGTCGCGACGTCCTGCGGACGGGCGTCCGCGGCGACCGCGTCGTACCGGTCGAGCACGATCTCGGCGAGCCGCGGGTCGGGCGCGAGAGGCGCCGACACGACGTCCGCGCCCGCCTCCTGGACGCGGTCGTAGAAGTACCCGGGCGCCAGCAGGTAGGCGGCGACGACGACGCGTCCCCCCTCGGCGAGGTCGGCGCGCGCGGCGGCGACCGCGGCGGGCACGCGCGGCTGCGCGCCGGCCCCGTACCCGATCGTCACGGGCTGCGGGACCCGGTCGGCGAGACCGGCCGCGACCGCCTCGACGGCGAGCGCCCCGGCGGGGTCGGTCGAGCCCGCGGCAGCGAGCACCACGGAGTCGCCAGGTGCGAGCCCGGCGGCGTGCAGGCGGTCGACGAGGACGTCGACGAGCCGCGGGTCGGGACCGAGCGGCCCCGAGGCGACGGCACCGGGACGGTCCACCGCGGCGGCGACGTCGACCTTCACGTGGAACCCGACCGACAGCAGCAGCGGGACGACGACGACTCCCCCGCGCTGCTCGGCGAGCGCGTCGGCGACGACGGCCGCGACCTCGGGGACCTGGACGTCGACGAACGCCTCACGGACGCGCAGGTCGGTCCGGGTGGCCGCGACGTCGGCGAGGATCGAGCGGATCGCCTCGCGGCCCTGCAGGTCGTCGGTGCCGTGCGAGCAGCCGACGAGCACGGGCCCCGTCGGCGTGGGGGTCTCGCCGTCGGCGTGCAACCCGCTGGTCATCCTGCCTCCTCGAGCTCCAGCCGGTAGCCGCGCTTGACCACCGTGCGGATCAGGGCCTTGCTGCCCGTCGCCTCGCGCAGCCGCGCGATCGCGACCTCCGCGGCGTGCGGGTCCCGCGAGTCGCCCGGGAGGACCGCGAGGACCTGGTCGCGCGGCACGACCGAGCCGCGCGCCCCGGCGAGCAGCCGCAGCACCTCCAGCCCGCTCGGGGTGAGGGGCAGGACGTGCCCGTCGAGCACCGCGGCCCCACGGTAGACCCGCAGCGGCCCCGCGACGGTCGCGAGCGCCTGGATGCCGCCGTAGTGGCTGACGAGCGTGCGCACGAGCGACCCGAGGCGTCCGCGGTCCGGGACGAGCGGCTCGACGCCACGGTCCAGCAGCGGCTTGGCCGTCACGGGCCCGACCGCCGCCATGACGACCCGGTCGGCGCGGCAGTGGTGGACGATGTCGTCTGCGACTCCCTCGGCCTCGGCGGCCTCCCACCACGCGGCGGCGCCGGGCGCCGACGTGAAGACGACCGCGTCGACCTCTCCCGCCGCGACGGCCCGCACCGACGCCGTCACGACGGCCGGGTCCGGCGGGGGTCCCCAGCGGTAGACGACGAGGCTGCGGACGCGCGCACCGGCCGCCGCGAAGGCCTCGTCGAGCCCGTCGGCGCCCGCGCCGTGGTGCTGCACCGCGATGTCGTGCCCCGCGACGCCCTCGTCGAGCAGCACCTCGGCGATCTCGGCGCTCGTCTCCGACTCCGCGACCCAGTCGGCCGTGAGCCCGGCGGCCTGGATCGCACCCCGCGCCTTGGGCCCGCGCGCGACGATCCGGCTGCGGCGCAGCATGTCGACGAGCGGCTCGGCCAGCCCGGCGGCGTCGGCCGCCTCGATCCAGCCGCGGAACCCGATGCCCGTCGTGACGACCACCGTGTCGGGCGGGTCGGCCAGCAGCGAGCGCGTCCCGGCCAGCAGGGTCGCGTCGTCGATGTGCGGGACCATGCCGAGCGCCGGCGCGTGCCGGACCGACGCGCCCCGGCGTCCGAGCGCGGCCGCGAGCTCCGCGGACCGGCGGTCCGCGGTGATCAGGACGACGCACCCCGCGAGGGTCTGGTCGATCGGCTCGCTCACGGGGCCATTGTGTCGTGCTCGGCGGACGTCGGGACGCCGGGTCCGCCGGGGGCGTCGAGCAGGCCCTCGCGGGCGACCGCCCCGAGGACCAGCACCGCGGGCGCGCGGACCCCCACGGCGGCGGCGCGGTCGGCGACGTCGGCGAGCGGCGCGCGCGTGACCCGCTGGGTCGACAGGGTGCCGTCCTCGACGACCGCGACGGGCGTGGCCGGGTCGACCCCGGCGGCGACCGCCTGCGCGGCGAGCTCGCGGAGCACCGTGACGCCCATGAGGACGACGACCGTGCACGACGCGTCGCGCAGGCCCGTGAGGGCGGCCGACGACCAGCCGTCGTGGCCGTTCATCACGTGCACGGCGCCGACGGTCCCGCGGTGCGTGAGCGGGATGCCCGCGGCCACGGGTGCGGCGAGCGCGCTCGACACCCCGGGCACGACCTCGACGGGCACGCCCGCCTCGCGGCACGCGACGACCTCCTCGCCGCCCCGGCCGTACAGGAACGGGTCGCCGCCCTTGAGCCGCACGACGACGCGGCCCCGCTGCGCCTGCTCGACGAGGATGCGGTTGATCTCGTGCTGCGGCACCGGGTGGTGCCCGGGCGACTTGCCGACGTCGATGACCTCGACGTCGGGCGCGAGCTCGTCGACGACGCCGACCGGTCCGAGGCGGTCGGTGACGACGACGTCGGCCTGCGCGAGCGCGCGGCGCGCGGTGATCGTCAGGAGCCCCAGGTCGCCGGGCCCTCCGCCGACGAGCACGACGCGTCCCGTGGAGCCCGGGCGGCGACGACGCAGGTCGACCCGGCCCTCGCGCAGGTGCGCGTCGACCGCGTCGCGGACGGCGGCCGTGCGGCGCGGGTCGGGCGAGCCGGTGGACACGACGCCCACGAGGACCTCGTCGTGCCGGGTCGTCGCGGGGGTCCGCGCGGAGCCGCGTGTGCCCGTGCCGGCGTCGACGCAGAACGTGCGGCGCTCGTCGGCCCACGCGACGACCGCGTCGTCCGTGGACCGGTCGCCGGTGGCGGTGTGCACGAGCCACGCGCCGTCGAGGTCGGATGCCTCGACCTCGCGCGCGCGCCACTCGACCAGGCCCCAGCGGTGCATGTCGGCGAGGACCTCGCACAGCGCGGGTGCGACCACGACGAGCTTCGCCCCGTCGGCGAGCAGCCCCTGCACCCGCCGCGCGGCGACGGGTCCGCCGCCGACGACGAGCACGCGGCGGCCGCGCAGCTCGACGCCGAGCATCGTCGTCACGCGGACACCGCCGGGCCGGCGGGGCCGTCGTCCTCCGGGATCTCGACCTCGACGACGCCGTCCACGACCCGCACCGGGAAGGTGCGCAGGTCGGCGGCCAGGCCGCGCGCCGGCGTCTTGCCGGCGGGGTCCAGGCAGCGGCCCGTCGTGAGGTCGAAGACCTGCTTGTACATGGGGGATGCCACAGTCGGGACCTCGACGTCGTCGACCCAGCGCGAGCCGACGATGCCGCGCGACATGACGTACGCGTCGCTGAACGGGTCGTGCTGCGCGACGGCCAGGACGCGGTCGTCGACGAGCCGGAACAGGGCCACCTGGTGCGGTCCGTACAGCGCGGCCGCCCCCCGCTCGGGAGCCAGGTGCTTGAGGGCGCACACCGCCTGCCAGCCGGTCTGCCGCAGCTCGGGCAGGGTCGGGGTCTCCGAGACGGTCATGAGCGCACCTCCAGGGTCGTGCCGGCGACGAGGACGGGTTCGCCGCGGAGCGCGGCGTCACGCTCGTCGGCGGTGGCGGGACGGGCCTGACCGCGCTCCGGCACGTACGCCAGCGACGGGTCGGGGGTCTCGGGGGCGTTGACGAACGACGCGAACCGGCGCAGCTTCTCCGGGTCGTCGAGCGTGGCGCGCCACTCGTCCTCGTACTCGACGACGTGCTGCGCCATCTGCTCGTCGAGGTCCGCGGCGATGCCGAGCACGTCGTCGAGCACGACGCCGCGCAGCGCGTCGACGCCGCCCTCGAGCTCCTCCAGCCACGGGGCCGTGCGCTGCAGGCGGTCGGCGGTGCGGATGTAGTAGAGGAGGAACCGGTCGATCGTGCGGATGAGGTCCTCGGTCGACAGGTCCTCGGCGAGCAGCACCGCGTGCTTCGGGGTGAAGCCGCCGTTGCCGCCGACGTAGACATTCCAGCCCTTGTCCGTCGCGATCACGCCGACGTCCTTGCCGCGGGCCTCCGCGCACTCGCGCGCGCAGCCGGACACGCCCATCTTGAGCTTGTGCGGCGAGCGCAGGCCCCGGTACCGGAGCTCGAGGAGGACCGCGAGCGCGACCGAGTCCTGCACGCCGAACCGGCACCACGTCGAGCCGACGCACGACTTCACGGTCCGCAGCGACTTGCCGTACGCGTGGCCCGACTCGAACCCGGCGTCGACGAGCCGCTGCCAGATGAGCGGCAGCTGGTCGATGCGGGCGCCGAACAGGTCGATGCGCTGGCCGCCGGTGATCTTCGTGTAGAGCCCGTAGTCCTTCGCGACCTCGCCGATCGCGATGAGCCCCTCGGGGGTGACCTCGCCGCCGGGGATGCGCGGGACCACCGAGTAGGAGCCGTCCTTCTGCAGGTTCGCCATGACGTGGTCGTTGGTGTCCTGCAGCGCGGCCCGCTCGCCCTCGAGCACGTGCGCGGGGGCGGTCGTCGCGAGGATCGACGCGACGGCCGGCTTGCAGATGTCGCAGCCGCGCCCCTCGGCCCGGGTGCCGAAGCGCTCGACGACCTCGGTGAAGGACCGGACGCCGGAGACGCGGACGGCGTCGTAGAGCTGCGCGCGGGACAGCGCGAAGTGCTCGCACAGCGCGCTGCTCACGGTGATGCCCTGCTTGGCGAGCTCGGTCGTGACGAGCTTCTTGACGAGCGGGAGGCACGAGCCGCACGACGTCCCCGCCTTGGTGCACGCCTTGACCGCGCCCAGGTCGGTGCAGCCGTGCTCGGTGACGGCGCCGCGGATCGTGCCCGCGGACACGTTGTTGCACGAGCAGACGCCCGCGTCGTCGGGCAGCTCGAGGTCGGGGACGCCGCCCCCGCCGCCCTCGGGGAGCAGGAACGCGGCCGGGTCGCCGGGCAGCTCGCGGCCGAGCATGGGCCGCAGGCTCGCGTACGCCGACGCGTCGCCGACCAGCACGCCGCCGAGCAGCGTGCGGGCGTCGTCCGACATGACGAGCTTCTTGTAGACGCCCGCCAGCGGGTCCGCCCAGACGATCTCGAGGGAGTTCTCGGTGCGGCCGAACGCGTCGCCGAAGCTCGCGACGTCGACCCCCGCGAGCTTGAGCTTGGTGGCCGTGTCCGCGCCAGGGAACTCCGCGGCGCCGCCGAGCAGGCGGTCGGCGGTGACCTCGGCCATCGCGTACCCGGGCGCGACCAGGCCGATGCAGGCGCCCTGGATGCACGCGACCTCGCCGACCGCCGAGACGGCCGGGTCCGACGAGACGCACGTGTCGTCGACGACGACCCCGCCGCGCGGCCCGACCTCCAGGCCCGCAGCCCGGGCGAGCTCGTCGCGGGGACGCACGCCCGCCGCGACCACGACGACGTCGGCGTCGACGCGCCCGCCGTCGGCGAGGTCGAGGCGACCCACGCCGCCGCGCCGGTGCGGGCGGATCCGCACCGTCATCGCGTTGACGCGCACGCCGACGCCGATCTGGTTGATGAGCCGCCGCAGCGCCTCGCCGCCGCCCAGGTCGAGCTGCGTGTCCATGAGGTGCGTCCCGACCTGCAGCACCGTCGCCTGCGCACCGAGCGCGTGCAGCGCGCCGGCGGCCTCCAGGCCGAGCAGGCCGCCGCCGAGGACCGCGCCGCGCACCGGGCGGACGAGCTCCTGCTGGAGCTTCTCGACGTAGCCGCGCAGCGCCGCGACGTCGTCGATCGTGCGGTAGACGAACACCCCCGGCAGGTCGGCGCCCTCGGTCGGCGGGACCCACGCGTACGAGCCGGTCGCGAGGACCAGGTGGTCGTAGGCGTACGAGCGGCCCGACGCGGCCGTGACCGTCCGCGCCTCCCGGTCGACGGCCGTGACGGCGTCGTCGCGGACGAGCGTGACGAGCGGGTCGTCCCACAGCGCGGCGTCGCCGAGCTCGAGCTCCTCGGGCTTGCGGCCGGAGAAGTAGCTGGTGAGGGCGACGCGGTCGTACGGGCGGCGCGGCTCCTCGGCGAGGACCGTGATCCGCCAGGTGCCGGCGGTGTCGCGGTCGCGCAGGGCCTCGACGAGCCGCTGGGCGACCATGCCGCCGCCGACGACGACCAGGTGACGTGCATTCATGGGGGGCTCCGTCGGGTAGGGACGAGGGCGTGGTCCGACGGTAGGAACCGCGTGTTTCGTCCACAGGTGCGGGCGCGTTACCTCGGCGGAACGGTTCGCGCACAGCGGCCGGCGGCGCGGTGTGAGAGCGGCGCGTGTGGGTCGCGGGTGCGAGGGTGGACGTCATGAGTGCCGTGATCGCCCTGCTGAGAGCCGTCAACGTCGGCGGCCGGACCGTGAAGGCCGCACAGCTACGGGCGGTCGCCGAGGGTCTCGGGCACGAGCAGGTCGCCACGTACGCGAACAGCGGGAACGTCGTGCTCGTGCCCGCCGCCGGGGCGTCGGCCGCCGACGTCGCCGCCGGGCTGTCCCAGGGCCTCGCCGACGAGCTCGGCTTCGACGTCCCCGTCGTCGCCCGCACCGCCGCGGAGTGGGACCGGGTCGTCGGGGTGCTGCCGTTCCCCGCGCAGGCCAAGGACGACCCCGCGCACCTCGTCGTGTGCTGCTGGGACGACGTGCCCGACGTCGCGAGCGTCCGGACGTTCGACGCGTCCCGCTACGGCGACGAGGTCGTCGTGTGGCACGGCCGCGAGACGTACGCCTACTACCCGGACGGCCAGGGCCGCTCGAAGCTGACGCTCGACGTGCTGTCCCGCGCCGCCGGGCGGGTCGGGACGGCCCGCAACTGGAACACGGTCCTCGCGCTGCAGCAGCTGGCGGCCGAACGCGCGTCGTAGGGCCGCCGGACCTGCGGCAAGGCCTTGCGGCAGGGCACAGGTCTGGTTGGATCGCGGGGTGGCCTCCCTCGCGTTCGACGCCCTGACCAAGTCGTACGGCAGCGTCCAGGCGCTGCGCGGCATGACGTTCGACGTCCGCGCCGGCGAGATCTTCGGGTTCGTCGGCTCCAACGGCGCCGGCAAGTCGACGACCATGCGGATCGCGCTCGG
The DNA here is from genome assembly GCF_004306155.1 of Cellulomonas biazotea. Lineage (GTDB taxonomy): Bacteria > Actinomycetota > Actinomycetes > Actinomycetales > Cellulomonadaceae > Cellulomonas > Cellulomonas biazotea. Next base: position 17,253 of record NZ_BIMR01000081.1, read on the forward strand.
CGTCCTCGCCGCCGACTCCGGCACGGTGACGTGGGACGGCCGCGCCGTCGACCACGCCGTGCGCCGCCGCATCGGGTACATGCCCGAGGAGCGCGGCCTCTACCCGCGCATGAAGGTCGGCGAGCAGCTCGTCTACCTCGCTCGCCTGCACGGGCTCGACGGCCGCGCCGCGCGCGCCTCGATGGAGCACTGGACCGAGGTGCTGGGCGTCGCCGCCCGCCGCGACGACGAGGTGCTCAAGCTCTCGCTCGGCAACCAGCAGCGCGTGCAGCTCGCCGCGGCGCTCGTCCACCGGCCCGACATCCTCGTGCTCGACGAGCCGTTCTCCGGGCTCGACCCCGTCGCGGTCGACGTCATGAGCGGCGTGCTGCGCGAGCAGGCGTCCGCGGGGGTGCCCGTCATCTTCTCCTCGCACCAGCTCGAGCTCGTCGAGCGGATCTCCGACCGCGTCGGCATCGTCCGCGCCGGGGAGATGGTCGCCGTCGGCGGGATCGACGAGCTGCGCTCGACCGGCGTCCGGCGCTGGGTCGTCGACGGGCCACCACCGGGCGGCTGGCTCGGGTCCGTGCCCGGTGTCCGGCGGGTCGACGGCCACGACGCCGACGGCCGGGTCGTCGTCGAGGCCACGCCCGGGGCACCCGACGACGTCGACCAGGAGGTCCTCGGCGCCGCCCTGGCCGTGGGACCCGTGCGCGAGTTCGCGGTCCTGCGCCCCACCCTGACCGAGCTGTACCGGCACGTCGTCACCGCGGACGCGCCCGAGCAGGCGGGAGCCCGCGCATGACCACCGACCACACCGCGTCCTCCGACCTCGGGCGCTGGGCCGCCGTGCGGCTCGTCGCCGGGCGCGAGATCAGCACCCGGCTCACGTCCAAGGGGTTCCTCTGGACGACCGCGGCGCTCGTCGCGGCCGTCGTCCTCGCCGGCGTCGTCGCCGGGCTGCTCGGCAACCGCGAGCCCGAGCCGCAGGTCGTCGGCGTCGTCGGCGACGCGAGCGCGGCGTCCGACCAGCTCGTCGCGACCGCCGCCGCCGTGGGCGTCACCGTCGAGACGCGCGAGGTGGAGGACCAGGCCGCGGGCGAGGAGCTCGTCGAGTCGGGCGAGGTCGACGCGCTCGTCACCGGCACGACCCCCACCCTGACCGTCGTCGTCCAGGACTCCGTGCCCACCGCGCTCGAACCCGTGCTCGGGTCGCTCGCACAGCAGCTCGCCCTGTCCGGCGCCGTGACCGACCTGGGCGGCGACCCCGCCGAGGTCGCCGGGGCCGTCGCCGGCGCCACTCCCGAGGTCACGACGCTGGGCGACGCGCCGCAGGTCGACGGCGCCCAGGTCATCGCCGGCTACCTGGCCGGGATCCTGCTGTTCATCGGCCTCATGACCGCCGGACAGCTCGTCGCGCAGGGCGTCGTCGAGGAGAAGACGAGCCGCGTCGTCGAGCTGCTGCTCGCGACCCTGCGCCCGTCGCAGCTCATGGCCGGCAAGGTCCTCGGCATCGGGACCATCGGGCTCGGTCAGGTCGCGCTCGTCGTCCTCGCGGGCGGCGGGACCGCGTGGGCGTTCGGCCTGCTGAGCACCAGCACGCTCGACCTCGGCGCGACCGCCGCCTGGGCGCTCGTGTGGTTCGTCATCGGGTTCGCGATGTACGCGCTGCTGCTCGCCGCCCTCGCGGCCCTGGTGTCCCGGCAGGAGGACGTCGGCTCCGTGACGTCGCCCGTCATCACCCTGATGATCGTGCCGTACATCATCGCGATCAGCGTCACCCCGTGGGACCCCGACAACCCTCTCGTCACCTGGCTGTCGTTCGTGCCGTTCTGCGCGCCGATGATCATGCCCGTGCGCGTCGCGCTCGGCGCCGTCGAGACGTGGGAGATCCTGCTGGCCGCCGGGCTGTCCATCGCGCTCATCCCGCTGCTCGTCTGGTTCGCCGGGCGCGTGTACGCCAACGCCGTCCTGCACTCCGGTGGACGCATGCGGCTCAAGGACGCCCTCGCCGGGAGCAAGGCGTCGTGACCACGCCCGGCCGCTCCCCCGCGCGTAGCGTGACGTCATGACCACCCTGTTCACGCAGATCATCGACGGTGACATCCCCGGCCGGTTCGTCTGGGCCGACGACGTCGCGGTCGCGTTCACGACCATCGCGCCCATCACCGACGGGCACACCCTGGTCGTCCCGCGCGCCGAGATCGTCGAGATCACCCAGGCGCCCGCCGACGTCCTCGCGCACCTCACGCACGTCGCGCAGGTCGTCGGGCAGGCGCAGCAGGCCGCCTGGTCGTCGCCGCGCGTCGCGCTGCTCGTCGCCGGGTTCGAGATCGCGCACCTGCACCTGCACGTCCTGCCCGCGTGGGACGAGTCGTCCCTGACCTTCGCGAACGCCCGGCACGACGTGCCCGCCGCGGACCTCGACGCCGCAGCCGAGCAGGTCCGCGCCGCGCTCGTCGCCGCCGGGCACGGGACGCACGTGCCCGCCGCGCTGGGGTCGCCCGCGCTCTGACTCGCGGCGGCGTCCCCGCCGGACCGGTCACCGACCGGGGCGGCGACGCCGACCCATCCGGCGGGACCTCCACGACGAACGACCCACGAGGACCACCGGCACCACGGAGGTCCCGACGAGCGGGAGGCGACAGTGGCAGGGCCCTCGACGGCACGACGCGCACCCCGCACCCGACGCCTCGGGCGCCTCGACGGCCTCGCCGCACTGGCCGGGCTCGCGGCGGGAGCCGTCACCCTCGGCGTCGGGTCCCTCGCCGCGCTCGTCACCGGCCCGTCGTCCGACCCGCTCGTCGCCGTCGGCGCAGCCTTCGTCGACGCGACGCCAGCGTGGCTCAAGGACTGGGCCGCGTCGACCTTCGGCACCGCCGACAAGGCCGTCCTCACCGCCGGGTCCGTGCTCGTGCTCGCCGCGCTGTCCGCGCTCGCCGGGGTCCTCGCACGCCGCCGGTGGGCGTGGGGCGCGACGCTCGTCGTCGTCCTCGGGGGCGTCGCCGGGCTCGCCGCCATGGGCCGGCCCGACGCGGGCGTGCTCGCCGCACTGCCGAGCGTCGCCGGTGCCGTCGCGGGGCTCCTCACGCTGCAGGCCCTGCTGCGCCGCCTCCCCGACGCGGACGCCGTCGACGCGGACGTCTCCGCCGCGCCGGCCGGCCCGACGCGTCGTGGGTTCCTCGTCGGGGCCGCCGTCGCGGCGGGCGCGGGGATCGCAGGCGTCGCCCTCGGGCGGGTCCTGTCCACCACGCGGCGCGGCGTCGAGGCCGTCCGCGCGACCCTGCGGCTCCCCGCACCCGCACGGTCGGCCCCGCCGGTCCCCGCCGACGTGCAGGTCGACGCCCCGGGCGTCGGGCCCTGGCAGACACCGGTCGACGAGTTCTACCGGATCGACACCGCGCTCGTCGTGCCGCAGGTCGACCCCGCGACCTGGGAGCTGCGCGTGCACGGTCTCGTCGAGGAGGAGGTCGTGCTCACCTGGGACGACCTCCTCGCGTCCGACCTCGTCGAGGCGTGGGTGACGCTCGCGTGCGTGTCCAACCCCGTCGGCGGCGACCTCGTCGGCAACCAGCGCTGGCTCGGCCTGCCGGTCCGCGAGGTCCTCGCACGCGCCCGCCCGACCGCCGACGCCGACATGGTGCTGTCCCGCAGCGTCGACGGGTTCACCGCGTCGACCCCGCTCGAGGTCCTCACCGACGACCGCGACGCGCTGCTGGCCGTCGCGATGGACGGCGAGCCCCTGCCGCCCGAGCACGGCTTCCCCGTCCGGATGGTCGTCCCCGGCCTCTACGGGTACGTGTCCGCGACCAAGTGGGTCGTCGACCTGGAGGTCACCCGGTTCGACCGGGCGACCGCCTACTGGACCGACCGCGGCTGGTCCGAGCGCGGCCCCGTCAAGACGCAGTCGCGCATCGAGGTGCCCCGCCCGGGGACGCCCGTCGAGGCAGGCGACGTCGTCGTCGCGGGCACCGCGTGGGCGCAGCACCGCGGCATCACCCGCGTGCAGGTCCGCGTCGACGAGGGCTCGTGGACCGACGCCGACCTCGCCGGCGACGGCGGCGTGGACTCGTGGCGGCAGTGGCGGTGGACGTGGCCCGCCTCCTCCGGCGAGCACCAGCTGTTCGTCCGGGCGTTCGACCCCGACGGCCCGCAGACCGGCGAGCAGCAGGGCGAGATCCCCGACGGCGCGACGGGGTATGACACGGTCCGGATCACGGTCACCTGACGCCTGCACCGCCGGTGGTGCTGGCGCCGGAGACAAGCGGCTGTGGATACGCACCACCCGGCAATGTCCGGTTCGGGTAGTTTTCCGCGCATGTCGACGCAGGGCAGGGGGCCCGGCCGCCTCTGGGCGGCCACGATCACAGCGGTGCTGGTCGCGACGGTGTGCGCCTGCACACCCGATCCGGCCCCGATCGAACTTGATCCCAGCGGCTCACCGTCGACCACCCCGACGTCCACGCCATCGCCCACGCCCACACCGACGCCGACCGTGCCGGGCGAGGTGCTCGCCCTCCCCGACGGTGCGAAGCCCGAGCGTCCCGCGCTCCTCGACGGCGAGCCGTCAGTCGAGGCCGCGGTCGCATTCGCCACGTACTTCGTCGGGCTGTTCCCCTACTCCCTCCAGACCAACGACAGCACCGACTTCGCGAGCGCAAGCCACCCGGACTGCGTCTTCTGCACCAGCGTCAAGAACGACGTGGCGGGCCAGACGGAGCGTTCCGAACACACCGTCGGTGGAGGCATCAGCATCTCCGCAGCGACCGCGACCGAGATCGATCTGGGTCGCCACTTCGCGGCCTACCTGACGATCCACGAGGCTCCGTCGCACGTCGAGAACGAGTTCGGGACCGTCACCGACCGCGACGACGAGCCGAACTCCTACGCCGTCGAGATGGCGATCTTCTACGACGGGTCGACGTGGTCGATGCGCGAGGTCTCGTCGGACGAAGCGACGCCATGACCACGAGAGCGGTGCCGGCCCTGGTCCTCGGCCTGCTCGCCGTCGCGCTCCTCCCGACGAGCGCGACCGCCGACAGTTGGAATGCCCAGGCTGAAGGCGCCTCCTACGTCCTCAATGCCTTCGACGCTGAGCAAGCCGCACGCGCGTCGCGGGGTCTCGACCCCGCGCTCGCGTTGGTGCGGTACACCCGGGCGCCGATGTGCAACGTCACGACCGGTGGCGGGACCGAGATGGGCGACGGCGACGAGCAGTTCGGCGGCGGGGACACCGA